>DATHXF010000121.1:0-51804 GCA_035459785.1 Rariglobus sp. | reverse complement strand
TCATGGTATTGATCTATGTATCTTGGAAACACAGGTCGGCCAATGGGCCGCCTTGCGATCGAGATGAGTGTTGTGGTTGTTGTTTCCCGCGCCCGGAATTGGGAGAAGGAAAGTAAGAGCACAGAGGGCGACGCAGGGGCTGGCAAGCGGAGAATCGGCGATTTTAGAAAATGGCCGTTGACAGAGGGGAGTGCGAAAACATGTTCTGGCCCTCCCACTTATTGCAGGGTGGAGCAGCCCGGTAGCTCGTCAGGCTCATAACCTGAAGGTCGTTGGTTCGAATCCAACCCCTGCACCCAATTTCAAGCCCTCCCGTAACACAGGAGGGCTTTTTTGTGAGGCAGTTACGCGATATTTAGGCGGCCTCAATGTGGATCACCCGAAAATGAAACATAGGGAAACATGGGGCAACTTAGGGGCACAAACCACGTAGTTTCTACGTAGTTTTACCGAACTGAACTCCTCACATCGGCTAATCCACTAGCAAATCTTCCGCCGGTGCCTCGATGTCGTAGTCGATACCTGGCCACCATTCGGGCTGACGGTTGAAGGGGGGCTCCTGAACCCGCATGCCGTCGATTTCCACGTAGGTCACATTGGAAAATAGGCCCAGATAATAGATTTCCTTTTGCACAAGGCACGCGTCGTAAAACGGATACTCACCTAATTTGAATCCCCGCACTTCATGAATGTCTAAGTGGAGTTTAACGTCTTGTTGCGTAAATACTAGAAAATCGGGTCTGTAACGCCAACGCTCCCCAAGAGGTAACCGAAAACCGAACGCTGCCAGAACCCGAGAAAAGTCATCTTTTTTAATCACTGAAACGACTACACCTCCTTCTTTTATGATGCGATAACAGGATGCAATTTCGAAGCTACTTGCAGCGGAAATCAAGTAATCGGCGTCAACACAAACCTGATGCAGATAGGCTCGCTGAAGGCGACCATTTGGCTTTTCGACTGCTATCAGAAGATATGGAGGGGCGCGGTGATTTTCGAAAATCACGAGATGACGAATCATTTCGATCATCGCCTCTGCCTCGACTGCAACTAGCCCAATCGAGAATTTTGATTCGTTGGGATTAAACCAATGAACGCGGAAAAATTCTGTCGCATGCCGTTCAACCGTTACTGAGTCGTAAACCAATCCAAATCGAAGTCGGCAGCCGATTCGCTGCACCGCATCATATCCATCCTCGTTAACTTTATCGGTAAGCTTGAAGTAACGGATGGATTGATCGACAGCAGAAAGAACGTCGATTGCCGAAGGATTGGTGAGTTGATGAGTTCCTTTGTTTTTTGTTAAAAAGGATTCGGCGAGGGCGTGTGAAAACACGCGCCGTGCGTATTTGGAGAACGTGTCATATTCGATTCCGTTGTCTCGTTCCCGATCTCCATCCTCGTTTTGGGAAGCGGGCTCCTTCGGACAAATAGTTGGTTTGATCGGAGCGAAGATAACATGAGACCCTCTTCGGCGATGCTCTGCGAGTCGTTAAGAAAGCGACTCGTTTTGAGTCGTCGGATTGATTGCTTTCAGAGCGATTCGTGCAGCTTCGGTGGGTAGCGCTGTTTTTGCAGATTTCCCACTCGCAGCAAATGGCAATACGTTCCTGATTTGGCCCTGAGTTTTGAGGACCGTGTCAGGGTATTCCTCTTTTTCAGCTTGGACAACCCCCGTTGAAGGCCATGGCGGACTTGCTAGAAAGTCCTAGCAAACGGGGTTGCCGTAATTGCAGAATTAAGCGCTGTCGTTGGGCATGTAAAAAGCGCGCCTCGGGCTTTTGATCTGATCGGTTGGCGCCGGATTCAGCATGATTTCGGCGGCCAATTTTCTGAGCCGGGCGCAGAAGTTGATCGGCAGCATGCAAACCCCACTCAGACGCTAGCGTCAGCAAGCGTCTCCTCTGATAAAGTCTGAAAGGCTGAAAACATGCCTCTCAGCAAGGTGCACCATGGTGCAGAATTTTTGGCAGATAAATTGGATTCTCCCGCATTTGTCCCCATCCCCATGGCCAGCAGGCCACCTCTGTGGATGAGCTCCAGCAAGGAGATGTGCAGGCGTCGCCGCGTTCTCACATCGCCCGTTACTACGATTCGGTGCGCGGAATATCCCACCCGAGTAGGCGGCGGGCTTCCGGTGAGAGACGTTCGGGACTCCAAAGCGGGTCCCAGACGAGTTCGACTTCGGCGCGCACCACGCCGGGGACCGCCTCAGCCGCGGCTTGCACGCCATTCACGATGACATCACCCGCCGGGCAATACATCGAGGTGAGCGTCATCGTCACAAAAACGATCCCTGCCTCGACCCTGATGTCGTAGATCAGGCCGAGGTCTTCGATGCTCACTCCGAATTCGGGGTCGTAGACGGTTTTGAACGCTTCCCGCAGCGTTTGGATTTCGGGAGCGGGGACGACCGTGTTCATGATAAAAAATGGGGTTTGGCGAGAATAATGACCGGCGGGCTCCGGTCGCGCAGGTGGACGAGGACGCGAAGCATGTTCGCGAGAAAAAACGCGGTCGCTATAGCCAGTGTGACGCCGCCGGCAATCGAGAGCCCGGCGACCAGCAAACCAAGTCCGATCAGGTGAAGCGCCAGCCAGGCGTATTCGAGGGAACGCGAGGCGAGTGCAGTCGCAATGGGCACGGGCTGCTTGCCCACTTTTGGCCCATAAGCACGCATCCACACAAGGAAAGGAACGATTTTGCAGAGCATACCGAGCACCATCAGGCTGAGCGCGCCCGGGATAAGCACGACGCCATACGTAGTCACGACGCGCAGCACTTCAGCGCTTCCTTCCGGGGCAAAGGCAAGGCTGGCACCGATCAGCGTTGCAAGTCCCAGCAAGATTGCGCCGGTGACGAAGGCTTTGATGCCGGGCTCCACTTTTTTGCGGCGACGCGAATGCAAGGTGACCTGCAACGCGATGCCGCTGCAGGCAATGCCCGCAGCGACAATAACCGTGCCCGCACGGATCGCCACAGCTTGGTCCCAAGCGAGTCCGGGAATCAGGGTGAGCACTCCAGCCTGTGTCGCCAGAATGCCTGCCCACACCAGTCTTGGTCGGCGCAGTTCACCCATCGTGAACATGGGGATGAGTTGGAATGTCGTCCCTTGCAGCAGCGTGAGGAAAAAGCCCGCGAGACCGAGGTGTGCGTGGGCGCGAAGCAGGTCCATCATGGACAATGGCAGCCATGGCGAATGGCGGTTCGCCGCCAGCGTTACGCCGGCCAGCACCGTCGCAGCCAGCCAGCCGGTCGCCAACGGGAAGCACCAAGCCGGGGCGTCCCGCCGGTCGGCTCGGACGAAAGTTCTCAGCACGGCTACGAGCAGAATGACTATACCAAGAGAGATCAAAGTCCCGCCCACCCCGGCCCAAGCGAATCGTCCGGTGGCAAATGCCACGACCAATAGGATGACTCCGACGGTGTGCAGGCCAAAGTGGAACCAAAGGAAGGATACCCGCAACCGAAGCGGAGCGCCCAATACAACCGGCATGAGCTGATAAAGCGCCCCGATGCACACGCTGAGCAAAAAGCCCGGCAGCCAGAGGTGCACGAGGGCCACGACATGCGGATGAAAATACGGCAGCCCGAGTAAATCGGGTTGCCGTATCAGCCACCCACCCGACACCGCCAACGCGATGAGGCCGAGCATGATAAACGCCAGTGGTAGGAGACCGCCGCCGACCATCGGCACTGAGGTCGGTCGCGCCGGTGTCGGCGCGCGGTTAGGAACGATTAAGGGTGGTGATCCAGCTTTCATCGGCGGCTTGTTCGCTGACGTAACGCACGCCCCGCGCGTCGAGTTCAGGGTAAAGATGCACGGGACGCCGGTCGGTGCGGGCGCGCAAGGTGGCGCCGGGTTTCAGCGTCTCGACGGCATTGAGGATGCGCATCATCGGTTCCGGGGGTTCCAGTCCGCGTGCATCGACTTCGGTATCGGTGGAAGCGCCGCCGCAGCCTTTGAAAGGAGGAACGATGGCGGGTTGATCCGGCGAAGCTGTGAGACGCGTGATCTTGACCTGAAACTCATCCGGGCCGGCGACAAGGTATTCCCAACTGAAGGCTGCTGGGAACTGGGCGGCGAATTGGTAGTAGAGCGGCACCGGATCGTGGTCGTTGACGAGCACGAAGTGGGCGCCGACGGGGAGCACTGCCCAGCGGGCGAAGATGAGCGCGTGTTTTTGGCGGCAGGGAATGACGCGCACGTCGAAGTGCGTGAGGTCCATCGTGGCGGAGGCGGGAGTGACTTCGGTATTCATAGGGAAATTCAGGCGGTTTCTGCTCCAAGCGTGAGGAGCATCGAAAACGGTCCGGCGGCGGCGCGCACGGCGTGCGGATGATTCGGCGGCAGGTGGAGCACGCTGCCGGCGGCGAGGCGGTGCCAGGCCTCCGCGTAGAAGAAATCGCACGCGCCTTCGAGAACTTGGACGACCGCGCGGCGACGGCTGGTATGCGACGTAAGTTCCTGGCCTTCGGCGAAGGAAAACAGGACGACGCGCAGTTCCGGCGTTTGCAGCACGGTGCGGCTGACGATGCCGGCGGCGGACGTTTGCGCCGCGTCGGCGAGTGCGAGGGACTGCGCCTGGTCGGAGGGAAGAAGCGTGGGATGACTCATCGGCGCCCAGCTTAGCGCAGGCGGGCGCAATGCGCCTTGATGTGGGTCAAGCCAGAGCGATTCTCAGACTTCGACGTAGGCGCGCAGGCCGGGGCGATTGATCAACTGCAGTTGTGGTCCGGCGACTTCGATCAGGCCCTCGCGACGGAAACGAGCGAGAGTGCGCGAAAACGTTTCGCTAGTGACGCCGAGTTGGGCGGCCAGATTTTTTTTGCTCACGGGCAGCGTAAAGGACTTCGCCCCGTCGGAATCGGGACTGTGCTGCAACAACCACTCGGCGAGGCGGCCTTCGATCTGCTTTCCCTTCATGTCGTGGATCGTCTGCACGAGGTGCTTCAGGTGCAGGCTCATCGACGCGAGCATGTGCAACGCGAGCTCTGGCTTCTGGCACACGAGTTCGCGGAAATGCTTTTTGTGGATGACGATTACCTGCGACGGCTCGAGCGCCATCGCGTTGGCCGGATACGTTTCCACGGTGGACATGACGACCTCCGCGAAACTCTCGGGCGGCTGGAACACGCAGATGATCTGTTCGCGGCCGTCGGGTGTGAGGCGGTAGATGCTGATGCGGCCGGTCTGCGCGACGTAGAAACCGTCGGCTTTCTCGCCTTCGCGGAAAAGCGTCTCGTCCTTGGCGAGCGTGCGCACGGTGCAACCGTCGGCAATGGCCTCGATGTCCGCCGGCGGCAGGTCGGAGAACATGCGGCTCTTGCGCAGGGCGGCGACGATGGCGGTCTTGCGGAAACCACTCAGAGGGGAGGACGGGGCTGGCGGCACAGCCTTAAAGTCGCATCGTGGCTTGAGGTTGATCAAGGTCTTTGAGCGCGCCGCCGGTTATATTCACCCCATGAACACTCTCAAACCGCTCGAACTCGATGTCCGCGCACTGGTCGCCCGCCAGCGTCCGCCGATGCCCGCGATCCAGCAGGCGATCTCGCAACTGGAAGCCGGACAGGCGCTGCGCCTGATCGCACCCTTCGAACCGGTGCCGCTTTACGAGTTTATGCAGGCGCGTGGATTTTTGTATACCGCGAGTGAAACGGAGCCGGGCGTGTGGACAGTGGTTTTTTCGCGCGAGGCGGACGCCGGATGAGCGACCAAGAGGATACGCTGGAAACGACGAGGGCGCGCCACGCGTTCGGAGTCGCGGGCGTTTTTCTCGTCGTGGTCGCGGCACTCGGTGCGCTGCTGCGCTGGCAAAGCGTGTGGCCGATGGCGGGCGTAAACTATACCCACTGGCTGCACGCGCATTCGCACACGGCGTTTCTCGGTTGGGTGTTCAACGCATTCTTCGCACTGGCGCTGCATCGTTTCGTCGCGGAGGAGGACGTGCGTGTGTTCTGGCGATTGTTCGGGTTGATGCAGGTCGCGGTGGTCGGGATGCTGATTGCCTATCCCATCCAAGGTTACGGGGCGGTGAGCATCGTGTTTTCGACTCTGCACATGGTGTGCTCGGTGGTGTTTGCGTGGCGTCTGTGGCGCCGGAATCGCGCGACTCCGGCGGCGCGGATCCATTTACGCGTCGCGCTGGCGTTCATGATCATGTCGGGGCTGGGTCCGCTGACGCTCGGACCGCTGGCGGCGCTGGGAATGCGGGATTCGCCGGCCTACCTGCTCTCGCTCTATTTTTATCTGCACTGCCAATACAACGGGTGGTTCATGTTTTTCCTGCAGGCGCTCGCATGGCAGGACATGCCGGAGGATCGCACGGCGGATGCGCGGCGGGCGGCCGTGTGGCTGGGCGCGGGCGCAGTGCTCACGCTGGTGTTGTCGGCGCTGTGGCTGCATCCGCCCGGGTGGGTGTATGCGGTGGCGGTGGTCGGCGGAGCGGCGCAGTTGATCGGCTGTTTTTATCTGCTGCGCGGACTGCGGGGTTTCGGAGGAAAATTCATCGGTGCAGCGCGTGGACTGGTCGGGCTGGTCGTCGCGGCATTTCTACTGAAGCACGCATTGCAGGCGGCGTCAGCATGGCCGGCGCTGGAGACGCTGGTGAACCATCGCTTTATGGTAATCGCGTTTCTGCATCTGGTGTTTCTCGGCGTGGTGACGCCGTCGTTGCTCGCTTGGGCGCTGCGGTTGGGTTGGTTGCGTGATAGCGGATGGACGCGTGCGGGGATCGGGGTGTTTTTCACGGGTGCGGTGGTGAGTGAGCTGGTGTTGGTGGGCGCTCCACTCGGCTGGGTGTGTCCGCGGTTGATGGAGACGCTGCTTGCGGCGACGTTGGCGATGCTGGTCGGTGCGGTGGCGGTCGCGGCGAATCTGAAACGCAAAAAACGCTCCTCGGTTTGAGGAGCGTTTTGAAAGGCTGAAAGCCGGTGGAGGATCAGAACGCGTAACGCAGGCCGACCGAGTAGAGCCACGGATCGAGGCGGGCCTCGGTGAGTTTGGCGCCGCCGGCGGTGACGTCGGTGCGCAGGAAGACGCGTTTCACGTCCACGTTGAGAGCCCATTTTTCGCTGAGCGTCCAGTCGAAGCCGGCCTGGCCAGCGGGTCCGACGCTGAAGTTTTCGAGCTTCAGGCGCGTGGGACCGGCATGGAGGTCGTCGTCGAAGATCAGCGTGAAATTGGCGCCGGCACCGAGGTAGGGACGGAACGCGCCGACGGGGTTGAAGTTGTATTTCGCAAGCAGGGTCGGCGGCAGATGCTTGAAGGTGCCGAGTCGGGTGCCCGCGGATTTCACGCTGTGTTCCTGCGGGATGGTCAGCACGAGATCGGCGGACCAGTGCTGCGTGAAGGCGTAGCTCACGTCGAACTCAGGGATGAGTTTGTCCTCGATGGTGACGGGCACGGCGGAGTTGGTGGAGCCGTCGGTGGTTTGGAGCCACGTGGCGGCGAGGCGCACCGACCACGGACTGGTTTCAGCCTGGGCGAGCGTGGACGCGAAGAGTGCAAGGACGGAGGCGAAGAGAAGGCGGGGGTTCATGCGGAGGAGAAAAGGGTGGCGGGTTATTTGACGATGAGGTTGCCCTTCATCATCCCGAAGTGGCCGGGGAAGGAGCAGAAGAACGGATATTTTCCGGGCGCGGCGGGCGCGGTGAACTCGATGGTGTCGGTCTCGCCGCCGCCAAGCATCTTGGTGTGAGCGAGGACGGAGGCTTTGTTCTTCGGCAGAAATTCGGGCGCATTGCTGGCGCACGACATCGCGAGCGTGTTGAAGGCGTCGGCAGTCATCGGCTTGAGGAGAACCCAGTTGTGACCCATCGCGGTCTTGGGGATCTTGCCGATGTTGCTCAGGGTGAGACGCAGTTTCTCGCCGGGGGCGGCGGTGATTTCCTTCACGTTGAATTGCATCGAGTCGTTCGCGGTGATCGCGATTTCTCGGGCGGCGGGGGTCTCGGCCATCGCGGGAAGCGTGACGAAACCGGAGAGGGCGAGGAGTGAGAGTAAGAGGAGTTTGGTTTTCATGGCGGAGGTGAGTTTAGCGGAGCGGAGGCGGAGGGGCCTTGATGTGGGTCAAGGATCGGAGGGATTCACGGTTTCGCGGCGGCGGTGGCGGCGAGTGCGGCGGCGGCTTCGTCGATGCCACCGCGCAGGCCGGTGCGCCGGTGGACGATCTCGCCGTCGGCGGAGAGGATCGTGACGAGGTTGGAGTGGGCGAATTGTCCGTCGGCCTCGCGCTTGAACTTCACGCCGAGGAGCGCGGCGAGTTCGCGCACGGAGTCGTCGTTGCCACGGAGGAGCATCCACTGGGCGTCGAGCTTGCGGGCGTCGCGGAACGCATGGAGCGCGGCGGGTGTGTCGCGCTCGGTGTCGAAGGAGACGAGCACGAGGAGCGCACGGTCGCGGATGTCGGCGGGGAGTTTTTCGCGGAGGCGCGTGAGGTCCTGGACGATCAGCGGGCACGCGTAGGTGCAGGACGAAAAGAACATCGTGATCGCCACGGGGCGTCCGCGCAGCTCGACGAGTTTCACCGGGCGGTTCGTGTCGTCGGTGAAGCCGACCTCGAGTTGATACAGCGAAGCGGCAGGGAGCGGGGCGGCGGCGGGAATTTCCGGATGGCAGCAGTCGGCGGCGCGCGCGGAGGCGACGAACGAAAGGAGCAGAGCGAGGAGGCAGGCGGAGTTTTTCATGGGGAAACGGATGGCAGTTGCAGGGAGGCGGCGCAGCGGAAGCCGAGCGACGAGGTGCTTTGGCGGGCTTGCAGCGAAGAGCGCAACGCCTGGCGCATGAACGCGGCGTAGTCGCCGGTGTCGCGCGCATCGACCGCACCGGCGCCGCAGAAGAGATCGCGATCGAGACCGGTGTCGGCGCGCGACTCGCCGGTGACCATCGCGGTGTTGAAGTCATCGACCCATTCCCAGACGAGACCGTGGAGTCCGCGTGCGCCATGGGAGTTAGCCTTCGCGGTGGAGACGGACGGCAGCACGGCGGGTGAAGGGCGCGCGAGCCAGGCGTAGAGATCGCGGAGGAATTCCGGTTCATCGCGGCCGGACGGTGTGGTGTAGCCGGCGGAAGCGGCGAGTTCCCACTCGGCGACGGTCGGCAGGCGTTGTCCGCGGGCGCGCGCGAAGGCGCGGGCGGCGAACCAGGACACGTTGACCACGGGCGCATCGGCGGGAGCGTCGGCGCCGAGATCGAGATCGCCGGCCCAGTGCTGGAGATAGGTCGCGTCGGCGAATAGCGGGCTGACCCGCGAGCGTTGCCACTGCGGATGCGCGCGCACGAAGGCGAGGAACTCGACGTTGGTGACGGGAAGGACGCCGAGGGAGAACGCGGCAACGGCGACCGATTCGGGATCGGTGGTCGAGCGCGTGAGCGGACGATACACGCCGGCCGGAATCGTCACGGTGCCGGCGGACGGTGCGGCTCCGTGCGCGGATGAAGCCGCCAAAAGAAATCCGACGACGGTGAAGCGCAGGATTTTTTTAGCGGTGTTCATGGCGGGTTAACAGCGGCCGGATCAACGCGACTCGTTTTTCACGCGACGGACTTCGTCGATGGTGTAGGGCTTGGCGGAGTTGCCCCAACTGTTGGTGACGTAGGTGAGCACGTCGGCGACCTGTTCCTCGGTGAGCGCGTCCTGCTGGGGCGGCATGGCGCTGTTGTAGGTCGTGCCGTTGACGGTGACCTTGCCGGTGAGTCCCTTGAGCACGACACGGATGGCGCGCTCGCGGTCGGCGAGGAGGTAGTCGGACTTCACGAGCGGAGGGAACACACCGGCCATGCCCTCGCCGTTGGGCAGATGGCAGGCGAAGCAGTTCTGCATGTAGACCTGCTTCCCCTTCTCGATCGTCATTTCCTTGGTGAGGCCGGCGATGGCGGGGTTGGCCTTGATCTCGGCGGCGATCTGCGTCTGCAACTCGGCCTGGCGCTTGGAGGAGTCGGAACCCGCGCCGGCCTGTGCGCCGAGATAGACGGCGTCCACTTCCTTGCCGGAGTAGATCACGCGATCCTCGGGGCCGGAGACCTTGAGCATGCCGAGGGCGCCTTTGTTGAACGCGCGGCTGAGCGAGTGATCGACGAGGACGTAGGTGCCGGGAACATCGACTTTGAAGTCGAGCACGGTGGCGCCGCCGGCGGGGACCATCGTGGTCTGGACGTTTTCCTGGATGTATTTCGTGCCGGCCTCGGGGAACACGCGGTCGAAGATTTCGCCGATCACGTGGAAGGACGACGTGAGGTTGGGACCGCCCACGCCGAAGTAGAGGCGGACGGTTTCGCCGACGGACGCGGTGAGGGCTTTGTCGCCGACGAGGGCACCGACGGAGCCGTTGAGCAACACGTAGGTCGGGCGCTCGTCGATGGACTTCGCCATGTCGAAGGATTGCAGCCCCGGCTCGCCGAACGCTCCACTGGTGTAGAAATCGCCCTGCATGACGTAGTATTCCTTGTCCACTTTCGGCAGGCCGTCCTTCGGCTCGACGAGGATGAGGCCATACATGCCGTTGCCGATGTGCATGGGCACGGGCGCGGTGGCGCAGTGGTAAACGTAGAGGCCGGGATTGAGGGCCTTGAAGGTGAAGCGTGAACTGTGACCGGGCGCGGTGAACGTGGAGGCCGCACCGCCGCCTGGACCGGTCACCGCGTGGAGATCGATGTTGTGCGGGACTTTCGAGGACGGGTGATTGTTGAGGTGAAACTCAACCACGTCGCCTTCGCGGATGCGGATGAACGAACCCGGCACGGTGCCGCCGTAGGTCCAGAAAGTGTATTCGACGCCGTCGGCGATGCGCATGACGGTCTCGCGCACCTCAAGGTTGACGATGACACGGGCGGGCGTGCGACGCGCGATGGGCGGCGGCACCAGCGGCGGCGACGTGAGCACGGCCTGCTCGACCGGGAGCGCGGCGACTTCGGGCGGAAGGGTCACGGGGCCCTTGGTTGGAGAAAAGCCTTCGGCGGCTTGGGCGACGGACAACGTGAGCAAAGCGGCAAGCACGCCGCGAACGAGGTGACGGGGAGCGGGGGTATTCATAGAGAAGCGGGAGGACATGACCGCAGCCTAGGCGCTTTTCGTTCGTGGCGCCTTGATGCACATCAAGGCGCGGGGAGGTCGGCGGGTGCATGATGGCGCGCGCCCGGCGTCACCCTTCATTCACATCATGGCTTCCTACTACGGACTCTTCGTCACGATTCACCTGCTCTGCGCGATCACGTTCATTGGAGCGGTTTTCTTCGAAGTGCTCGTAATCGAGCCGATTGAAAAACGGCTCCCGTTGGGCGTGGGTGAACAAATCGCGGAAGCCATTCCGCGGCGCGTGCGCACGTTTATGCCAGTGGTGGTTGCACTGCTTTATCTCACCGGAGGCGCGATGTTCTGGGTGCACTTTTCGAGCCGACCGGACTTTTTCCAATCGCGCTTCGGACTGCTGTTGGCGCTTAAGATGAGCCTGACGTTCGCCGTGCTGGGTGTGTTCGTCATTTCGATGCGCGCGGCAATCAAGGGAACGATGGACGTGTGCCGGTTTCGCCATACGCACCGCATCGTCGCCGTGCTCATGCTGGGAATCGTGTTACTGGCGAAAGGGATGTTTTACCTATAATTTGCCCGAGAAGTCAGATCGACGAAGCATCTATCCTTATTGATGCGGAGCAGTTCACCTCGACCCCGGCTTTCACCGCAGGATTTGGAGGTAAATGGATCCGCGCATCCAATCGGCCAAAATCAGCCCACCGCGCATCAAGCGGTGGAGGGGTGCTGCCGACGGCCCGTCGCACAGTTGAGAATCGATCCCTTATATGGCCTAATCCCGCCTTCCGGAGAAAGTGTCGGATTCGGGGGGGGCACTTGTCCCTGCAGTCGCTCGTCGGCGTGAGGCTGGTCCTCTACGGCTGCCGTCGATTGCGGTGGGGGAGTGATCCGGTTAGGAGCCGACGCAGTGCGTGGGTGTCGCGACTTGTTGCCAATGCTTCTTTCCCGTCGGTTATCGGAGGCGGATTTGAGGTCCTCGGCGTGGTGGATTATGCCGAGTCTTTAGTGTAATAAAAAACTAAATACGGATCGGTTAAGCCGATCCATTCGTTGAACTAACTCTCGAGAGATGGGCTGGCCCAGTCGAAGAGGATGCCCATCGTGCGCAGTCGATCTTCACTCGCGAGAGTGTAAGCCTCTTTGCATGCCTCGGGTTTGAAGAAGTGTGTGTTGAGGTTTTTGACGGAAAACCTGCCGTCTCGCAAAAAGGTGAAGAAGTGGCCGGCGGATACGGGATTGTTCCATTCCGGGGCGTTGTGCCCGTCGTGCGAACCGACGAGCCTGAGGCCGCGAATAATGACGTCGCTGGTCAGCGTCTGGCTGCCGGGCGAACCGGTGTCGCCGAGGAGAACAACCAAGCCTTTGTTGGCGGCGAGCGAGAAGGCGGTTTTTATCACCTCCGCGTTACCGGTTGAGTCGATGACGACAGGCGGGCGATTTCCGCCAAGCGCTAGGGTGACGCTTTCAAGCACATTTCCATGCGATGCGAGGATGGGAATGGCTCCGGCAGATTTGGCCATTTTCAAGCGTTCCTCGGCTAGGTCGATGCAGAGAACTTTTCCTGCGCCGCAGGCCAAGGACCAGCGGAGAGCCATCTGTCCTATGGGGCCGGCGCCGATGACGACAACGGCATCACCGAGTGTGATGCCGGCGGCGCGCACGCCGTGGCCGGCGATTTTAGCCAGGGCAAACCAGACTGCGTCTTGCGGATCGATCTCCTTGGGAACCGAGTAGCAAAGCTCGGCCTTTAACACATGGTGCGAGCGGTGTCCGATCCGGTAGGCCACACGATCACCAATCTTGTGTTGGCTTACTTCGGCACCCACGGCCAGAACGGTCCCCACCGAGGAATAGCCCGGGTAAAACGGGTAGCGGACCCAGTTATCCCAATGCGTGCTTGCCTCAAATTTCCGGCCGAAGGCTATCGTCTCGGTCCCTGTGCTCAAAAGAGAAGTGATGGTCTCGACGAGTATTTCGCCCGCCGCCGGTGCCGGCGGAGTGAAGTGCTCGATCTCGACTTGATTTGCCGCAGGAAAAACAACTCTGCGGCCGAGAATCGGAGTGGGCGTCATCTTAAGGGGGAGGTAATTAGACAAACCCCGGTATATGCGGCGTGAGTGATTTGATTACCCATGACGAAGCTCCTCGAACGACGGTCTGCTTTTGTCCGGGCAGGCGAATGGTGGCGGAAACACCTTTGGGCAGGGTGAGCGTTACCTTGATTTGTGCTCCGCTTCGTTTCCATACACTGCGGATTTTGCCGTGAGGAGTGGGCACGACCGTTTTGTTGAGCTCTCCCTCGAAGACCGGTTCGTAGATGATCTCGGTCCACTTGGATGCGCTCTGGCGTATGCCACCGATGGTTTGCATGAGATGGAAAAGCGGATGCGCCGACCACGCGTGGGAAAAACTTTCATCACCGACGCGCGGTTCGAAAAGCTCCCACGTCGTGCCATATTCAGCCATGGGAGTCCATTTTTCCCGGATGAAACGAATAACCTCCGCGCCATGTCCGGCGGTGGTTAACGCTTCGAAGACATAGGTGATCCAGTAGCACGAGGGATAGATGGCCGGCTTTGTCTCCTGGCGGATAAACGGGAGGAGCACGTCCCGGATGCGTTGCGCGTTTTGCTTTGACTGAAAGCCGGCGATCATCGCCAGCGTTTGGGCGTGGATGGAGGTTTCCTCCACGCGCTTTCCGGCGAAGGTCAGGCCGTCGCAGAGCAGGCCGTCTTCACGCACAACTTGGCCAAGGGCTTTGCGCAGTCGTTTCGCCCATGCAGCCAGTTTTTTGGCGGCATCAGGCCGGTTCGTCCGACCATACATTGCGCTGAGTCGTTCCAGTGCGATCAGGAGCCAGAGATTATAGACGGTCGAGTAACCGTCTTTGAAGAGGCCGGTCCAATCGAGGAACAGCCAGTAGCGCTTGTCGAAACCGACCAAGCCGGTTTTGGGGGCGGTATAATCCTCAAAATATCCCAGAATACCATCGATGGTTTTTTGATGGGTGAGGAGCGGTTCCGCAGAGCCCGTCTGCCAGTAAAAATCCCAAAGCGTAATCAGCCAAACGAGACTGAAGTCGGGCAGGATGCAGCTGTGGGCCATCGTGGGCGCATGCCCATAGGTAAGCCCGTTCGGTGCGGTTTGGGCGGCGATCTGGGCGAGTCCCCGCCGGAACAGACGCGTGTCACCGGAATAGAAAAAGGTGGTCTTCGCCTGCACCCGGGAGTCGCCCCACCACTGAGCCTGCTCGCGCCAGGGGGTGTCCACATAGGCGTCCATGCTGCACACCCGCTGGGTCCACGCGCAGGCATTCCAGATTTTGTTCAGTCCCGTGTCGGAGCTGGTGAACGCACCGTTTTGCACGAGCGGATAAAGCGTCGAGCGCAGGTGCGGACGGATGATCAGCGCCCGCGTGCTGTCGCGGACGGTGATCACCATGTAGCGAAAGCCGAACGTATGATAAAAGGTGTGCGACTGATCGCCGGGGCGACAAACCAGCCGATGGGCGAATGCCATGCGGCTGTGTTTATCGGGCGTGTAGTGGGGTGTCAGTGTATCCGCGTCGATGGTCTCGGCGTGCAGTGTATCCAGAATTTCACCACCGGCGGCGCCGAAGATTTGAAAACCGACGCTGCCCACGACCGTGCGCCCGAAATCGAGCAGGTAACTGCGAAACCGTTTCTTGCCGGTGGTCTCCACCTGGATTTCCGTGGCGAAGAAATCGCAGGGTGAGTGGGCCAGTCCCTCGGCATGGCGCAAGCGGGCGGCGTCGCGGGTGGCGGCGTAGTTATCGGTGCAGCGGCCTTTCGCGGTGCCGATGCAGCGCGCGGGGCCGATCAGGTTTTCATCAAGCAAAGGAATGCCGCGCGGTTCCAGTTGGTTCCACGGCATGACGCCTGAAAAAGCAGTTGCTGCCTCGGATTTCCAGTCGCGGTCATCGAAGGACGGTTCCATCCAGCGGGGATCCTCTTCGCGCAGGTCGATGTGTTCCTGGTTGAAAAGTTGAAGGCTTGTCGGAACGGTGCCGCACAGGACGCCGGACTGCCGCCGGCATTTCCAGCTCTTGTCGGAGACGATCCGGGTGGCGCCCCATTTTGCCGCGACCAGCAGGCCGGCGTTTCCTTGGGTCACATACTGGAAGTTGCTGAAGCCCGGGTTGTGCGCGCGCACGGCGATGACGTTGCGCCCGGGCCGCAAGTAGGGGCCGACGTCCGCCTCGTCATAGGACCAGTGGTGTTGGAATCCGCGCGCCGGCCCCCGGCACACGTAGGAACCGTTCACATAGAGCTGATAGGACTGGTCCGCCGTGATAAAAAGCGGGGCCTTGGCGGGCACTTTTTTGAGCTCAAATGATTTTCGGAAGAGCGCGTAGCTGTTGTGAATGTCCCAATGATGATTGTCGGGCCAGATCCAGAATGAGTCGGAAAACATAAAAATGAGTGATCAGGGGATTGAGTGAACAGGGGTGGATCTTCGGCGTAACCAATACGCAGCGCTGTGCACCTCGTTTTTGGAACCCGAGAAGGGTGAAGACGCTTTAAGTGTCGCTCAGGGCGTGAAAACAAAAGATTTCATGATGGACACTTGATCGGCAAATGGCACTTATGCCCTGCAAATAAAGCAAGCCGAATACCTCCTTCCTGCTCGATAAAGGTTATTGCGAGTAGGAAATCAGTCGGAGCTCCCCTTACCCCATCCTTTTATAGAACCATGAAGCGTCTCATTCTTGAGTTGAGCCTGAAACCGTTTCGCGACCCTTCGGACGACGCCATCCGTCGCGTGTGCCGCGGAATTTTCCGTCAATGGGAGGCGCTCTCTCGTGACGTCGAAACGATTTCCTTTCTGCTGTGGACTGCGGACGGCAGTGAGATCCTTGATTACAATCGCGACAAGGCGG
This sequence comes from Rariglobus sp., assembly GCA_035459785.1. Taxonomy (GTDB): domain Bacteria; phylum Verrucomicrobiota; class Verrucomicrobiia; order Opitutales; family Opitutaceae; genus Rariglobus. Next base: position 35,874 of record DATHXF010000121.1, on the reverse strand, counting down.
TCGAGATCGAGTGGGCCAAATGGGTGGGCATCGCGAACGGTCCGTGGAAGGCCGATCCGAAAATTCTCCACACCTGGCGGTGGCCTTATTGTGAGAACCCGCCTCGCCTGACTTACGAGCGACTGGAGTTCATCGTGCGCACGCTCAAGGATGAGGGCTTTCGGCTGACCGGAAAACCCATCACGGTGGGCGGCACGTTTGACCCGGGTCCGGAGTTCGCCGAGTCCGCTTTCAAATACCTCCGACATCCCGAAATTTCCGGAGGCAATACGATGGGCGAGGGAAAATGGGTGAATTGTGCGGCGGTCTTGAGAGGCGATTCGCGTGCTTACGCGGGCTTTCCCGAAGGTATTCCTGATGGCACCACGTTGGGCACTTTTTTAGGACGGCAGAGCCAGCATTTTCTCACGGATTTGGGTTTCGATTATTTATGGCTTTCGAACGGATTCGGCTTCGCTCTGGAGGCGTGGAGTGTCACCGGAGAAGTGTTCGATGGAAATGCCTTCGATACCACCCGGGCGTCGCATGTGCGTGAGGCCATCATTCGGTTTTGGCAGCATTTTCGGACAGAGTGCCCGCACATCCCGATTGAGACGCGCGGAAGTAATCTCTCCACCGGCATGGATCTTTCGGCACACGCCTCGCCGGTGCGCGACATCTACCGGGGTGGGTTTAATTTGATCGCTCCGGTGAACTCACCTTGGGCCTGCATGAACGGCGACTACGGACTGGAGTTGATCGGCTGGCTTTCGCACATCGCCGAGTTGCCGGAGACCGGGGTTGTTCCGTTTCGTTTCTACATTCACGATCCGTGGTGGGAAAACAGCCCGTGGCTGGATCGGCACGGACGTGAACCCAACGATATTTATCTCCCCTTGTCCGTGTGCCGCATTGGTGCGGCAGGCGAGGTGACCCAGCCCGGCTCGATGGCGTTCTTGACGATCGACGACAGTTACGGGCGCATGCCGGATGTGGTTCCCAACGAGGTCACTCCGCACATCCAGAGAGCGTTGCGGGATTTCCCTGACGAACCCGGTCTGGTCACGTGGATTTATCCATTTGACGAGTATCACGACTGGACCTTCGGCAACCACAACCGGGTCAATGAAGTGTTCTTTGGCGACTGGTTTATGCGTGCCGCCGTCAATCAAGGCTTCCCGCTCAACACGGTCGTCACCACGGGGAATTTTCTCAAAGCGCGGCAGGCGAAACCGGCGCTCTTCACGGACACGGTCCTCGTTTGTCCTGCGCCTACTGCGGGATCGCCGCTGGCCGTAGCGTTGATCGCCCACCTCGAAAACGGAGGTAAGGTTCTCCTGTATGGCCCGCTCCATTCCGCCGATCCGCGGTTGCTCGCGTTGTTGAACCTGACGATCGGGGCGCCGATTTCAGGCGATCTGGCCATTCGCACACGACTGACTCCGGACGTCTTGGGCCACGGCCAATTTCCCGATAAAATTCGTTTCCGTGAGTTGCTCTCGGGCGGCGGTCTGCGAGAGTTGATTCTCGCGGATGGCATTCCGAACGGTGAAGTGCTCGCCGAGGTGGAAGCGGACGGAGAGAAACGCGTATTCGCCGCTATCTGCACCGTCGCAGGCCGTGGCCAGCTCGGCTGGGTGCGCGGATCGCTCAGTGAGAATGCCGACAAGCATAGCATGCTCCCGTTTAAGGATGACCCCAAGGAGTGGTTCACCACGGAACGGCTTATGCGCGTAATGTTGGAGAAGTTTGGCATCACGCTGCACTTTACCAAGCCGACCGTGGGCACGCTCGATCCGCTGGTCGTTGCTGCTCGCGTGCGCAATGGCTGGACGTTCTCGGGTTTCACGCCGTCGACGAATGTTCACCTGAAGTGGCGTTTGCCGGAAGGCGTGCCTGTGCCGGTGGGCTGCGACGTCTTCATCGAGGCGGATGGCTGCGGCACCATGACGCTTGCGCGGGCCTGGCATCGGGAATGCCGGGTTTTCGTGCAGCAGTCTGAGATGGGAGAGGTCGCGTGCGCCGAAAGAATCAGCTGTGCAGTGGACGTCCAACGTCGGCTGGCGGTCACTGGACTCAAGAACGCCACGGTCACGTTTTTTCATGACAGCTCGGCGTTCGGAGCGCGGGTGCGTTTTCAGGAAGAGCCGCCCTATCCGGGCCTCGGCAAAGAGATCGCCAGTCACCAGCCCGATCCCAGTCGCACGGTCGCGCACGGCGTCTCCGGCACGCTGCTGATTTCCCAGTATAAAACCAATCTGCCGGCTCACCTCCAATCCTGACTCGATGACTACCCTTGCCTGCGCTCCGCGAGTTTCTGCCAGCACTCAAATTCCGGCGGGAGACCGCATTCCGCTGCCTCAAAAGATCGCCTTCTCCATCGGCGTAAACACGGAGTATATGGCGACGGGGCTGCTCACGGGTTCGCTGTGGATGCCGTATTTTAATATCGGCATGGGCATCCGGCCCTCGGTGCTGAGTTTGGTTTTGGCGATTCTTCTGACGTGGAATGCGTTTTCGGATCCGTTGATGGGAAATATCTCCGACAACACGCGCACGCGCTGGGGGCGCCGTCGTCCGTTTATCGCAGTGGGAGCGGTTCTGACCGGCTGTCTCTACCCGTTGTTTTGGTATATGCCGGGGGGAATGGGTGACGCGGCCGAGGTCGCTTACCTCGTCGTCCTGGGCATCGCGTTCTTCAGCTGTTACACGATGTGGTCGATGCCGTATTACGGCCTGCAGATGGAGCTCACGCCCAATTACGATGAGCGAACGCGTCTCGCCGCCTGGATGGCGTTTTTCGGAAAGGTATCGAATTTGTTGGGTGGTTGGGTGCTGGCGTTCGCGACGAGCAGTTGGTTCACCAATCCGGCCACCGGCAAAGGAGACATTGTCGTCGGCATGAAAGTGGTCTGCTGGATCATTGCCGCCGCCATTATTTGTTTTGGTCTGGCGCCGGCGTTGTTCGTCAAAGAGCGCTACTACCAAATCGAGGTGAACCGGCAGCCCAGAGATCCCTTCTGGCGAAGCTTGAAGGAGTCGGCCCACTGCAAACCCATGTGGTTGTTGATCGGCATCTCGTTCTTCATGGTGCTCGGCTCGGCTTCGGTGGCGACACTCACGCAGTATGTGAACATCTACTACATTTTTGACGGGAATCTTTCCGCGGCCGCCGTGGTGGGCGGATGGAAAAGCACGGTGCTGGTCGTCACCGGCATCGTCTTGATTCCCGCCTGGACGTGGCTGGCGGAGCGCTTCGATAAAAAAGCCGTGTTGGTGAGCATGATCCTTTTCACGATGATCGGTCACTTGACGAACTATGTCTGCATGCGGCCCGACATGCCTTATCTGCAGATACTCTCCGGTGTTTTTGAGTCTGCGGCCATCTCCGCAGTCTGGCTTTTCATACCGTCGATGAAGGCGGATATCGCGGACCATGATGAACTCCAAACCCACCGTCGTCGCGAAGGTTCGCTGAACTCTTTTTTCTCCTGGTTCATCAAGGCTTCGATGACGTGTGCGGTGGGCATGGGTGGTCTGGTTTTGGAGCTGTGCGGCTTTACGGCCAAGATCGCTCACCAGCCTCCCGAGGTGCTTCAGCGCATGTTTTGGACCTATTTGATTCTCCCTGTCTGCATCCAAGGCATCGCCGCGATCATCGCCTGTTATTATCCGCTCACGCGCCGACGCATGGGCGAAATACGCCTGGAGTTGGAGGCTAGACGAGGGAGAATTTAAAATGAACCCATACTCATTGTCGGTGCTGCCGGGGATTTTCTGGCTCGGTCTGATCACGTCGGGCGGTTTGCAGGGACAGACTGCCGCAGGCCCTCAGATTCTCTTTGCGGATGATTTTACCGGACAGTCCGGCGCCCCCACGCATTGGTGGTTTGGAAATAACGTTTCGTTCCAGGGAGCGGCCGATTCGGAGGACACTTTTGCGGTGGTCAATAATGGCACCAGTGATGTGCTCCGGTTCCTCGACGTGGCTCCGGTCACCAGTCCCAGCGTTCCGATGTTTCACACGGCCGAGGCGGTTGATTTTGCGGCCACCGGCCACTTCGTGCTCCGGCTCGATATGGACCTGAAGGTGAACAATAACACCCCAGACTATCGCGTCGGTCTCTACAACGCTTTGTATCCGCAGGTAGCGTGTTCGTCGAAGGCATTTCAGCTGCGTATTTTTCCAGGTGCTGAGACCAATAATGTTTCTTTGCTCACGTTCTCGGATTCAGGCGTGGTGGATAACATTGTCGGCACCGCACCCTTGTCTGCTTTGCGGGGTGCACATCGCTTTACGCTGGAACTTGATTTCAGCACAAACGGGATCAGGCCGACCGTCAGGGCTTATTCCGACGGTGTGTTGATCGCGAAAATCGTGGCCAGTCCGACGGGTGGATTTCGACGTGCGGGCGCTGAAGGAAAAGACGTGCGCATCATGGCCCAGTCCACTTCGCCAGGCTACAAGGGCACGGGCACCAGTTTCGAGTTGGACAACGTCAAGCTGACGGCCTTGTCCGCACCGCTCAAAGACTGATTCGGCGCCTTTCTGTTTCCAAAACCGAATACGACGTTTCGCCCCTGGAATTATCAACGACCATGATCACCTCTCCGTTATGTTTCGCTCCGGTTTTTTCCGATCACGCCGTCTTGCAGCGTGACATTTTCATTCCCATTTGGGGAACGGCCGCTCCGTCCGCAGTGGTCACGGTGCGGTTGGCGGACCGGGTCGGCAGGGTCATCGCTTCGCCCGAGGGCCGCTGGCTCGTGCGGTTGCCGGCATTGCCGGCCGGTGGACCTCACGAATTGGCGGCCAGCACGGACTCCGGTGAAGCCCGCAGCATTGCCGATGTGCTCATCGGCGACGTCTGGATTTGCGCCGGGCAGTCGAATATGGAATGGGAGTTGAGCCAGACTGCGCAGGGCTTGAGCGAGTCTGAGTCACGGTTGCCAGGCATTCGACTGCTCACGGTTAAAACTCCGGCGCGTCTCGGACCCCAGATGGAAATTGACGGACGCTGGACTGCGGCGACACAGGAAACACTGGGGAAGTTTTCCGCAGTGGGCGCGTGGTTCGGGCTGACGCTACATCGCGAGCTGGGTGTGCCGGTGGGATTGGTCTGCATCGCCTGGGGCGGCACGCGCTTGCAGGCATGGATGAGTCGCGAGGCTCTGGTGCTTGATCCCGATGGACTCGACGAAGTCAGTGCGTATGAGAAAACCGCATACGCAATTCCCGAGCCGGGGGTGACGCCAACTCCGGCGGATTGGCAGAGGGAAAGCCTGTTGCTCGACGCCTGCAATCTGGGGCTTGAGCGCGGCTGGGCCTCGCCCTCTTTTGATGATCGTCTGTGGAAGAAGATGACTCTTCCTGCGCGTTGGCAGGATCATGGACATGCGGAAAACGGTGTGTTTTGGTTCCGTCGCCAAGTCACGCTTCCTGCGTCGTGGCACGGGCGTGACCTGGTGTTGCATCTCGGGGCGATCGATAAGCATGACGATACCTATGTTGGAGGTGAGCGTGTCGGCGGCTTGTCGTGGAGCGCCGGTGACAACGCGTGGTGCACGCCGAGAGTTTACCGTGTGCCGGCCGGCTTGGTCCGTGGAGAGGTGCTGCAAATTGCGGTGCGGGCACGTTCCCACTGTTTTCACGGAGGATTGACGGGGCCTGGTTCGGCCATGCAGTTGATCGTGGCCGGTGACGTGATGAGTGGCGTGACCCTGGCCGGCGAGTGGCGATATGAACGGGAGCAGGATTGGGGAGTGAGGATTCCGCCCGACGCGCGAATCGCCCCGGGCAGTCCGAATTCTCCGTTTACGCTTTTCGACAGCCGGCTCGCACCACTCGTCCCTTACGCAATGCGTGGCGTGATCTGGTATCAGGGGGAGAGCAACGTCTCTGAGGCGGCGAGGTATCGCCGGCTGTTCCCGCAGATGGTGCGGGACTGGCGCCGCGCCTTTGGGCAGGGGGCATTCCCGTTTATCCAAGTGCAGCTTGCGAACTACATGCCGCCTAGTGTGCAGCCGGGGCCCAGTGTGTGGGCGGAGTTGCGCGAAGCACAGGCCGCGGCTATGAGCGAGCCAGGCGTGGGTATGGCGGTGGCCATTGATATCGGCGAGGCCGGTGACATTCATCCGCGCAACAAGCGTTCAGTGGGGGAGCGGCTTGCCCGCTGGGCTTTGTCTGAAGCTTATGGACAGCCCGGCGATTCGTGCGGCCCGCTGTTTGCGGGCCTGACGAAGGAGGGTGGGCGGTTGCGCGTTGCGTTTACCCGGGCGGGCGGCCTGCGCACGAACGACGGTTTGCCTCCTCGCCAGGTCGCGATCGCAGGTGAAGCGCGGGTCTTCGTTTGGGCTGAGGCGCGGATCGAAGGGGAGACGCTGGTTGCCTGGAGCGAGCACGTTCCAACTCCGGTGGCAGTGCGCTACGCTTGGGCTGACAACCCCGAGGGTTGCAATCTCATCGGAGGCAGCGCGTCTTTACCGGCTGCGCCGTTCCGTAGCGATAGCTGGTAGGAGCGGCGCCCACCTACTCAACCACAGAAAAATAACCTATTTTCATATTGATTATTGCAGGGAGATTAATCAATATGCCCTACATATTCATGAAAGTTGAACTTCATTCCAAGGTAGAAAGCGTTTATCGCATTCTGGTGGAGCGTATTTCGGGAGGCGCGTATCCGATGGGGGAATGCCTCCCTACCGAGTTTGAATTGGCGGCTGAGTTGGAGTGCGGCCGACACACGGTTTCCCAGGCAATTACCCGCTTGGTGCATGAGGGTTTGGTGGAGCGCCGCCGCCGGGTTGGCACGCGGGTGATTCGCACTACGCTGCATTCGAACAAGCCGACGGTGGAGTTGGATGCATTTGCCTTTATTTATCCGAGTGATCGTCACGAGGGTATCTGGCGCACGGTTAACGGATTTCAAGGTGCCGCCCGCCAAGGCGGTCGCCGGGTGGTCACGCTGACCATGGGGACCGATTATGAAAAAGAGATCGAGCTGGTCTCCCGCTTGGCCGAGTTCGATGTCAAAGCAGCCGCCATCTACCCGATCGTGTCGTCTCCGCAGGTGCAGATCCGGCTTTCGAGTATGCTGGTGGAGTCCAAATTCCCCATTGTTTTGGTGGACTTGAGTCTCCCTGGTCTGCGCTGCCCCGTGGTCGCGGTGGATAATTTTCATGCCGGCTACACCATGACGCGACATTTGCTGAATTCCGGTCTGTCGCGTATCGGTTTTCTGGCTAATTATTCTTGGGCGCCCTCGGTAGCCGAGCGTTATCGCGGTTATCTGTGGGCGCTCGAAGAAGCAGGCAAATCGGTGGGCGCCAATAGCGTTTTGCTCGATGAGAGCATGAATCCGAATTTCGACGATCCCTTGCTTGATACCGCAGACTTGGCGAAGCGATACCTCGACAAGAAGCCCAAGGTGGAGGGCGTCGTATGCTCCCAAGACTACATTGCGCGGGGTTTGATCATCGCCGCCAATGCGCGTGGTTTGCGCGTTCCCGGTGACCTTAAAATTACGGGCATCGATGGTTTTTCCGAGCAGTCTAAGGACGAAATTCCCCTCACGACTTACCACGTCCCGTTCGAAGAGCTGGGACGCAAGGTCTTCGAGCGGCTCGATTCATTTCAGCGTAACAAACCTATGCCCGAACTCGAAACCCGGGTGCGTGGCGACGTTTTGGTCCGCGCTTCTGGCTGACCGGCCCGCACGACGCTGATTTTACCCCTTACCCCATTTTTAGGATCTCACTTAGACGGAGGTTCCGGCCTTCCGTTGCCAAATCCCGCCCTTCAGCGGAACACCCCACCTCAATCCCCAAAGCAATGACTACGTTTACCCCGCCAAAAATTCGGATGTTCGAAGCCCGCCATCGTCCTTCGAAATCCCTCGGCCGCTTTTTCGCGACCTTCGTATCCGCCTCGATTCTTGTCGCTCCCTCCGCATGGGCAGCGAACGGTTCCTGGGATAATGGCGGGGCTGATAATAACTGGCAGACCGCCACCAACTGGACCAGCGATGTTCTTCTCGGAACCACGTCCGGTTTTGCCAATGCGGACACGGCCACGTTCAGCACCACGGGCAGCGGCAGCATCAACCTGGGCAACTTGGTGAACATCCAAAATATCAATTTGGGCGCGTTCAACGGCAATGCGAACGCCTTCACGATCGGTGATGCGGACGACACTTTGAACCTGACCACGGCTGGCGCGATTACCATGGGCACCGGCGTGACGAACACTCAGCAGATCGGTGTATCCGGAACGACGATCAACCTGGCCAATGGAGCGACTCAGGCTTACTCTTTTGTGAACAACAGCGGCACAAGCGCTGCCAAGCTGAACGTTGCGGGAAACATTGTAGGAAACAGTTCGGCAATCACCACGCTGACGCTTACGGGTTTGAATGGCGGCACGGTAAGCGGTGACATCAGCAACGGATCGGGCGGCGGCACGGTGGCGCTCACTAAGAGTGGATTGGGGGCTTGGACGCTTACCGGCACTAACACCTACACCGGAAATACCACGATCAATGGCGGCACGATTGACCTCGGAGGCGGAGGTTCCACCGGTTCTCTTTCTGGTGGCGTTCTCACGCTCGGCATCAGCACCAATATACATGGCGGCACATTGAACTATACCCGGACTGGCACCAACACACAGACCTTCAGTGGCACCACCCTCGCCGCCGGCGCGTCCGCAGTTAATGCCGCGGTAAGCACGGGCACGGTAAAGCTCACGGCGATCACGCGCCAGTTCGGTGGCACGATCAACTTTACCGGCCCAGGCACGATCACCACCAGTTCTGCGAATACCAACGGTATCCTGTCGGGTTGGGCGACCGTTAATGGAACCGATTGGGCTGTCGCCAACGGGGCCAACAGCGCCATTACCGCATACAGCGGTTACACGGCGTCCACTGCCGGAACGACCGCTCCGGGCACCACGAGCAATGTCGATTTTCAGGCGAGCAATAGCACGGCTTGGAACACACAAACCATCAACAGCGTGCGCTTCAACACGGCGGCCGCCACCACATTGACGGTGGGTTCTGGTCAGGCACTGACCGTTGCGAGCGGAGGTATTTTGGTGACCAGTGCAGTAGGAAACAATGCCACGACAATCACGGGCGGCACGCTGACCGGTGGTGGAACCGGTGAATTAATCATCACGCAAAATAACACGAGCAACAGCCTCATCATTGATTCAGTCATTGTGGGCAGCAGTGCTACGGACGGTCTCACCAAAACGGGAGCGGGCACGCTCGTGCTCAACGGTGCCAATACCTACCTTGGTCGGACGTATGTCACGGGTGGCACCGTGAAGTTGGGCAGTGCCACGGCGTTCGGTGATGCCGCCTCCACCGCGGCCATCACCTTTGCAACCGGATCCACACTGGATTTTAACGGTATAGCTCCCACTTTGGTGGGCAGAACGATTAATTTCTTCGGCAGTGGCATCACCAACAGCAGTGCGACCGCGGTCAATTTTACGAACAACTGGGTCGGCATCGGTGTAACCGTCCCGGGTGCGGTCAACGCGGTTGATGGCGTTGGTGATATTACTTTTTCAGGGAGTATTAACAGCGGAAGACTCGTGAAAAACGGAAGCAATACGCTGACGATCACCGGGGCGAATACCAACACGGGAACGACCCTCGTCGCCAACAGTGGCACCGTGATTTTGAATAGCGCCACCGCAGATGGAGCACTCCGAGGAATCGATCTCTACGGCAATGTCCTGACGGTTAACGGCGGCACGGTGCAATTGGGCGCTAACGATCAGATTCGCAATGCTGCGGATGTCAGCACCGGTGGCGTCGCGGTGTATGGCGGCACCTTTGATATCAACTCGAAGAATGAGACGATCAACGGCCTTCAGATCGGATCAACCGACGGAGCGACCGCCGGCAATGTGATCAGCACGGGAGGCGCGGGCACCTTGACGATCACGGGTGGCTCGGCCTCCACGGCGTTCGGCGTGAACAGCATCCATGCAACCAACGGCACCGTCTCGGCCAAACTCGCCGGCACCGGCGCGACCTTTACCAAAACCACTGCGCAGACGGTGACGCTTTCCGGTGCGAATACTTACACCGGCGCGACCTCGGTGAATGCGGGCACGTTGTCGGTCACCGGCAGTCTGGCCTCGGGCAGCGCCGTCGGTGTTGCCTCGGGCGCAACCTTGCGCGGCACGGGCACGATTGGCGGCGCGACCACGATCGCCAGCGGTGGCATTGTGGCGGCGGGCATCAATGCATCCACAATCGGCACGCTGACCTTCAACTCCACACTGGCCGGTAGTGGCTCGACGTTCTCGCTCAAGCTCAACAGCACGGCCGGAACGTTCGATCTCATTACTGCGGCCGGTGCCGTGACGCTCGGCTCATCGACGCTGTCATTGATCGATATCGGCAGCGGCGCCTGGACCGGAACGACCAGTGCCTTTAGCATCGTTCATGGCTCGTCCATCACCGGAGTATTTTTGGGCTTGTCGAATGGCGCTACCGTCAACGTCGGCTCCAATATCTTCACGCTCAATTACGGCGCGAGCGATGTCACCCTGACTTTCGTGTCGGCGATCCCTGAGCCCGCCACCTACGCGACGATCCTCGGAGCGCTCGCTTTGGGCGGAGTGGTTTGGAGCCGTCGCCGCCGTTCCGCAGTGCGTGCATGAGCGGGATTTGATTCCATCCGACTGGCCCCGTCGCGTGAGGTCGGGGCTGGTCGCTGAGATTTGAATCCACCGGCCGGTTCGCCGTCACCGAACAATCGCCATCTCGTTTAACCAGGGCGGGCGAGGGCTCGCCTCTCGCCGCGACTACACAAACGCAACCGTCTTCACCGGGCCGGCTTTGTGCGCCCCTGCAACACAACCCGATTTATGTCGCGATTCTCCGACACCCGATTTCCACAAAAACAGCGGGGCTTTGCCCTGCTCATCACGATCACGCTGCTGGCATTTCTCGTCCTGCTGCTGGTTTCACTCGCGTCCCTGACACGAGTGGAGGTCCAGGTGGCCGGCAACAGTCAGCAATTAAGCCAGGCGCGACAGAACGCACTGGCCGCCCTCAACATCGCTCTTGGCGAACTTCAACGCTTCGCCGGTCCCGATCAACGTGCGACGGGTCGCGCCGATCTCTACGCGGTGACCAACACCGTGCCCGCGTCCAGCAGCGGACTCGCCGCACCGGTCGATGGCACGCGGCGCTGGACAGGCGTGTGGGGGCATCGCAATACCGCCGCCCAGGGTAGTTTCACGCAGACGCCCACGCCGGTCCTCCTCAACTGGCTGGTGAGCGGCAACGAGAATCTCACGGTGGACTTCAATGCTTCGACGGGCCTGATGAATACGGCCACCGCCGCGTCGCCCGCCTATAAACCGATCCTAGATCCGGGCCTCACGATCGGCGCAACCGCCACCAGCCCGCTTACATTGAATGGCCAACCGGCCGTGCTTCTCGTCGGACCCAAGACGGCAGGGCAGTCGCCGGTGGTTGCCGCCGACCTTGCCAACTACATCGTTGCTCTGTTGGTGCCCATCACGGTCGATAAATCGACCGTTCCCGGGCTGGGCACAAGTGGCACCGCTGATATCGGCCGGTATGCCTTCTGGGTTGGAGATGAAGGCGTGAAGGCGCCTTATACGCTCATTGACCGTCATGCCCCGTCATCGGGCGGGCCTGTTGATCCTGTGACCACGCCCGCCGATGCCTCCGCTCGCTACCGGTTGGCCGCCAATCAGCGCGCGGCCATCGAACTCCTGCCGGGGTTTGCGGCCTATCCCGCCAACTCAACCGCACTGGGGCACGTGGTCTTGCCGAAGCAAGCGGGCTTGGCGGACACCCTTAGCACCTCATCGGTGCTGGCCGCCCGTTATCATGATTACACCACGTCGTCGCGCGGTGTGCTGGCCGACAGTCTCCAAGGCGGTCTGCGCCGCGATCTCACGCATGCATTCGAGACTGGCACTTCTCCAGACGCCTCCAACCCCAACACCCAATTCAGCCCCGCCCAGTCCAACATCCTCCCAGCCGGCCTCAGTCCCAAGTATGGTCCGACGTGGGAAACCCTGGCCGCGCATTATGCGCTCGCGGGCAAAATTGGCTCCATCACTTCGCCCGCCCTCGATCTCGCGGATCCGATCGTCCACAAGGCCGGGATTGCGCCGGTGATCGTCCAGACCCGGTTCTTCTGGAAACTCTACATCGACGGTTCCGGAAATCCGTTCCTGCGAACGCATGTGGTGGTGGTCGTGGGCAATCCCTACAATGTCCGGCTTCAGGCTCCCGCCGGGATCGACCTCACCCTCGAACCGGGCGCCTCCGTGGGCGGTGTGCCCCCCGGCTCCATACCGGTCGTCGGTGCCAATAGCGCCGCCTATTTCAGCGTCATGGTCGGCAACACCCGTCCGGGCACGGTGACGGCGCCGGCATTCCCTGCCGATAATTTGCGGAGCAACCGATACGCGCTTTTCAAGGGTCCGGCGACCTCTGATCCCTCGGCGCTTTCCGGAACGGTCTTTCGCATCTCAAACGTGGATCTTGCGCCGGGTGAGGCCAAAGCATTCGCCGTCTCCAACACTCCCGGCGGCCCCTCGGTTTTTAACCTGCAGGAGATCGGGGCGGGAGGATTCCCGACGAACTACGCCCAGGTTGCCTTGCCTGCGCCGATCAGCGGCCCCGGCACTCCGTTTGGTTCCGGCACACCCGCCGGTGCCACGATTTGGACTTGGTTGACGAACACGTTTTACCGCACGCAACTCCGCCTCGCGGGAACCACGGATGTCCTTCAGGAAATCGTCAACGGCGTGACTGTCGGCAATGGCCAGGCTTCCCCGGGGCAAAATGGCAGCATCGCCAGCCCGTATAGCCTTCCTGTTGAGATCAACATAGGCGGGATGCCGCTCGATCTCACTCTTCCCGGTGCGGACACTCCCGGTGGAACCTACCAGAACGGCCGCGGCAATTTCCGCACCTACGCGGACTACAACCTGCGTGCCCGTTCGCACATGATGCCCGGATCGTCGATCTGGGATTACCTCAAGTCGTTTTACCCGGTCCCCCCGTATTCATCCTATCCTTACATCGTGGCTTCCGGGGGCAGCACGGTTCCCAATTTCAGCGGTGGCAACAGCTTCACGTCAAACATCGCGGCCCAGTGGGGGCACGACCTTTTTGGAGCGCAGACGAAGGCGCTGCTGTTTGACGTGCCCCGGCGCTCAGGCGCCGACGATCCGCCCATCGTCTCCATCGGCGCGCTTCAGCACGCCAACGCGACCGCCGACGATTGGTTTGCTTTTGTCGGCAGCCAGCCTGGCAACGCCATCGGCAACTCCCTCTTCAATCCGTATGTCACGACGGCAAACTCCATGCAGGCCCGCGCCAACACGTGGTTTGGCATGAACGGAAACTCCACCTACTACGACATCAGTTACCTGCTGAATACCGCGCTGTGGGACCGTTATTTTTTCTCGGGCATTCCTCCGGCGGGAGGGACGTTTGTTCTGAATGTCTCCGGCATCGAAGCAACCCGTCTGCCCAATGCCCGCCTTCGTCTCCTTGAAGATGCCACCACCACGCTCCCCGTCTTACGCGATCTGCGGCAACCGGCCGCCCGCATGCTCATCGAGGGCGCTTTCAATGTGAATTCCACCTCCGAGTCCGCCTGGGCCGCCCTGCTCGCCGGTGCGCGTAATCTCACGCTGAACGGGGATACGGCCGCCACCTCCGTCGGCACACCGGTTCCTCGGCACCTCTCCCCAAGCCTGACCAGTGCCAATGCCCACCAGGAAAATACCAGCGCTTCCTACGCCGGTTTCCGTAAACTCACCGACACCCAGATCAACGACCTGGCCCGCGAGATCGTGAAGCAAGTCCGTGAGCGCGGCCCTTTTCTTTCCCTCTCGCATTTCATCAATCGCACGCTTGCCGGTTCGGCTGATGTCAAAAGTCGCAAGGGGCCTTTGCAGGCGGCCATCGATGCCACCGCAGGGATTAACACCACGCTCGCCGCGGGTCGCCTCGTGTATTGGCCCAATGCCGACGACGGCGGCGGCTCCAACGTCGGTCCCTACGCCGATAACAAACTCACCCAGGGGCAATCTGCCTCCACGGGTATTCCGGGCTGGCTCACGCAGGCCGACCTCTTGCAGCAAATCGGACCAAGCCTGACGACCCGTTCCGACACATTCACCGTTCGGGCTTACGGAGATGTTCTTGATCCGTTGCAATCCACTCCGGTCGTGACGGGCCGCGCTTGGTGCGAAGCGACTGTCCAGCGCTTCCCTGATTATGTGGAATCAGGCTCCGCCGGTAACGCAGCCACCATCGATCCCGGCTCGGCCACCACGACCAACCAGCAATTCGGACGCCGTTTCCGCATCGTGTCCTTCCGCTGGCTTACTCCCGATGACATTTAAATTCCGCATTTATTTCTCCTTACTGGCCTGCGTCTTTTCAGTCGCGCGCGCGCAGGTCCCGGAAACGGTAAAAGTGGAGCTCAGTGCGGTCACCTGGGGTGTGGGGCTCACCGGTATTTTTTATCGCAGTGCGGGGAAACCCGTGCCGTTGCCCGTGCCCGCTCTGAATGCCGGAGTGCCGCCCGCGCTGACCTATAGCGGACCGCCCCAGCTTGAGCTCCTGAGGAAAGTGACCTCCCCTGACGGAGTGGCGGCGTATGTTCCTGCGGGTATCGTCCAGCTGGATACAACACACCGGCGGTTTCTGGTTCTTTTCACGCCGCCGCCCATGGAATCCGGGCAGCCAAAAGTCTTGTCCAATATCGCCCTGCCAAACGACGATGCGCTCTTCGCCAAGGGGCAGATGAGACTGGCCAATTGCACGCCGGTGCCCGTCGCAGTGAAGTGTAACCAACAGGTTCTGGAGCTACCGGTTGGGGCCAGCCGGGTGATCTCCCCCGGCGGGGCGATGGTCATGCTGGAAATCGCGGTCCACGACGGCACCGAGTGGAAACTCATCGCCAATAATTTTCTTACCATCGCCCCGGAGACGCGTCTCAACACATTCATCTATCTGGGCGGCAGGCTGGGGGAGTCCTCCCCTCGGGTGGACAGCGGGCAAACCGCTCTCACGGCCCGGGATTTTGCGGTGCTTACACTCCCGGACAAAGCGGCGCCCTGATCCCCCGCAATGGTCGCCGTTTTTTTGAAACGAAATCCTGACAGATCATGGAAAACCCACTTGACATTATGCAGGGCAAAATAGAATATGCAGAACATAACGATGTAATCGAGTATTGTCGCCCCGCAGAAGTCCGTGATCCGCGCTAGAGTTTTACCCTTGGTTGCCCGCTCCGCGCTTCAACCGGCATCCGACCCTCTCGCCTTTTACCCGTTTTTAGACCCTGGAAAAATAAACCCTCATAGATGCTAAAATGAAAACATCCCTGTTCGCCCGTCTTCTTTGCTTGGGACTGCTCTGTTCTGTTCCTTTGCTTCAGGCTGATACCCTTACGTATCAAGATACCTTCAATCATAAGGCTGAAGAGGCGGGGAGTCCCTTGGACTCGCGTAGCGTGGGCAACAGCAAGGCAATCTGGGAGGCCACCGCCAATGCAGTGCTGGTCAAAGGTGGCGGTATTCGTGCATCGGATGACAATCCTTTTGTCGGGCGGGTTGAATTGCCCGGCACATTTAAAGACGTAACTGTAGAGGCGGATATTTATCCTGCCGGAAAAGGCTGGATGAGTGTAGGCATTGGCAGCGGTGCGCTGGGTAATCCCAACTTTGGCGGTTTGTTTCTTATGGTTACGACGGGTGGCAATTTCAGCCTGATGTTTAACCCTGATCCTGATGATACTCGCTCATCGAAAGTCGTCGCATTGAAAGCCGGTCGTATTCGGGGCTGGAAGCCCGACACTATGAACACGATCAAGCTAGTGTATAATCAGGAGGCCGACACGGTAAGTGCATTTGCAAACGGCGATGAAAAGATCGTGAAAGACATTTCCCTGAAGGAGAAGTCGTATGTTTTGCGCGCCGAATATGCAGGTGTCTCCGGTATCTTCCAGTCATCCGATGACAAGAGCGTAGCGAAGGTTTCCGTCATCGTTCAGAAATAACAGATCAATCGGGGAGAACTCTCTGTCCTCTTAAAGTATGGATGATTGCGGGCATTGGCCGGTCATCGCGTGACGGGGTATACTTCTCTATTTAATATGAAAACTTCTGTGATTGCCCTCTTTGTCGGGGTGGGTCTGCTGTGTGCCACGATCAATCTTCGGGCTGAGGTCCTTACTTATCGGGATGCGTTTGATCGTAAGGCCGGTCAGGATGGTAAGCCTTTGGATTTAAGGCCAATCGGTGCCGGTAAGTTGGCTTGGGAGGCCAGCGCCAATGTGGTCTTGGCGGAAGGAAAGGGTGTGCGCGTGACCGACAACGGTCCGTTTGTCAGCCGTGTGGCGTTGCCTGCCCAATTTAAAACCGTCACGATAGAGGCGGATATTAAACCTGCTAAAACCGAGCAGGGGTGGATCAGCATCGGCATGGGAGGAGGCACGATTGATAATCCCAGTTTCGGCGGTCTTTTTTTGCTGCTCCGTCAAAGCGGTCTTTATAGTCTGATGTTTAATCCGGACCCGGATGACCCTCGATCGGCCAAAGCCTTTGCACTGAAAACCGGTTATATCCAAACGTGGAATCCGGATACGCTTAATTCACTCAAAATTGTTTACGACCGGGATGCGGGCACGATCAGTGCCTACGCCAATAGCGACGAGCTGTTGGTGGATAGCGTGTCGCTAAAAGAAAAGAGCCTTGTGTTGGATGCCGCCTATGCGGGTTTCTCCGGAGTCTTTCAATCCTCCAGGCAGCGCGGCATCGGCAAGTTTAACGTGACGATTTCCAAGTAGTAGATTTTTCGGCTAAATAAATACCCTTCGATGACGACTTATTTTAAAAGACTGCCCGGGAGAATTATAAATATAGTGATGGGCCGGCATGCGTATACTTCCGTTCTGTTTGTAGTGCTCGGGCTAGTCGCGTTGCAACTGGACTCAACGTCCAATTTGCACGCGCAGGAGAAAAAAGAGCAGAAGGGCATGACCATGAGGGGGAATAAGCCCTATCAGTGGTGGTATCTTGGGGAGGCTGTTACCTTTAAGCCCGGCCCATTGCCAGATGATCTGAAGACGCTCGAGGGAGTTGTTTTTGATGTGTCAGATAATTATGTCGCGACCGTTCTTATCAGTCGTGAAAAACTGGACACGGTCGGGTGGGAATGGACTCCGAAAGAAACGGGATTTTACGATATTGAGTTCTCGTGGTTCGACGCGGCCGGACAGCGGACCGACATCGGCACGTCCTTCGGTATGAAGGCTCCCAATGGGACGAGAGCGAAGTTTGAGCGTAAGCGCATGAGCGTTGCCGTCACAAAGCGTCCCGATGCTAATGCGAAGCATACCGGTCAGTTCGGCTTTCATTATCATCTTGATACCAAGGAAATTCCCTTGGCCAAGCTTATCGGCTACGATTTTGCCTTCATTCATTCCATTCCGTGGGGAACTTACTATACCATGAAAGAGCAGGCCATCGAGCCTGAGCGTGGTGTCTATAATTGGAATGCACTCGATACCAGCGTAAAGGCTCTGGTTGACGCGAAATTTGAGATCGCGGCCCAGTTTCTCTACACTCCGGCCTGGGCTTCGCCGCATCCGGAGCTGGCCGATAAAATCGCCATCTGTCTTCCGGTATCATCGGCGTATGCGCCGGTAAATATGGATGACTTTACGAACTTTGTAGAGCTCACGGTGAAGCGCTATAAAGATCATATCAAGATTTGGGAGATCTGGAATGAGCCCAATATGCCAAACGGCAGCATTTATTGGTTCGATACGCCTGAGAATTACGTGAAGCTTCTGCAGGCGGGATACAAGTCGGTGAAGAAAGTGCAGCCCGAGGCCCAGGTATGGAATGGCGGCATCGGCATGCGTCTTTCTTACCATGCATTTTATGATCAAATGCTGCAGAATGGGGCCGCGCCCTTTTACGACAAGTTGTCCCTGCACGGTGTATCCACGGATGTTTCGGATTTCCGGCGCATAGAGAAAGAAAACAACGCTCCGCATAAGGAAGCGCTTATGACAGAGTGGCACGCCATCCTCGTAGGCAATATGTCCGCCAAATTGATGGACAGTGAGGCGGGACTTTCGATGCGCATGATGCGTGACCAGCTCAGCCAGATAAAACAAGGCGTTACCAAGACGGTGATGTTCGAGATCACCAATCAAATGGAGAAAGAAACCATCAATTTCTCCATCGCGAACAATTGGTTTACCCACAGCTCCGGACTCTTCCGTCGCACCCCGCGTATCGAGCCGCGTCACCCGGCTTTGGTGATGGCCGTGTTCATTGACGCCATTGGTAAGAAAGCTTCGTTTATTAAAGAAGTCGTGGTTGGAAAAGAAGGTTACGGACTGCTTTTATCCACCGGTAAGGGCAACATTGTCGCTCTATGGAGCGATCAGGAGCCCATCAAGATTTCCGATCTTAAAAAGCTCACGACCAATCAATCCGTCTTGAGTGATTGGGAGGGCAAAACGGTCCAATTGAACGGAGCAGGTGCTCTTGATACCAACAAGATATATTACCTTAGCGCACCAAGCTCAACGGCCTTGAGTGAAGAAACCGGCGTGGACCGTTTCATTCCGCCCAATCGCATTCAGCGCACCGCTTCGGGTGCTCCTTCGGCTTCTTTTGTCGCCGGGAAAATTGTGGATTCGCCGATCACCGACCGGGGCGCGATTACCAGTGACTGGAAATATACCTCGCTGATCAAGCAGGATGGCGCCGTGAAAACCCCGGAAGCGAAGGCTTTGGTCGGAGTTCACGAGGACGGCATTGATGTCGTCGTGCAGGTGCGAGATCCGATTCACGTTCAAAATGAGAGCGGAAAATGGTGGCAGGGCGACAGTGTTCAGCTGGGTATTGATTGCGAGGGTCGTGGCTTGGTTAATGGCAATATAGAAGTCATCGCCGCACTTAAACCCGATGGGGTCGTCTTCTGGAAGCTCGCCGAGGTCAACGCGGCCGCGGATTTACCTGCCAAAATCACGCCCGTCAATGCCGCCATCCAGTATGGTGATTGTAAGATCACTCGCGAGGGAGATCTGACAATTTATAAAATCCGTCTGCCTTGGTCCGAGCTTTATCCGATGGCGTATAATCCCAAACAAAAGCTCAAGCTTTCGTTGGTTATTAATAATAACGACGGCAAGGGACGCGCCGGGTATTTGGAGTGGGGTGGAGGTATCGGCAGTAACGAGAAAGACCCTCTCCAATACGGAACCCTGCAGTTGATTAAATAATTTGCTTATAAATGAACAGTAAACCGCTCATTCTTCTCGATCCCCATCCTCGCCCGGTCGGTGTTATTTTCGATCCGGCAACCAAAGCGCGTCTGGAAAGCCTTGGCCAGGTGGTCTGGCATGATGGATCGCCCGCACCCACGGATCATATTGATCGTTATCTGCCCGAGGCGGTCGCGTTGATCGGCCAGTCGCCTCTCACCAAAGAGCGGCTGGATCGCGCGCCCAATTTAAAGGTCGTTTTTAATGTAGAGAGCAACTTTCTGCCAAACGTTGACTACGTGGAGTGTCAGCGCAGGGGTATTTATGTCTTATCGACGGCCCCCGTGTTTGCCAAACCGGTGGCAGAGATGGCGCTGGGCATGGCGTTGTCCTTGGCCCGACGCATACATCAGGCGGATGCTTCGATTCGAAGCGGGACCGAGACTCTCTATGGAGAAGGAGATAACCAGGATTCGATTCTGTTGGCGGGAAGAAAACTGGCCATCGTGGGTTGTGGTAACGTCGGGCGCGCGCTTTTGCCGCTCCTGCGTCCTTTGGCCAAAGAAATCCTGGTGTATGATCCATGGATTCATCCCAGTGTGCTTCTTGAAATGGGTGTCACGCCCGCGACGCTTGAAGAATGTTTTGAGCAATCAGCCGCGGTATTTTTGCTAGGTGCAGTCACCACGGAAAATGCCGGCGGCATCGGAAAGAAATATTTCGATAAAATGCAGAAGGGCGGAATCGTGCTACTGATCAGCCGGGCGGGCGTGGTCAATTTCGAGGAGTTGTTGGATGCAGCTCAATCCGGGCATCTTCGTGTGGGTATTGATGTGTGGCCGGACGAGCCGATTCCGGCGGGACATCGGGCGCGTAAAACACCGAACACGCTTTTGCAGGCCCATCGAGCGGGCAATATACCGGAAATCTGGCCATGGATGGGACAGCTCGTGGTGGATGATCTTGAGCAAATCCTCAAGGGCTTGCCTCCACAGCGCTGCCAGCGTGCGCAGTGGGAAACAGTGGCGAAGATCCGCAGCAAACCTGTCGTTTGATCCCGATGAAGCTCACCCTTCCAGATAGGAAATTCGGCGGTTATATTTTTGATTGTGACGGAACGCTTGCGGATACGATGCCGCTGCATTTCCGCGCTTGGGCCCATGTGGTCAAAGAGCAGGGCGGCGAGTTTCCCGAGGAGTTATTTTACCGTTGGGGCGGCCGCCCTAGCGCGAGAATTGTTCTGGATCTCAATATTGAATTTGGACTGTCCCTCGACGTCCATGAAACGGTGGAGAGAAAGGAAGCCTACTTCCTTGAGCGCATTCATGAGGTGCGTGCCATCAATCCGGTCGTGGACATCGCGCGGCAACTGTATGGAACAGCGCCCTTGGCCGTCACCTCGGGTGGTTTTAGAAAGTATGTGGAGCTCACGCTGGAGGCGATTGATGCCAAGTCACTCTTCGGGGTGATCGTCTGCGCTGAGGACTATACAAACGGGAAACCGCATCCCGAACCCTTTTTGGAAACCGCCCGGCGCATGGGGATTTCTCCAGCCGACTGTTTGGTATTCGAAGACAGCCCGGCGGGCGTGGAATCCGCCAAGCGCGCGGGAATGGAGTGTGTCTTCGTCCCTTCCGCTCAAGTCGTTTCCCCTAGGATGACCGTTTCTTAATTTTACGTTATATATTCATGAACGCAGACCTTCTTAGATCGAAAATTTACGGGTGTTGGATGGGTAAATCCATCGGCGGAACCTTGGGATTGCCTGTCGAGGGCAAGCTTGGGCCATTGTCGTTAACTTATTATGATCCGGTGCCCACGATCGCTCCGCCCAACGACGACCTGGAACTACAGTTGGTGTGGTTGGATATCGTGGAGAAAAGCAACGGACAGCTGACCGCCGACGATTTCGGTGGGGCGTGGCTGCGCCACATCCACTACATGTGGGATGAATATGGCCGCTGCCGCTGGAATCTGCGCCGTGGAGTGCCGGCTGCGGAGGCCGGTGTTTTCGAGAATCACTTTGGCTCCGGGATGGGCTCGCCGATCCGTTCGGAAATTTGGGCCTGCCTTTTTATCGGTGATCCCGCGAGTGCCGCCTATTACGCCGCGCTCGACTCCACGCTGGATCATGGAGTGGAGGGCATTGCCGGTGAAGTCATTTGCGCGCTCATGCAAAGCCTGGTGGCGGCAGGCACGCCGCTGTTGAAGGCCATCGAGGATGCGCTGCGTCATTTGCCCGCCTGCGAAACCACTGAGGCCATCAAGCTTGTCCTCGGTGGATACAAACAAGGCGTGGAGCCGTGGGAATGCCGCCGAAACCTGCTCAAGGCGCATGATAACGAAAACTTCACCCATGCCCCGCTCAACGTGGCACTGGCAATCTGGGCTCTTTTATATGGGGAAGGGGACTTCGAGAAGAGCATCCTGCTTTCGACCAATGCGGGCTACGACACGGACAGCACCACCGCCACCGTGGGAGCCACCCTCGGCTTGCAGTGCGGGCTCGAACAGATTCCCCAGAAGTGGATTACCCCGATCGGCGACGGTGTTTATCTGGGCCCGGGAATCCGCGATTTGCCGACGGCACCGAAGACATTGCAGGATCTTACCAACCGGGTGATTGCGGTCATCGGCAAGCTTGAGACGAAGTCGTTCAGTGACCTGCCTTGGTTTCCGACGAACACCGTCAACCTGGCCCGACTGCCTGGCACGATTCGCGTGAAACCCCACGGCGCGACGGAAACAATTGCTTGGTCCAACGGGGATCTTCCGACTGAAATCAAGCAGGCGGGCGGCGCTGAGTGGGACTGGTCCGTGGACAACGACGAACCCAGTAAGATCGTCTGTCTGGTCCGTGAGGGAGCCAGCCTCTATCTGGATGGAGCGCTCTTGGTGAGATGCGATCCCGGCCAGCCTTATGTGCCGGCGACGCATCGCTGCCCCGAAGGCACGCGCATCGAGGTGACACCCGGCAAGGGGCTGCATCGTGTGCGTCTGGACCTCGATTCCAAATCATCCCGGCAGGACGCGACTGTCATCCTGACCTATCCCGACCTGCATATCCGCCCTTGGACGAGCTCCGATATTCCGGACCGCGCCATTCTGTAACCCCGCCGAAAACACCATGAACAAGTATCAAATCCATTTAGCGGCGGCATTGCTCTTGGGCGCGGCCACCTTCGCACGAGGCGAGTTGCCGGTGGCAATCAGTCCGGATAACCCGCTGCTCAAGTATGGCGGCTATGTGAACAAGGAGGTTGTGGCGTCCACCGACGGGACCAAGGTCCTGCGGTTTGACCGGACCATCGACATGCCGAGCAAGGGCTATCGTTGGGACAACCCCGGCGTTACGATACAATTCCGCACGGATGCCACGGAGATTGAGGCGGTCCTCGATTATACGTCACTGCACACCTCGACTAGCGCCCGCAATGCCGTGGGAGTTTACTCGATTGATGGTGTTTTCAAGCGCGAGTGGTCCTTCAAATCCCGCCAGCGGGACGTGTTTCGCCAGCCTGAGACGGTGGTCCTCTCGCTGACTCCGGAAACACCCGGAGTTCATGATTATCAGCTCTACCTGCCGTATGGGGACTCGGTGGATTTTGCCGGATTGAGGCTGCCCGCCGCCGCCAAGTTGGAAGCGGCCGCCGCCAAGCCGATGCCCCGTTATGTGGCCTATGGCGATTCGATCACGCATGGGTTCTCGTCCAGCCGGATCAGCAAGACCTATCCTTTTTTAGTGGGGCAATCCAAGGGGTGGGAAACCATCAACCTTGGCTTGGGCGGCCGCAGCTCCACCCCGGATGATGGCAAGCTGGTGGCCTCGCTGAAGGCGGATGTCATCACGGTGCTGATGGGCGCGAACGACTGGCAGGTCGGTGTGCCCGTGGAGCGCTATCGCTCCAACATGACGGTGTTCCTCAATAATATCCGCTCTAAGCAGGCGGGCGTCCCGATCTATTTGATCACCTCGCTGTGGGTGAATGACTCGTGGAAGCCCGCGGGTAAGGTCGCCGACCTGGAAGCCTATCGTCAGGTGCTCCGCGAACTGGTGGCGACCCTCAAGGACCCGCACCTGCACCTGCTCGAAGGTCCTGAGCTAATCGATACAGACCCGAAGTTATATGACCAGGCGCCTATCCACCCGAGCGACGCTGGCTTTGCCATGATGGCCGAACGTATGGCGCAGAAAATCAGCGACCTTAAAAAATAAGAAAAAACCAATGAATCCCAAACAAGACGTATTAATCGCGGAAGACTCCGACCAAGGCACCCACGCCAAGCGCTTGATCGCCTATATGTGCGAGCAGGCCTCGATCGTTTATCGCGAGCCGCAAGGGTGTTTGAAGCATCCGTTCCTAGTTCCCGGCGGGTTGTTTCAAGATGAACTCTGGGACTGGGACTGCTTTTGGATCGCTGAGGGTCTGGCTGCTTTGAAAGACGAGATGAGTCCTGCCGGGCGGGAAGAATTTGTCCGCTATACCAAGGGCAGCCTGATTAATTTCTTCGAGCATCAGAGCGCGGATGGAACCATCCCGATCATGGTGAAGGCAACCGATGGAGATCGGTTTGGCTGCACCACTCCGGGCGGCACCGAAAAAAACCAGGCCAAGCCCGTGCTGGCCCAGTTTGCTTCAAGGATATCCACCTTCACCGAGGACTTCCTCTGGCTTGAGCCGTATTACGAGAGCCTCAAAAAATTCAACCGCCGCTGGCGCTCCAAGTATGGAGTAGATTGCGGTTTGTTGGTGTGGGGCTCCGACGTGGCGATTGGCGTGGATAACGATCCCACCACCTATGGTCGCCCGGAGTTTTCCTCGGCCAACTTGTTGCTGAACTGTCTCTATCACCAAGAGCTGTTCGCGATGGTGAAGATCGCCACGGAACTCGGCAGGTTGGAAGACATCAAGGAATTCCAAAGTGAAGTGAGCCGGATCGAGGAGGCCATCCAAGCCGAGTGTTGGGACCCGATCGATGGCTTTTTCTACACGGTCGATGTTCAATGCGAGGATCTGCGGCACGTGCATTTTCCGCAGATCAAGCGGGGCATGGACATGCCGTGGAAAACCATCCCGCTCAAAATCAAGTTGTTCACCGGCTTCCTTCCCATGTGGTGTGGCATCGCTTCGCCCGAGCAAGTGAAGGTCCTCGTCGAAAAGCACCTGAGAAACCCTGCGGAATTCAACGCGCGCCATGGCATCCGGAGCATGGCTAAAAATGAAAAGATGTATGACCCCGGAACGGATAGCGCCAATCCCAGCAATTGGCTGGGCCCCATCTGGATCGTGGCCAACTACATGATTCATGAAGGCCTCAAGCGTTATGGCTACCATAAGGATGCCGCGGAGATCACCGAGAAGATGATCTCGTTGCTCGGCGAGGATCTGCAGCGCAACGGCTATCTCCACGAGTGCTATCACCCGGATTCGGCGGCGCCGAACTTCAACAAGAACTTCCTCAGTTGGAATGTGCTGGTCGGGCCCATGGCCAAGGGACTCGCCCAGCCGGCGGTAGCTTCCTAAGCCGCACTCATAGAAATCCCATCCCCATCGGTTAACAGTGAATACAAGCAACGCAGTGAAGAACGTGCAGACCTGCATTTGGCGAATCCCGGCTGACGAAACCGGACCGTGCCCGCCCGCAATCCGCGAACGGCTGATCGCGGGCATTTCCGGTGAGCTGCCCGGCTGTGTGCATCAAGCGTTGCTCGCGGCCGGGCTGATTCCCGATCCGTTTTTCGGGACCAACGCGGATGGGCTTGGTTGGATCGAGCACCTGCATTGGACACTGGAAGCCAAGGTGGATTTCATCGCCGGCAAGCCTGCGTCCCCGGCGAACCTGATTCTCGATGGAGTGGATACCTATGCGACCGTGTTCCTCAACGACCAGCGCGTTGCGGCGACCGACAATGCGTTCATGCGCTACACGCTGCCGGTGACGGGCCAGGCCTTGAGTGGACAAAACCGCCTGCGTCTCGAATTCCGTCCGGTTGAGGAGGTCATTGGTCCCGATCCCAAGCGGTATAATTGCGCGTTTTTTAATCAATACCGCGTCCATGTGCGGCGCATGCAATGCACGTTTGGATGGGACTGGGTTCATCAATTTATCACGTTTGGGCTTCTCTATTCACCGCAGTTGGTGGGCCGTCCGCAGGTGGTATTTCCGGGTGTGTTGACCGAGAAGGTGGACGCTCGGTCCGCGCTAGTTCAAGCACGCTGGGACATCAGTAACCTCGCGGCCGGGCTGCTCTGCGACGTCGATGTTAGTATCCATTCCCCGAGCGGAAAGATCATTGAAACCAAGACGGTTTCGCTGGGGAGCGGGCTGGTCGCGTTTACGATCGTTGATCCGGTGCTCTGGAATCCGGCGGGCTACGGAGAGCAACCTCTCTACCGAGCCACGTTCAAACCGGTCCAGGGAGGGGTGGCCGTTGGCGAGGAAGTCGCCACTATTTTCGGAATAAGGACCGTGGAGCTTCTCACTGAATTTGATAAGGATGGCAGTGAAGAGGCACGGCTTACGTTGGAATTGTCGGCGCTATATCCGCAATATCCTCTGGTGCAGGGCCGCGAATTTGGCTTCCGCGTCAACGGAACGGACGTCTTTGCACTCGGCGGAAACTGGGTGCCCTGCGATCCCTTTCCAGGAGCGCAGACGGAGGATCGCAAGGAGCAAATCCTGCGACAGTTCGCGGAGTCCGGCGGCAACGCCATTCGAGTCTGGGGAGGCGGCATTTATGAGACCCCCCGATTCTACGATACCTGCGCCAAGTTGGGGATCATGGTGCTGCAGGACTTCATGATGTCGTGTGCGGATTATCCGGTCGATGACGCCGGATTCATGGCAAAGCTGGCGCCCGAAATCGATCAGGCGGTCCTGCGGCTGCGCGGCCATACCTCGATCATTCACTGGTATGGTGACAACGAGAATGCGATGCACGATGGCGAGCACGCACCCGGAAAAGCCTGGTTTGAAATCTCCGAAAAGCTCTCGCGGCCGGCATTGGAGAAACATGATCTGGGGCGCGTGTTCACCGCGAGTTGCCCGTTCTTCGGAACGCCGAGCCTGACTCCGCTTCAGGGAGACTGCCACATCAGTGTGTTTTTCTCAGAGGATCGCTCCTTTATGCGCAGCGATATGAAGGACTATCGAGACCGCCTCGATCGGACGGTCGGTCGCTTCGGCAGCGAGTATGCGTTGTATGGCGCGCCCGACAAGGAGTCCCTCGTTCGGTTTATGCCGAAAGACAA
Organism: Rariglobus sp.; assembly: GCA_035459785.1. Classification (GTDB taxonomy): domain Bacteria; phylum Verrucomicrobiota; class Verrucomicrobiia; order Opitutales; family Opitutaceae; genus Rariglobus. Next base: position 9,331 of record DATHXF010000121.1, on the reverse strand, counting down.
ACTGGAGGATTCCGCGCTTTGGGAATTTCACACGAAGGACAATCCCTGCCATCCGCCGGGAGAAATCATCACGTTGTTCAACAGCCTCGAGCGGAGTGCTCGGAATATTTTTGGCTCGTTCAAAGATGCCGATGATCGTCTGAGCAAGTTTGCCTACGTCCACTACGAGACGACGCGGCTGGCAATTGAGGCATCGCGCCGCAAGCAGCCGTTCTGTCGCGGACTGCTGTTCTGGATGCTGAATGACTGCTGGCCGGCCAGCGGATGGAGCATGATCGATTATTATTCCAGGCCGAAGGCGGCCTATTACGGATTCCGTCATGCGGCCAAACCCGTCCACTGTTCGTTCCGTCTATCGGGTGGAAAACTGGAGGCGTGGGTGGCCAACAACTCCAAGGAGCCGGTGACGCGTCGCTTCACTTTATGGTTTGAGACGTGGGGTGGAGAGAAGACGCAGCTGGGTGCGATTGATGCGATTATCCCTTCTGGCGCGTCGCGATTGCTCATCGCTACAAACCCTGACGCCATCGTCGCACCGCAGGACGGCGTCTTTTTTGCCGAAGGCGGGGCAGGGGAGACCGGGTGGTATTTCCATGGAATGCCTTACGAGATGAATCCGCCTGAAGCCGTGCTGAGCGTGGACATTTTGGAGCAAGGCACGGAGGTGCTGATATGCCGTATCACGGCCAATTCGTATACCCGGGTGGTCACGCTCAGCGGAAACGCGGTGGCGGATGACAACTACTTCGATATGCGTGCGGGCGAGGTCAAAACGATCACGCTCAAGCTTTCCGCAGGCCTTTCGCTCGATAGCCTTTCGTTAAAGGCATGGAATGGGGCGCCGGTTTACCTACGCCCAAAACGTTAGAATCCCACAATAAGACAATGAAACCCCAGCAAGTTACCCCTCCGGCTTTTGCCGGTGCTGCCAGTCCTTCGGCCGAACTCAGCCCGCCTGTTGATCGCCGCGCATGCGTCTCACGGAGCCGAGTCCGGCATGCGTTTACATTGACGGAGCTTTTGGTGGTGATTGCGATCATTGGCGTCTTGGCGGCCATTGTCATGGCGGCCGTTGGCGGAGTTGTGAGAAACGCCCATGCCAGCAAGTGCATCGCGAACTTACGCCAGATCGCGGCGGGTTCGTTGCTCTACAGTGCAGAGCATCAGGGGCGGTTAGTGCCCACCTGTGAAGGAACCTCGGGGGCCGATGCCGTCACCTTCAGGGTGCTGTTGAAACCCTACATCGCCGATAGTTGGGAAGTGTATGTTTGTCCTGCGGATACTTGGGCCAAGAACCAGACGATATCCACTTATGCGATGCAGCATGGCACGACTCCCACTTCCTACGGCATCAATGGAACCTGGTATTCTAGCAGCAATGGAACGACGGTGAACTTCCCGTCATTTCACGATTACTTGGGGCAGGGATCAGTGCGCGGGCGGAGACAGGCGGCCGTTGCCCGTCCGGGATCCACGATTTTTTTATGTGATATCGGACGCCCTGACAGTGTGGCGGGGGCTCTCTCGACGTGGACCGAAGATTCGCGGGCGCTTACCAATGCCAGTTACGGATACGCGAAATTTCCCGGGGGAGGCGCTCCTTGGGGGGCAGGCGATTTTTGCATCTATCCTCGCCATTCGAATGGGCGGGCAAATGTCGCTTTCTACGATGGACATGTAGAGACCTTGGACATCGCCAAAGACATCGTGGCTCATCCGCTGAATGACCCGAAGTGTCTGTATGATTATCACTGATCATGATGCGGTTTCGATGGGTGATTTTACTGACGGCCATGATGCTGGGCGAAACGATAAAGGCGGCTCCGTTGGATCTTTGGCCGGTCCCGGCGCCCGGTGTGTTGGGTGACAAGCCCGAGGACATCCCTTCGCTCACCGCTTACCTGCCGGCACCGGAGGCCCGCATTGGCACTTCGATGTTGATTGTGCCGGGCGGTGGGTATTGGTCGCTCTCTGGACACGAGGGCAAGGGGTATGCCGAGTGGTTGGTTTCACGTGGAATCAGCTGCTATGTGTTGAAATACCGGCTGGGCTCCCGGGGCTATCGTCATCCGCGAATGTTGGAGGACGTGACTCGGGCTCTGCGTATGGTTCGCGCCTTCGCGCGACGTGACGGACTCGATCCCGCGCGCATCGGAATCATCGGTTCGTCGGCCGGCGGGCATCTCGCTTCGACCTTGCTGACCCACTTTGATGCTGGTCAGTCCGATAGCGTTGATCCGATTGAACGCGAAAGTTCGCGACCTGATTTCGGGATACTGTGTTACCCGGTGATCAGCGGAGTTTCGTTTGCCCACCAAGGTTCGTTCATAAACTTGCTGGGTGCCAATCCGTCCGAGGAGATCCTTCGTTATCTCTCCAACGAGCTTCATGTCACCAAGGACACGCCGCCCTGCTTTATCTGGCATGCCATCGACGACGACGTGGTGCCGGTGGAGAACTCCCTGATCTTCGCCTCCGCGCTCCGCCGCGCGGGCGTGCCTTTTTCACTGCACATCTACGAGAAGGGCGGACACGGCCTGGGTCTGCCGCTCAACAACAATGCCGCGCCTCCCTGGGATGCCGAATGCCTTCACTGGCTGGGAGGGCGCGGTCTTTTGGTGAAGTGAACCGGACACCTGATCAAACACCGCCGGGCTCCGTGACTTTTCGCCAGGAGTGAATGTAGTAATCCATCTGCGCGTTGATTTCCGGTTTGATGATCTGTCGCAGAGGATCGGCCTCAAACCAAGCCAGGGTCCGGCGGACGCCGGCATGAAACGGGATCGTGGCTACGAAGCCGGGAACGAAACGCTTGATCTTGCTGTTGTCGAAAATCGCCGAGTGCGCCTTGTCGCCAAGCAGGTTGCCCCGCTCCGACGGATTGAGACTGGCGAGAAATTCGGACGGGATGTGGACGAGCTTGGGCGCGACGCCGGCGGCTTCGGCGATCGTGGTATAAAGTTGGTCCCAGGTCAGCACCTCGTCGGAAGTGATGTGAAACGCATGGCCGACGGCGTTGGTGTTGCCGAAAAGCCCGTTCATGCCCTTCGCAAAATCGTCCGCGTGCGTGACGGTCCACAGCGAGGTGCCGTCCCCGTGCACCACGATCTCTCCGCCCCGGCGGATGCGATCAACCAACGTGAAGTCGTTCCATCCGCCGATGGCGATTGGCCAAACGGTGTCATACGTGAGCGATGGGCGGATGATGATCGCCGGGAAATCCATCTCGCGACAGGCGCGCCGACACACTTCTTCGGCGGCGATTTTGTCACGCGAGTATTTCCAATACGGGTTCTTTTGCGGATGCGATTCGGTGACGAACGGATGCCGGAGCGGTTTTTCGTAGGCGGACGCCGAGCTGATCAAAAAGTATTGCGAGCAACGGCCCGAGAACAGGCGGATGTCGCGTTCGACGTCTTCGGCATTGAAGGCGATGAAGTTCGCGACGATGTCGAATTTCTTGTCGCCCAAGGCGGAGCGCACGGAGGCTTCGTGCTGAATATCGCCGGTGAGGGAGAGGGCGGTGGAGGGAATCCCGTAATCGGCGAGCGGGCGGGTGGCGCGGTTGAGGATTGTGACCTGGTGCCCTTGTGCGAGGGCGAGGCGAACACAGGCGGCGGAGATATTACCGGTGCCGCCGATGAAGAGGATTTTCATGAACCGACTAGAGGGTGTTCTCGAACGGGGTGACCACCACGTAGTCGAGGTTGAGGATCTTGGCGATTTCGACCAGTTCCTCGGCGTGGTGGCCGATGCCGAGGGCGAAATGGTGCGTTGGGCCTTCGGCGACCCAGCGCTTCAGGAAGGTGCGGACGTTGGGCTTGAAAATACCGTGCGTGTTGGTGTTGCCGGTCGGAGGAATCGGCCGCGCCGCGGATTCACCCTCGGCGATGACGAACTTGAACTTGCCGTCGGCTTTCTGGCCGATGGAGAGCATGGTGATCGGGCCCTCTTTGATTTGGAACTCCACGCCGGCACCGCTGCCGGGCTTGCCGTGGTATTTTTTCAGACTGCGGATAACGGGTTTGTTGGCGGCAATGTTGATGTGGTGCGGTCCGTCGTGACCGACGAGCACGCTATCGAGCGCGAAGTCCACGGGGTGGAATTCCGCGAAGCTGCCGCCGATGTCGAGACGGTCGAAGATCATCATGGCGATGCAGGTCTTGATATCGAATTCCCCGCACATGGGGAACCCGGCGCCGGTGAGGAGCGAGTTGCCCACGATGAGATTCGTCACGAGCGTGCGCAGTTCGCTGCCGGGCTCGGCTTCATAGTAGTAGGCGAGTCCATCGAGTTTCTTTTCGGCGATGAGGCCCTCCAAGGCGACGGCGGCGCGGGCTGCGGTTTCGAGGTCGGCGTCCGTGAGCTTCTCGGTGAGCGGATCACTGCGCGGGTCCGGTGTGTCGAAGAACTCGAGGATCTGTTTTTTCCACTTGTTGACCGCGGCGGCGTCGGGCGCGCGGTAATGTTTGTGGATGTCGCCGGGCTCGACGAGGACGACGTGCGAGCCAAAAGCGGCAGTGATCGCCGTCGGATCTGTGTGCATGTCGAGCATCGATTCGAGCACGTGGCCCATGAGGCCGATGCGAGCCTTGCGCAGGGAATGGAGGACCTTGGCGATGCCGCACCAGGCCTTGAGCTCACGTTCGACGACGGGGTCGCCCTTTTCGTAGCCGAGGATGACGGGCGGGGCGCGGCGTCCGAAGCGGATGGCGACTCCGGTGAACTCGGGCACGGAGCAGACGTCGTCATTACAGAGCTGCATGAACGTGGTGCCATTGGGGTAATCCATCGCGGCGAGCGGCTGGATCGCCACCAGAACGATGGGCATATCGAGTTCGCGGCAGAGAATGCCAAAGGTCGACGACGTGCCGTAGGTGACCATGTCAACAAAGAGGATGTCGATGTCGGCGGCCTTGATTTTCGGAACGACATCATAGGCGGCTTGCGCGGTGTCGAGCATGCCAAAATCCGACACGGTGACACCGTGGCCTTCGATGAGCCCCTGGACATGGGACTGCTTGCGCACCATTTCGTCGAGCAGGCAGGGGAACTGGCCCCAATATACATGGTGGCCGATGCCGACGAGACCGGCACGCGCAGCGAGCGGGCGGAGACGGGCGATTTTGGGGGCAGGAGCGGAACTGAGCGAGGTGGTCATGAATGGGTCGGGATAAGGGGGGAAGCGGTCACTTGCCGGAAGGGCGGCGTGGTGCTGCAGAGGGTGCCTTTGCCGGGCGTCCAGACGGCTTAACGGCAGGACCGGAAGTGGCGGGAGTGTCTTGGGAGAGGAACGTTTCGATTTCAGCTGCGGCAGTGCGCAGGGCATCCAAGGTGGTTTTGATGGTGGCGTCTTTCTGCATGCGCATGGAGGGTGCGCTTGCACCGATGGCGGCGAAGACGGCTCCCCAAGGATCGCGGATCGGCACGGCGTAGGCGCTGATGCCATCGCACAATTCATCGCGGGTTTGGGCAAAACCTTGAGCGCGCACTTGCGCAAGCTCGCGATCAAGCGCAGCGCGTGTGGTGATGGTGGACTTCGTATGGCGGTCGAGCGTGTGGTCTGCGAGAAAGGTCGAAAGACGCGGGGTATCGAGCTGCGCGAGCAGAACTTTACCGGCGGCGGTGCAGTGTGCGTAGGCACCCATGTCCTCGGGTTCGTGCACCCGCAGGGCTTGAAGGCTGGGCGAAAAAGCAAAGTTGGTGAAGCGGTGGCCGCTTTCGAAGGCGACGACCATCACGGATTCGTTTAGCTCGGCCGAGAGGTTCTGGGCGACACGACGCGCCGCGGTGACGAGCGGTTGGCGCGAGGCGGGCGCACGACCTAGAAGGTGTAATCGCATCCCTGCGTGAAAATGTCGCGTGTGCTCGTCCTGCCGCAGGTAGCCGCGTTGGACGAACGTCATGGCGATGTTGTGAACCGTGGCCACGTTCAGGCTGAATTCCTTGGCTAGTGCGCGCGTGCCGAGCCCCTGGGGTGAGCGAACGATCGCTTCCAGCAGGGAAAGGCTTTTTTCGAGGGTAAGGACGGTGGGCATCGCTACTGTTTATATAATATGAACAGTAAGACAAGAATGGGGCGAATTCGGGGAAAAGTTAACGCAATAGTCGTTTCAGCTTAGATGGATTAGGTTTTTAACGAAATCGAAGGGTTCTATTATGTTTAACATATATGAACACTGATTTGCCAATTGACTCGGCCGTGGCAATTGCCCCACCGGGGCCATCACATGCGCCGGAGTTGGTTAAGATGCTCGTCGCGCTCTTGGGGACTGATGCGGTGCTTACCGAGCCCGAGGACCTAGTGCCCTATGGATTCGATGGCACGGCGATGCTGAAGAAGCGTCCCCTCGCCGTGGTGTTTGCGCATGACGCGGCGCAAGTTTCCGCCGTGATCAAGCTGGCCCGCGTGCACCGTGTGCCGGTGGTCACGCGCGGCAGCGGCACAGGGCTTTCCGGAGGAAGTGTGCCAGTGGGGAATGCCCTGGTTCTCTGTCTCGTCAAAATGGACCGCATTCTCGAAATCGATGTCGCCAATCTGACGTTGCGGGCGGAGGCGGGAGCGATCACCCAAAAAGTTTTCGAAGCGGCCGATTCGGCGGGGCTCTTTTATCCGCCCGATCCGGGCTCTATGAAAATCAGCACGATCGGAGGCAACGTTGCCGAGAATTCCGGCGGCCTCCGTGGTCTCAAATACGGGGTCACTCGCGATTACGTAATGGGCCTGGAGGTCGTCCTCGCCGACGGTTCAGTATGCTGGTTGGGCAGCAAGTGCGTGAAAGACGTGGCCGGCTACAATCTTCGTGACTTGTTTGTCGGTAGCGAAGGCACGCTCGGTGTGGTTACGCAGGTGTTGCTGAAGCTGCTGCCGAAACCGGCGGCGCGGCAGACGTTGCTGGCGACCTTTTCGCGTATGGACGCCGCAGCGGAAACCGTCTCGGCGATCATCGCGGCCAAGATTATTCCCTGCACCTTGGAATTTCTCGACCGCAAGACGATCCAGTGCGTGGAGGATTTTGCCCGCGTGGGTTTGCCGCGGGATGCCGAGGCCATCCTGTTGATCGAGACCGACGGCCATCCCGCTGCGGTTGCCGATGAGGCGGCGAAGATCGAAGGGCTCTGCCGCGCGCACGGCGCGACCCTGGTGCGCCGCGCGACCTCGGCAGCCGAGGCCGCGCAACTCGCCACGGCGCGTCGCAGCGCGTTCAGCGCGTTGGCGCGCTTGCGACCCACCACGATTCTGGAAGACGTGACCGTTCCCCGCAGCGAACTCGCTGGCATGATTCGCGAGGTCGAGGCGATCGCGCTTCGATACGACCTCAACATCGCCACCTTTGGCCATTTCGGTGACGGCAATCTGCACCCCACCATCCTTACCGATGAGCGTGACACCGCGGAGATGCACCGTGTGGAGCTGGCCTTTTCCGCCATCGTGGCGGCCACGCTCGCGCGTGGAGGAACTATAACGGGAGAACACGGGGTGGGGCTGGCGAAGAAGCCGTTTTTGAAGCAACAACTGGGTGATTCGTCTTACGAGTTGCTGCGCCTGGTGAAGCGGTCACTCGACCCGCAAAATCTGCTCAACCCCGGCAAGATTTTCGATTTATGAAAAAGCTTAACGAGATCGACTATTCGATTCTGCAGCAGTGCATGCACTGCGGCATGTGTTTACCGACATGTCCGACTTACGTGGAGACGAAGGAGGAGCGTAATTCGCCGCGCGGGCGCATCTCGCTCATGCGGGCCATTGCCGATGGTGAACTCGAGGTGTCAAAAGCCTTTGGCGAGGAGATGTATTATTGCCTCGGTTGCCTGGCCTGCACTAGCGCGTGTCCCGCGGGGGTCAATTATGCCGAGCTGTTCGAAGTCGCTCGTTCCGAGGTCGAGGAGAAAGGCGTGCTCGCTTCGCTGAAGCGCGACGGGATTCGCTGGTTCGCGCTGAGGCTCATTTTCACGCGTCCGTGCATGCTGCGTTTCGTTGGACGCTTGCTCTGGCTCTGGCAGTCGACGGGACTTCAGCGGTTCTCGCGTTGGGCCGGCTTGGTGAAGCTGCTGCCTAAAAACCTGCGCCGACTGGAGCCTCAGACTCCGGTCATTCAGGAAAAGTTTTCGCATCAGTTGATCGCGCCGGTCGAAAAGCCATCGGCACAGGAGGTCACCAAGCGGCGTCGTGTCGCCGTGCTCACGGGTTGCGTGCAAGACCTGATCTTTGCGGATATCAACCGCGCGACGGTCGATGTGTTGCTCGCCAATGGTTGCGAAGTCCACACGCCTCCTGTCCAGCCGTGCTGCGGCTCTTTGCACGCGCACAATGGTGACACGGAGACCGCTCGTTTGCTCGCTCGTCGCCAGTTGGACCTATTTGATCCTTCGGAGTTCGACGCAATCATTTCGAACGCCGGTGGCTGTGGTTCTCACCTGCGGCACTACGACCACCTGCTGGAAGATGATCCTATTTATTCGGTGCGCGCGTTGGAGTGGGCGCGCAAGTTGAAGGATATCTCCGAATACCTAGTGCAAATCGACTTTCGTCGACCAACAGTCGCTAGCAGCGGGGGCGCCCCGATGAGCGTGACTTACCATGAGTCCTGTCACCTCTGCCACGGACAGAAAGTGAGCAAACAGCCACGTGAGGTGTTGAAGTCGGTTCCTGGTGTCGAACTGCGCGAGTGCGCGGAGGCCACTTGGTGTTGTGGCAGTGCGGGCATCTACAACATCACGCAGCCTGACACGGCCGGTTGGCTGCAACAGCGTAAGTTAGGCCATATCCGCGCAACCGGTGCCAAGGTCATCGCCACTGCGAATCCGGGCTGCCACCTGCAAATTGCCAATGGACTGGGCGCTGACGGCGAATCGTTTGAGGTGGTTCATCCGGTAGTGCTGCTCGCGCGTGCCTACAGGGCAGAAGTCATCCACATGGCAATGTGACCAGTGTCGCTTGAGCGACCTGAGCAACCCCACAATTTGCCCGGAAGGTGGGATTTGTTGAGAGCGGGGGCAACGCGTGACTGGGTAATCAGTCTGGAGTCATTTCTGCGCATACCTCTGATTCGGAGGCTGCATGGCGATGACCGTGGTTCCTCGTTCCCGATCAGTAACTCAGGTGATCCAGGTATAAGCGTATCCCGTAGTTTCTACGTAGTTAGCACTGGTTTTAGCATAACCTGTTGTTCGTTAATAAAAGGCAATTGGGCTCATAACCTGAAGGTCGTTGGTTCAAATCCAACCCCTGCACCCAATTTAAAGCCCTCCCGTAACACAGGAGGGCTTTTTTGTGAGGTAGTTACGTGATTTAAGGACGATTTTGTGCCGGTTGCCCGAAAATGAAACA
>DATHXF010000120.1:0-17608 GCA_035459785.1 Rariglobus sp. | reverse complement strand
TGGCCGGCTTTCGCGAGCACGTTGGCGCCCGTCATACCGCCAAGGCCGGAGCCAATGACGATCACGTCGTATTCATCTGCAACACCTTTGAGCCAGTCGTAAGCCATGAGGGGAAAGGAAACGAGTGAAGGCGCGAAGCGGTCGGGCGCAAGGGGGTTTTCTCTAATAGCAGCTCCCAGCTGATAGCTCACAGCTCTCAGCTCCCACCTCATCCCCGACATCCGATCACCTGCTCCAGTCCTCGTCTCAGTCCCCGCTCTCAGCTCATAGCTCCAAGCTCCCCGCTCATAGCTCATACGCTTTTAGCTCAATCCCCCGAAACCAGCGTTGCGCTAGTCGCTTGCACGCTTCAGAACGTGCGCTTCCCGCATGTCGCTGCCCCCCGAAGCCCTCGCCCGCCAACAGATCGACGCTCAACTCGTCGCGGCCGGCTGGATCATTCAGGACTACAAGGCCGTCGATTTCTCCGCTGGCCGTGGCGTTGCCCTCCGCGAAGTCCCGCTCAAGACCGGCCCCTGCGACTACCTCCTCCTCGTTGACCGCCACGCCGTTGGTGTGATCGAAGCCAAGAAAGTCGGCACCACCCTCTCCGCCGTCGCCGAGCAATCCGCCCGCTACGGCTCCAGCCTCCCCGACTTTCTTGCCGCCGGCCTCACCGGCCCGCTGCCGTTCCTCTACGAATCCACCGGCGTCGAAACGTTCTTCCGCGACACCCGCGATCCCGCCCCTCGCTCGCGCCGCGTCTTCTCTTTTCATCGACCCGAGACCCTCGCCGCCTGGCACGCCGAAGCCGACACCCTCCGCGCCCGTCTCGTCGTCTTGCCCACCGCCCACCCGCTCGTCGACGCCGGCACCGACGGCGCGAAGATGCGTGACTGCCAGGTCGAAGCCATCACCGGCCTCGAAAAATCCTTCGCCGAAAACCGCCCCCGCTCGCTCATCCACATGGCGACCGGCGCGGGCAAGACTTACACCGCCTGCGCCTTCACCTATCGTCTGATCAAACACGCCGGCGCCCGTCGCGTCCTCTTCCTCGTGGACCGCGCCAATCTCGGTGAACAGGCCCGCGACGAGTTCGCCCGCTTCCGCACGCCCGACACCGGCCGCCTCTTCACCGAACTCTACAACGTCCAGCACCTCACCTCGCCGCACATCGACGACGTCTGCCGCGTCACCATCTGCACCATTCAGCGGCTCTACTCCATCCTGCGCGGCGAAGACCTCGCCGAGGGAGCCGACGACCTCTCCGGCGCCGAACTCGCCTCCGCCCTCGGCGTCACCCGCACCCGCGATGTCGCCTACAATCCCTCCGTCCCCATAGAAAAATTCGACTTTATCGTCACCGACGAGTGCCACCGCTCGATCTACAACCTCTGGCGTCAGGTGCTCGAATACTTCGACAGCTTCCTCGTCGGCCTCACCGCCACGCCCGCGCCGCAGACCATCGCCTATTTCCACCAAAACCGCGTCGCCGAATACAACCACGAGCGCGCCGTCGCCGATGGCGTCAATGTCGGCTACGACGTTTACCGGATAAAAACCCGCGTCACCGAGGTCACCGAGCAAGGCGGAAAAGTCGAAAAAGGCTTCCTCATCGACCACCGCAGCAAGGCCTCCCGCGCCCAGCGCTCCGCCGTCCTCGCCGACGACCTCGATTACACGCCCGCCGACCTCGACCGCTCCGTCGTCGTGCCCGACCAGATCCGCACCGTCCTCAGCACCTACCGCGACGTCCTCCCCGTGGAACTCTTCCCCGGACGCACCCTTGTCCCGAAAACCCTCATCTTCGCCAAGGACGACTCCCACGCCGAGGACATCGTCCACCTCTGCCGCGAAGTCTTCGGACGCGGCAACGACTTCTGCAAAAAGATCACCTACGCGGCCAAGCACCCCGTCACCGGCAAGCCCGCCAAGTCTAAGGAACTCATCAAAGTTTCGAGGCCGCTGCGGCCGACAGCTATTCGCCGTAGGCGAACCCGCAGGGGCGGCGCAGCCGATACATTCTGCCTCTCCCCTTCGCTCCGCATCGCCGTGACCGTGGACATGATTGCCACCGGCACGGACATCAAACCCCTCGAAGTCCTCATCTTCCTTCGCGACGTCCGCAGCCGCGTTTACTTTGAGCAGATGAAAGGCCGCGGCACCCGCGTCCTCACGCCCACCGACCTCCAATCCGTCTCCGGCGAAGACGCCCGCGCCAAAACCCACTTCGTCCTCGTCGATGCCGTCGGCGTCTGCGAAAGCGACAAGACCGAGTTCTCATCCCCGCACTTATCGTGCGCTACCTGCTCAGGTTCCTGATTCCAACGGTAGCTCGAACAAAAATAACGCAGCGTCTTCGCGTTATTGCTAAATCTATCAAAGCTAATTTCCCGAAGGCCCTGCATCCACCGGCATCGCTGATTGCTTCGCTAAACGATCCGGTGAAAGACCATCGTATGTTCGCGGCAACAGCTCATGTAGCCATCGTGCTAACCATAGTTGGCATCGGTCTAGGCATGCCTGCCAAAGCGCGCAAACGAGTGGAAAACTATACGAGATCCACGGACAAGGCTCTCGTAGAGGCGATGTGTGTTGATGGCTCGGTTGTAAGTGGAACTTATGTCATCTCCTTGGGAGATGCTGTCGTCATTGACACGCAAGATGCCGGGCAGCCGAGGCGCGTTCTCTTGAAGCAGTCGCAATTGAAGCGTTTCGATAAACTGCTCCCTGCTAAACCAGCAATAGCCGGAAAAACTGAACCTACGCCCGACAGTTCCTCTTCCTCCCCGTGAACCTCTCCCGCTTCATCGACGCACAAGCTCCGATCTACGCCGACGCGCTGGCCGAGCTTCGTGCCGGCCGAAAATACACGCACTGGATCTGGTTCATTCTCCCGCAACTGCGCGGACTCGGCCACAGCCACGACGCCACTTACTACGGCTTGGAGAACGCCGCCGAGGCGGCCGCGTATCTCGCCCACCCGGTTCTCGGTGCCCGTCTGCGCGAATGCGTCACGGCCATCCTGACGCACAAAGATAAAACCGCCCACACAATCCTCGGTGCTCCGGACGATCTGAAATTCCGCTCCTGCCTCACGCTCTTCCGCGCCGTGGCCGCGCCGGACGATCCTCTGTGGCAAAACGCCCTCGACCAATTCTACGCCGGCCAGCCCGACGCCGCCACACTCCGGCTTCTGAATCCCTCGGCTTAGCCACAGCATCATGACCACCGAACACCGTTTCTCGGAAGCGTTTTTCTACAGCTTTACCAAACGAACGCTGAGTATCGCCGTGCCCATGGCGCTTCTCGCAGTTGGTAGCGGATGGTTCATCTCCAAGGGAGGAAACGATGCCACTTCTCTCATCGTCCTTGGCATTCTGCTCGCCTTGATGGCGTTCTTCATGGCGCGTGCGCTTCAACGAAACAAAAGGTCCTTGCGAAGTTTTTGTCTTCAATTGGAAAACGACCGGCTTGTTCGCCTTCAAGAGGGTTATCCCCGGTTTGAAATCTCCTTCGCCGAGATCACCAAAATCACGGACTGGCCTGGAAGTGGCCTGCATGTGCAAGGCGCCAGCCATCACCACTCGATCTTTCTTCCCACGTCCTTGGAACGGTTCGATGAACTGCCGCGGTAATCCATGGTATTCAAGGTCGGAGCAAAACAATAGCTGACAGTTTCTCCATCATCGCCAATTTCATGAAATAACCACCCCTATGCGTCTTCTTGCATGCATCGTTGCCCTGTTTTTTTTACCGGCCGCGGTTCACGCCGGAAATCACAACTCACTTCTTGAGCGGTCCTATGCCTACGGGATCTTTACGTTCGGCATGTATAAAGCAGGCGAAGGAGATGCGGCAAAGTCACTGGCCGCGTTTCAGCTGGCACTGGAAAAAGACCCTAAATTGGGTCGTGCATCTTTCCACATGGGAAACGCACTAATGGAGAAAAAAGACTTTGATGGTGCTTTGCATGCCTACGAAGTGGCACTTCAGAATGAACCTGATTTTTTATTCGCGCATTATAACTCCGCATGTGCCGCCGCGTGCTTGAATCAAAAAACAAAAGCGCTGACGCACCTGGAAGCCGCATTTCAAGCAGGCTACAATCGCTACGAAAATGTTCCGAACGACTCCGATTTTACGCTCATCAAAAATGCACCCGAACTACTCGCCTTAATCGAAAAGTATCGATCTGCCGCGAAAGCCCCTCAGGGAGTCGCTGAGTTTTTACTCGCCACGAACGAAACCAAATTCGCCATCGCGCAGCGCATCTTCGAAAGAAAAGGCGATGGATGGCGCATAATCGCCGACAAAGCACTCCTCGATAGCAGCCATGAAGTGCGCACTATGGGAATCGCACTTTACCTCAATTTCGGGACTGAAGAACGCATTCCGATAATGGTGCAGGGATTATTCGATAATAATGGTTATGTGAATAAATACGCCGGCAATGCTTTGGTGCAAATAGGGCCGACTGTGATTCCTTACATGGACGCCATCATCTCATCGAAATTTGATGGAGCCAAATTCTACGCCCAACAGGTCAATAAGTTACTGGAGAAGAAACCGACGACCCAAACTCCGTAACACTCGTTAGCCTTTTTTAGTCGAGCGTGATCTTCACCGACACGTTGCCCTTGGTCGCCTTCGAGTAGGCGCAGATCGCATGGGCCTTGGCCAGGACATGCTCGGCTTTGTGGTCGTCGAGTCCGGGAATGCTCACCAACAACTCCACGGAAAACGGCTGCGGTCCCTCAGTGTGCAACTGCACGTGCGCGGTCACCGTGATGCCGTCGTCCGCATGACCCGACTCCTTGGCGATGTATTTGACCGCGCCGTTAAAACACGCCGCCCATGCCGCGCCGAAGAGATGCTCGGGCGTGAGCCCTTGATCATTCTCCGCCGAGGGAGCCTTGAAATGGAGATTAAAACCGTCCTGGGCCGTTTCGACGGAACCGGTGCGGCCGCCTTGGGAGATCGTTTCTGCGATGGGAGGAAGGGTGCTCATAGGGTGGTTGGGTGAAGGGTTGCGGTTCAGTTAGTCCCAACGACCGCCGGGACGTTCCCAAGCTACCGCAAGATCCGCGCTTGGCGAAGCCGTAATGAGGTCTTCATTCTATCAAGCGAACGATGAGCAAATACCTCCTTTGCCGCCCGGAAAGCGGCATCAACGACATGCTCTGCCAAATCGGCCTGTGCGTTCGTTACTGCCTGAAATTCGACCGTATTCTGGTCATCGATACGGCCAACACCATCGTCTTCTCGGAGCCCTTTGATCGTTACTTCACACTTCACCATCCGCGACTGAAGTATGAACCCGACCCGAAAGCATTTTTGGAAATGGCTGCAGCCCGGCAACTCACTCTTTTCCCGTCCACGGCAAAACTTCGTCACGGTGGCGGATGGTCCCTGTCCGGCATTCAAGACGTTCGTCACTGGGACGTCCTGCAGTTCGACCTGGACAAGAACTACGAGGAGGACGTCCTCGTGCATCATAAATCAGGCGGTGGCCGCCCTCTGCCCGAGTTGCTCTGCGCTCTCCGCCTCAGTGCAGACTTTGCGCACACCGTGGCGGCGCGTTGGCATTCGATGCGCAAGCCTTACATCGGTGTGCATATCCGAAACACCGATTATAAATCCGATCCTGCGGTGGTCGCTCCGATACTCGCGCGCTACCGCGGCCCTGTTTATCTGGCGACCGACTCCGCCGAGGCCCAACGCCAAGTTTGGGCAATGGGTCACAAGGAAGTCAGAACCAGCCCGATTCCGGATTTCGGAGGAGCGCCGATCCACCGGGCACAGGTCTCTCGCGAAGAAAAATCCAGACTCAACCACCTGGCATTGGAAGATTTGATTATGTTGGCACTCGCTGAGACTGTCCATGCCAGCAACCCGCGCTCCGGTTTCTCCGACCTGGCCAAAAATCTGAACCGGAACCAACACATGGTCATCAGATGGTTTCGGTGGAAACACGTGGGCGTCGGTCCTGCACTCAAGCTCAGGCTAAACTGGCTGCGGAACAGCCTGCTCCGTGCACTACGCCACTGATGTCTCATTAAACCGAAGGGATGCTGGCTGCAGGCGGTCGATGCCAGCACCATCCCCTCGTCAAACAAATCACCGGAGAACTCTCAATAGCCCGTCTCGCTCAAATCAAATGACCTCTCCCGAAATCATCACCCACAGCGAGTGCCTCATCCGCAGCCTTGCGCACTGGACGGGACGCGACCTGACGCCCGGTGTGTCCGATCCCGCCGGGCGCGCACGGATTCTCTTTGAGGCTCCGTTTGTCCTCGTCTCCCACGGCACCGAGGACGATCCGATCCTCAACTACGGGAATCGCTCCGCGCTCACGCTCTGGGACACCACGTGGGACGAACTCACCCGCATGCCTTCCCGTCTGACCGCCGAGGCCCCTAATCGCGACGAACGCGCCCGCCTGCTGGAGCGCGTGACCCGCGACGGCTTCATCGCCGATTACTCAGGCGTCCGCATCAGCCGCACCGGTCGCCGCTTCCGCATTGCCGAAGCCACCGTGTGGAATCTCATCACCCCCGCCGGCCACCCCTGCGGTCAGGCCGCGATGTTCACCACTTGGACCTTCCTCGACTGAGCCCCTAACAATTTAATCGCGTGGGCGCAGCCCTATACGCGACTCACTACTTTCCCTCAAACCCCATGCCTCGTCTCTTCTTCTTCGGCCTCCTCCTGTCCCTCGGCTTCACCCTGTCCTTGGCCGAAGACACACCGGCCTCCGCGCCCACGTCCGCTTCCTCCTCCACGCCCCCCGCTCCCAGCGCCACCCCCGAAGCCTACGTCACCCTCGTAAACGACGGACGCTCTCACCTCTCACTCGCCCGATACGACGCGGCCTACGCGGCATTCACCCGCGCCATCCGCCTCCAACCCGACACCCCCGACGCCTACCGCGGCCGCGGCGAATGTCGCTTCAAGGAAACCGACTACCAAGGCGCCCTCTCCGACCTTGACCGCGCCATCACCCTCTCCCCCGACTTCGGCCCCGCCTACGCCCTCCGCGCCGACATCCGCCAAAAACTCAACGATACCGACGGCGCCAAGTCCGACCGCGCCGACGCCCTCCGTCTCTCGCCTCCCACCGCCGCCTCCCTTCACGCCGAGGCCCTCAAGCTCGCCAAAACCGGCGACCGCACCGGCGCACTCCGGCTCCTCGAACAAGCCCTCCAACTCGACCCCGCCTACGCCGACGCCTACTACGACCGCGCTCGCATCGGCGCCGCCACTCGCACCATTGCCGCCACCTTGGAAGACTACGACACCGCCATCCGCCTCGATCCCTCCAAAGTCCACTACTACTCCTTGCGCGGCTACGCCCGCATCACCGATTCTTACATTGATGGCGCCCTCGCCGACGCCACCAAGATCCTTGAACTAAGTCCCCGCTACGCCGGCGCCTACCACCTCCGCGGACGCGCTCTCCACGAAATCGCCGACTACGAAGGCTGCGTCACCGCCTACACGAAGTGCTTGGAAATCAGTCCCCGCTACGTCTCCGCCCTCGCCAATCGCGGCAACAGTCATAACTGGCTAAAACACTACGACGCCGCCATTGCCGACACCACGCAAGCCATCGAGATCAGCCCGCGCTTCTCCTACGCCTATCGCACCCGCGCCTACTCCTACGCGCAGCTCGGCCGCGACGCCGAAGCCCTCGCCGATTATAACAAATGCCTCGAACTCGCCCCTCGCGACACGAGCGCCCTCGAATCCCGCGCCAAGCTCTATCGCAAACTCGGCAACCCCACCGCCGCCGACGCCGACACCCAAAAACTCCAGGAACTCCGCGCCCCCGCTGCTGTTCCCGCCAACTAACCCAACCTCCATCCGTTTCCTACTCACGGCAGCCCGCCCCGGCTGCCGTTTTTTCGCTCGACCAACCCCTTTCAGCTAGCCGCAAACCTCCTGCCACTCATTGTCCGTGCCAGTGGAAACCTTAGTCGAGAAGACCCGCACCGGCGTAATCACCGAATGGAACGAGGCCAAAGGTTACGGCTTCATCGATGACGGCAAGCAGCGCGTCTTCGCCCATATCCGCGACTTCACCGAGCGACCACGCACCCCGCAGTCCGGAGACAAGGTAACCTACACCCTTGGCACGGATCGACAGGGCCGGACTTGCGCCCAAAGCATCAACCTCCCCTTCACTGGAGTGCCGTTACGCTCGACTCACTTCATTATGCTGATGGTTCTCTTGGTTGCGCCAGGCATGGCCATCGCCCGTCTTTTTTGGACAGATCTCGCATGGACCTTGGCTGGTTGGATTGTTGTGGCCTCCGCCATCACGTATGGACTCTACGCGTGGGACAAACGCCGCGCCCAACGTGGCGAATGGCGCATCTCCGAAAACGTTCTCCACCTATGGGAATTACTGGGCGGCTGGCCGGGAGGCTTTCTCGCCCAACGCCGCCTCCGACACAAAAGCTCGAAGCTCACTTACCTCTTCACGTTCTGGTTGATCGTCATCCTGCACCAATACCTCGCGATCGATGCCCAACTTGACTGGCGCGTATTCCACGGCGCTCGCGCGTGGGTTCAATCGCTCAACTAAAACTCCCCCATGGACTGGACTAGCCCCGCCACCATCGCTCACAGCGAGTGCCTCATCCGCAGCAACCGCACCGGTCGCCGCTTCTGCATCGTCCAAGCCATCATGAGAAATCTCCTGACACCCGCCGGCCACCCCTGCGGTCCAGGCCGTGATGTTCAGCACATGGACCTTCCTCGACTGCCCCGGCCAAGATCGCTGATGTCGTGATTCACCGCATGAAACTCTCCTACGACTCCACCCTCGACGACGTGGTCGAAACCGCCACCCGCAGTTTTCTGCGAAGCGCCGCCTACAAGACCAACCGCTGGCGCGGGGCCGTGTTGTGCGCCGTGGTCTTCGGCGTTCTCGGCTTCCTTGGTTTTCACTCCTCGCAGAACATCAACCTCCCGGCCATCTGCGCGATCGCCGCCGCGTGGGGCGCCGGGCTTTACCTCTTCGGTTACAAAACCTCCGTCCGTCGCCGCATCGCCAAATACGTCGCGACCGAAATGAAAGGCCCGTGGCCGCGCACCACCGAACTCGAAATCACCGACGACAAACTCATCAACACAACAGGCGGAGCCACCACCACCTACTCCCTCGCCGATCTCACGTCCGTCAACGAAGACCCCCGATTCATCGAACTCAGCTTCACCACCAAAGGCCTCTGCCTGATTCCGCTGCGTGCGTTCGACGACACCGACGAAAAAAACGCATTCCTTACATCGATGGAACCCACTCCGGACGTCTGATCACCACCCCTCTACTCATGTTTAAATACCTCATACACCTGCTGCTTTTAATATGGGTTACCACAAGCGTGAGAGCCGATCAGGAAGCAGGAAACTCGTTGGTCGTTCGTGCGGGCGAATACGGCGGACTTTATGCCAAAAGTATTCCGGCTGAGCGCCACGGTAGCAAAGGGGAAACCCGGGTTTACTACGCACAAGCCGAAACGGATCAGCTCCAATTCACCCTGCCGTGGTATGCCTCGCAGTTCTATCTCCAGGGAACCGCTTGGGGTGTTTCGGTCATTCGATGCGGCCCTTGGCCCCGAGGACGCGAAGCCTCGGATAAAGACCTCGCGATAGAGTTTTATCTGAGCGAAAAACTGCTCAAATCCTACAGCACACTCGATCTGGCTGGCACCAAAAACAATGTCATGGCCAGTGTCTCCCACTACAACGTCATCAAACAAATCAAAGGCTACCGTTGGGTGCGCAGCAATGACCACGCTTTCGACGTTCTTCTTCAGGACGGCCGGTTGATTTCATTCGACGTCAACACCGGCCTGATCATCCCGCCAGAGCCCACCCCCGCTTCGCCGTAACGCCATGCTGCCCAGCCCCATCCTGACCGCCACCTCCGGAAACATCGGGCGCTGGATCGACACGGCCAAAAGCCAGATGGTCGGCGATGCGGACAAAACCCTGATCGAGTCAGGAACACCCGAAGGGCGAAAACGTTTTCTGATTATCCTCTTCGCGAACTCGTTTCTCGCGCTGAACTGCTCCTTCCACGCCACGCTTCGCGACTACTATTCACGGATCATCGCCAAAAACATGGGATTGCATGAAGCCGCCGCCGTCGCCGCCTTCCTCTCTTACGTGCAGGACTACATCCCTGAGATGGTTCAGCTCGATTTCGTCGATACGGACCTCGCCGAACAATCCGTCCACCCGTCGGTGTCCGAATTCCTGAAACGCTTCGGCTGATCACTGCACATGAAAATCCAGCCCCGCCACATCACCGCCGCACCCTTTTTCGCCTTCTCCGCCTACATGCTGGTCGAGTTTCTGGTGGGCGCGCCCAAGCTTTTTCTCAAAGGCGGGTATCATATCACGTTCGCTTTTATCTTTATCGGCATCCTTGTCTTCATCGTCGCCGTGCCCGGAGTGCTGGCAATCAAACGCCGCTGGGAGGATTTCATTAAGGTCATCGGCATGTTTGTCGCCATCGCGGTCTTCGTGCTGCTGTCGCAACACACCTCGTCCCTCGCAAAATCAACGGATGATTTTATCAGGGCCGACTACCCGGCACTCGGTGCGCTCTGGGGCACATGCGTGATGATTTCCCCTTGGGTCATCTGTATCGTCGGCTACCAACGACTCGTGCCGCTCATCGTCAGACGCATTTATCTTAAGGCTCCGCAGGTGTAGTATGTCGTTTCGCTGGTCCATCCCCGAATCCGAACGCGGCACCTGCTCGGCGTTCGTCATCACTTTCGGTCTGACAATCATCGTCTGGGCCAGCGCTCACGATCTTTACCTGATCGGTGTCGAGCCCCGCCACTTCACCGAATATCACCGGCCGTTGCTGCCGATCTCGGATCATCGTCTGCTCGCGCTCCAATACGCCACGGTCGCCACTCTCGGCCCCGGCATGGTCTTTGGAGCGCTCGCTTTCGCCGCCAGCCGTCTCGGCTCACGGACTCCGCATACGCTGATCTCAGCCTGGCGACTCTTTGTGCCGTTCATTCTCCTCATCGAAACAACCGCGTTGATTATCGGTGAACTGGCCAATCTTCGTTATGAAATCGGGGAGCCCTTGCCCTACCCCGAGTCATTCTATCCCGACACCACCGCCGGCATCGCCTACAGCCAGTCCGTCAACCTCACGGCCTACCTCGCCGCCGCCGTCTTCGGCGGACTCTATCTGCTGGCGCTGCTCGTGCTCAGAAAACGAACGGATTATACGTCCGCTCGTTCTGGATCGTCGTGAGCGGGCCGTGGCCCGGGGCGACCGCTGTGTCCGGCGGCAACGCCAGCAGGCGCTTCACGTGTTTCTTGAGTCGCTCGCTGCAAAAATACGCGCCGCCGATCGACCCTGCGAAGAGGATGTCTCCCGATACCAGCAATGGGCGGCTCGTGGGCACCCCGGCCACACGAACCACATAACAGTTGTGCGACTCGGCGTGTCCGGGCGTCGCCAGCGTTTCGACTTCAAACGCCCCGAAGGTCATGCGCGTGCCTTCCTGCAATGCCACCGCCCCCGGAATCGTCGCACCCACCGGGCCGAACACCGGCACGGGACCAAAGCGGCGTTGCACGTCGGCGAGTCCGGCGAGGTGCTCGGTCTCCGGATGTGTGATAAAGATCGCGTCGAGTTTCTTGATGCCTGTCGGCCATACGCGACGCAGCGCCTCGGCGTCCGCTCCCGTGTCGAAGAGGATGCCGCGTTGTGCGCAGCAATCGGCCACCACGTAGGCGTTGGCCACGCCAATGCCGTGCGGCGTGCGCAGCGGATACAGGCAGAACGGCAACCCGCCGATCACTGGCAGCGGATAACGGCCCGTCGCCAGCGCGGACACACCGATTTCATTTAACTGCAACGCGGCTGCCAGCCGTCGGACTTCCTCGTCGGTAAAATCGTAGCGGTAATCAAACGCATCGCGGACTTTCTCCTCCGCCACGCCCGCAAGCGCGCCCAGCGCATCCTCGGTAAGCCCTGCGCAACGCATGGCTTTTTCCAGGATGTCGCCCAGCTCGTCTTCAAGCGGTGCGTGTTCGATAACCATACTTCCGAGTGTGCAGGCGTTTCCACACGCCGCAAGCGCGGCAAAAATTGGCTTTGTTTTTCTCCGTCCGCCGCCCACCGTCACCTCTTACATTATGGAATCCCAGCAACAGGAAGTGCTCGATATCTTCAAGAACACGAAGGCGCTGCTCACCGGCCACTTCGTCCTCCGTTCCGGCCTGCACAGCGGCCATTATTTCCAGTGCGCGCAGGTCTGCCAGCGCATGGACGCCGTCACGCGTCTCACCGAGATGCTCCTTCCGAAACTGAAGGCTTTCAGCTTCACCACCGTCCTCGCCCCCGCCATGGGCGGCCTGGTGATCGGTCAGGAGGTCGCCCGCCAGACCAACTCCCGCTACATTTTCGCCGAGAAGGAAAACGACCGCCTCGTCCTCCGCCGCGGCTTCAAGTTCGCCCCCGGCGAAAAGGTTCTCATCGTCGAGGACGTCGTCACACGCGGTGGCCGCGTGCTTGAATCCATCGAGATCGTAAAAGCCGGCGGCGGCGTGCCCGTCGCCATCGCCATGCTGGTGGACCGCAGCGGAGGCATCCTGAGCTTCGAAATCCCGGCGCTCTCGCTGCTCGAACTGACTTTCCCCACCTACCCCGCAGACCAGGTTCCGCCCGCGCTCGCGGCGATTCCGGTCGAGAAGCCCGGCAGCTGAGCGCCACACGGTCCCTTCAAAACGAAAAACCCGACGAACGCATCGTCGGTTTTTGTTGGCTGAAGGTGGACGGCGATCTCCGAGCGCCGTCTGAACCATCAGCCTGCCGACCGCGCTCGGAGATCGCGGTCCACCTCTCATCTGCCCACCTCACTGCTGCGGATAAATCAGCACGCGGTCGTGAACGAGGAGGAGCAGGTCGTTTTTTCCGTCGCCGGTCACGTCAGCGACGATCGCCTCGCGCGGTTCCTGGGATTCACCACGACGACCCTGGAAGTGATCGTCCGTCTCGAACACCTTGAAGTGCATCCGGCTCACCCAGGTTTTGGCGGCTTCGTCGCGCGCGAGGATCTCGACCACGCTGTTTTCGGGATCGAGCGTGATCAACTCGGCCTTGCCGTCACCCGTGAGGTCGCCGGCCAGCACGTCGCCGTAATTGATATCGGGCAGATCGGTCGTGTAGCTGTCCACCGAACGCGTGGTGAAATCACCGCGGCCCAACGGCAGCCACCAGAAGCGGTCTTTTCCGAGCAGGAACACCTCGGCCTGCGCACCGGTGCCGCGCACTTCGCTGCCGACCACGTCGATGCGGCCCGTGGGAATGGCGTCCACCGCCTCATAGACGCCCTGCTTGTTGGCGCGGAGTATCTGGAACTGTTCGCCCTTGCGGTCGTAAAGCACCACCTCGGCGCGTTTGGTTTTTCCGTCGGGCAACACAAAGGCCGTTGAAATTTCCGCCGCCGTGTCGCGGGCGTTAAACTGATCGACCACCGTGAGTTCGCCGGTCGCATCGAGACGCAATGCGCGGGCGAAGCCGCCCGCGCTCACCAGCACCTCGGGCTTGCCGTCTCCGGTCACGTCGCCGGACGAGAGCGCGTTTACTTCGAGATTATCCACGAGTCCCTTGCGGAAACCCGCCGCCGTCGAGGCGTCGGCAAACGTGCCGTCCTTCGCCTGCAAAAACACCCGCATCGAATCCAGCGGCGTGAATACCGCCACGTCGGGTAGTCCGTCTTGGTTTACATCGATCACTCGAAGCCCACGCGGGTCGGTCTTGAGGCCGGCCAGCGCGACTGTGCCCGTGATAGCCGGAGCGGCATCGCCAACGCGGGTGATCACGTCGAACCAGCGCTTGCCCTTCTCTTCGCGGAGGACGACGAGTGCGGGCGTATTTTTATCCGTCACCGTCCCTGCGGCAACGGCCAGCGGACGACCTGTTCCCGGCAGCGGCTGCGGATAATCGAGACGGCCGGAGGCGTTGACCGACGCGATGCCCACCGACTGTTCTTTTAGGCTCGCCACGACGAGATCGGCGCGGCCTTTGCCGGTCCAGTCGATGGCCGCGAGGCTGCGCACGTCGGCGAACGAAGGAAACTTCTCCGCTACCGTGAAGCCGCCGTCGGGCTGGCGAAAATAGACGAACACCTGCGCGCCGTCGGCATCGCCCACCGCGATGTCCTCGCGGCCGTCGCCGTTGAAATCGCCGAACGCATAGGCGGCGGGCGTCTTGCCGGCCGCGCGCGGGGTGAACACGCGCGGACGCAGCGCCGGGGCGCTGTCGTTCTTTTTGTTTTTCGCGGGCTCGAAATTGAAGAACTCCAGCTGGCCGGTGCGTTGCTGCGCGAAGACGAGACGGGCGGGCGTTTTCTTAGCGGCGTCGGCCGCGGCGAGGAGTTGCAGCGTGCTGCGGGACTCCTTGATGGGATAAGCCTGCTCGGGCCCGAACTGCGCCTGGCTGTCTTGCAGGCGCACGCGCAGGTTGTCGCGTCGGCCATTGCTCAGATAAACGATGTCGGTGCGGCCGTCGCCGTTGAGGTCGTAGAGTTCGAGGCCGTAGCAGGCTTCATCGGCCAACGGGAAGCGCTGCGGCGGGGCGAGTTCGCCGGCATCGGTTTGGTAGAAAATCGCGAGCTCCTTCTGGCCGAGCATCACGAGGTCGTTGCGCTTGTCACCGTTGAGGTCGCCGATGCGGAGCGTGACCGCACCTTGCGAGGGCACAGGGGATTCGTTGAGGCGGGTCTCGGTCCAGGTGCCGTCTTCCTGCTGATACTGGACGGTAAGCGCCTGCGGGTCGCCGGTGTAAACGAGATCGACGCGCCCATCGCCGTTGAGGTCGCCCGAGACGAGGTCATACATCGCGACGCCCGTGGTGACGCGCTCAGTGCGGAAACGCGCATCCTCGACGACCGGTTCCCAGCGGTTGGCCCGCGTGGTCTTGGCGGCGGCGGCGCGCGCCTCGCCGGGCTTCAACTGGAAGAGGATATCGATCGTTCCGCGGTCGTTGTTGGCCACGAGCACATCCTTGAGTCCGTCGCCGTTGACGTCGGCGGCCTGCAGCATGCGGGTGTTCCAATCGAGTTTCTGGACCTCGGGGCCCGCGAGCACGACATCGGGCGCGGCGGCGCGGGCGGCGGTCAACGCGAGGCAAAAAATCGCGAACAGGCGGGTGTTCATTTTTGAGGATGGGCGATGCGCGTGGTGGAAAAAAGACCTTCGGGCGTGCGCGTGCCGTAACCGGCGGCGAGACTCCAGTATCGGGCGATGACGTCGCCGTCCGGGCGGGCATCCACATCGACATAGTTGTTCTTGTCGTCGCCGGATCCGTCGGCGTTGAACTGCTGCTGCATCTGCACCGCCGTCTCGACGAGCGACTGCATCATGAGGCCGAGATCCTGAACCTGCAGTCCGACCGCATCGGCGGGCATGTCGGCGAGCGCGGCCTTCACGTCGGCGCGCTGCCAGTAAACATCCTTCGGAGCGGCCATGCCTTGCAGGGCGCTTTCAACCGTGCCGGCCGAACCGATGCCGACGAGCAGCGTGCGGTTGGCGATCGCGTAGCTGAAACCGCGCGACTGCTTCGGGCCTTCGCCGGAGGGAACGTTGAGCGTGTAGAGTTTGTATCCGAGATAATCGCGTTCGGAGAACATCTGCGCGGCGGCGGGACCGGCGAGTTGTTTAAGGGCGTCGAGCGACTTGATCAGCGCGGGTTCGTTGACGAGGGAGATCGACACCAGTTGGTCCATCTCGGTCCACGGCGGCACGGTGCCGGCTTCGATGCCGGGCGGGAGCGCGTAGGCCGTGACCAAATCGTCTCCGAAGCTGCCGACGAAATCGCGCACGATGTCGATGCCGAGTTTCTTATTGAACGAACGGATCTGTCCCTGCGCGAGACCGGAGAGCACGGGGCTCACCGCCTCGACAACTTCTTCAAGACCCGCGTAGGCCTTCGGGAGGCTGAACTTGGCGGTGGACACACTCGGCCATTTGGCAGGCACCCAGTCCGGCTGCGGCGCGGGGCCGGGCTGGTAGGCGAGCAACTTGAGGAGACCGCGCTCCTCGGTATACGTGAGGCCGAAATCGAGCCGTGTCGCTGTCTCGCTCATCGTCAGCGCCGCGTAAGTCTCGCCGAGCGCATCCAGGCCGAGGGCGCCGAAAACCGAATCGGCGTCGATTCCGAGCATGTTGCGCTTGGCGCCGGATGCGGCTTTCGCGGCAGCCACGGCTTCCTTGATGAGCGGATAAATCGCCGGGAAGTTCACATAGACCAGAGCCTGGGCGTCGCTGATGCGCTGGCGGGTGCGCAGGAACCGCTCGCTCTTGCCGAGGCCCGTCGCGTGGCCGCCCTGCTGGAGCGCGTTGATGGCCGCGAAGAGGCACTCCTTGTCGTTGCTGATCAGCCACACGCCATCGACGATGGTCCAGGCGATGATGGTCGGAGGCACATCCTTGTCGTCTTCTTCATCCATCGCGTTGGCTCCGGCGGGGACGTCGTCCGCGGCCTTCGTCTCCAACTTGGGTTTCTTGACGGTGTGCAGGTTGACCTTAACGCCGGAGAACATCTCGGATTCTTCCTTGCTCGAATTCTTGGCGGCGGAGTCGGCGAGGATTTTTTCGATCTTGGCCGTCTGCCCGCCCACTTCCAGCGCCATGAGGAATGGCGGAGGGGCATCCTCCTCGATCCGCGCGGCGGTGAACGCGGGCAACGCCACCAGCGCCTCGCCCTCGGCGAGGGCGAGCAGCTCGCGCACGGTCAGTCCGGTCGCGGTCTTCGCCTCGTCATCCCATTCGTCGATTTTCAGGCGCTCGCGCGACGGCGCGAGGAACTTGACGATCTGCGGGTCGTTCCAGGTCGCAGCCAGCGGGCTGGTGTCCCAACCGCGCAGCAAAGCGGGTGTGTCAGTCACCGAAACGACGAAGAACGTCTGGTCGTCGACCAGGTTGACCAACGGCACTTTCGGCGCGGCGGACAGCAGCGTGGCGGTGAAAATGAAAACGGGCGTGATGACAAAGAGGCGACGAAGCATGATTGGATAAATTAAGGTTTATCGGACGACTGGGCGGCGGCGTTGGTCTGGGCTGCGGTTTTCTTCACCGGATGCGGTGGCTCCAGATAACGGTAGCCGGCGTTCGGATTGCGCGGGTCGAAAGCGAAGGCGTCGCGGTTGCGCAGGAAGTTTTTGAGGACGGTGCTCGGGATGGCGAAGTTGAGTCCCTCGATGCCGACCTGCATCGCCTTCATGTTGTTCACGCCGACGACCTCGCCGCGCAGGTTGAAGAGCGGACCGCCGGAATTGCCCGGATTGATCTGCGTGGTCGTCTGGATGTAGAGCTGTCCGTCGAGCGGACGCGTGCGGGCGCTCACGATGCCCTGCGACACGGTGCGGTCGAGGCCGAGCGGACTGCCGATCGCGAAGACCGTCTGGCCATCATTGATCGAACCGCCGTCGCCGACGGGCACGGTCGGGAAAAGCGTCGTGCCGGCGTCATCGATTTTCAGCAGCGCGAGATCATTGCGCGCGTCGAAGGCGACGATGCGGACCTTGTTGAACTGGACCTTTTCGAGTTCGGTCGCGCCGCGGCGGAACTGGGTGACGTTGAT
>DATHXF010000119.1:0-69505 GCA_035459785.1 Rariglobus sp. | reverse complement strand
CCCGCCACCGCGCGGCCGATGCTCGCGGTGAGCGGTTCCGCCCAGCGGGAAAAACTGTTGTAGGCGATTTCGTTGCTCGCCTCGCGCACGACCATGTCCTTGCCGTTCAAATACGAGGCGATCTCGATGCGCTTCACGCCGAGCACCAGCGCGCCTTCGGCCTTCGGCGCGAGTTCCTCGGCGACGGGCTGGCCGGTGAGCACATAGTAGCGCGTCGGGTCGGCCTTGGGCGCCGGCAGCAGCGAACAACCGGTCACGCCCAGCACGACGGCGGACAAAAGACCGAGGGCGGACAAACGGCGGAGGCGGGAGGAGAAGTTCATCGAGCGTGGGGAAAAATCACTTGGCGGCGGGAGCGTTGACCGGGGCGGGCTGCTTGCGGCCGGAGAGGAGCGCGCTGGGGTTACGCTCGAGAAAGTCGGCGAGCTCGCGCACCGCGGAGGCGGCTTCGCCGAGACGCACCAGCGCCTGCGAGGCGTCGTCGCCGAGACTTTGCTGGGCGTTCACGAATTTCTGCACGGTGGCGGCCGTCGAGTTGAACGTCGCGACGGTCTTCTGGACCTCGGCGAGCGTGGCCGCCATGTCGGCGCCCTTCGGCCCGTTCTTCGCATATTCGGCGAGCACGCCGTCGAGCGTGACGGAGGCGGAGGCGAAACTGGCCAGCGCCTGCTTGACCTCGGGGGCCTCGGCGAGCCCGCGCACGGCGGCGCCGGCCTTGGTCCACTCGGCGACCAGCGCGCCGGTGTCCATCGCGTTGATCTTTTTTCGGGTGTCGGCGATCAACCCGTGCACTTCGCGCGAGAGCGCGGCCAGATCGACGCCTTTGATGTTGGTGAGGATCTCATCGAGGCTGCGCAGCAACTCGGCGCTCTTCGACGGGATCGCGGGCATCTCGACGTATTTTGAAACCAGATCGGCACGCGGCGCAGCCGGGTAGTCCTTGGGGTCGAGGAAATCGAGTTCCACGTAAAGGAGACCGGTCGCGTAACCGATGACGCCGAGCTGGGCGCGCATGCCGCGGTCGACGAGGCCCTGAAGTTTTCCGTCCTCGGTCACGTCGATCATGCCGCCTTTGTTGTCGGCGATGAGGTTGCGGTTGAGTTCGCACGACACGGCGACCAGCGAATCCCCGGTGGCCGGAATATAACGCAGGCCGATGTCCACCACGCGGCCGACACGCACACCGCGCAGCTTCACGGGGGAGCCGAGATCCAAGCCGTGGATCGACTCGTCGAAATACACGACGAAGCGCTCGGGCTTGGAGAAAAAGTTGATGCCGCCGAAGGAAAACAGCGCGACGAGACCGAGGACAAACGCGCCCAGGACAAACAAACCGACGACTGCTGGACTGACTTTGGTCTTCACGGTGAAAGAGGGTTAGGCGGGAGCGGGTTCAAGGGGAAGACTGGTTTTGGCGGGCGGTGACTTTGGCGTCCTCGCCCCGGCCCAGGAATTCGCGGACACGCACATCCGTGCTGTGTTGCACGAGATGACGCGGATCGCCCTCGGCGATGATGCCCTTGTGCTGCTTGTCGAGCATGATGACCCGGTCGGCGATGGCGAAAATCGAGGCGAGCTCGTGCGAAACGACCACGCAGGTCATGCCGAGGAGGTCGCGCAGGTTGACGATGAGTTCGTCTAGTTTGCGCGACGTGAGCGGATCAAGGCCCGCCGAGGGTTCGTCGAAGAACACGATGGCCGGGTCGAGCGCGAGCGCCCGGGCGAGGCCGGCGCGCTTCTTCATGCCGCCGCTGATCTCCGACGGGTAATACGCGTCGTAGCCGGAGAGGCCGACCTGCGCGAGTTTCATGCAGGCCAGCTCGGCGCGCTCGGCGGGTTTGAGCGGCGTGTATTCCTCCAGCGGCAGCATGACGTTTTCGAGGAGGTTGAGGGAGCTCCACAACGCACCGCCCTGGTAGAGCACGCCGATGCGCTTGAGCATCTCGCGCTGACGGTCGCCGGACGCCTGGTTGAAGCACTCGCCGAAAAACTTCACCGTGCCGGCCGTCGGCGGATTCAACCCGATGAGGTGGCGGAGCAGCGTGCTCTTGCCGCAGCCGGAACCGCCGATGATGAAGAAAATCTCCCCGCGCTTCACCTGGAAGCTGACGTTTTTGAGCAGAACTTTGCCCTCGTAACCGCAGTCCAGGCCGGCGGCGTCGATCGCGAAAGGATAAGGGTCGGAGGTGTTCATGCGGATATCACCAGCCGAGGAAGTTGAACATCACGGCAAACACCGCGTCCGACACAATGATCAGCAACAGACCCGTGACCACCGCCGAGGTCGCCGCCCGACCCACGCCCGCCGCGCTGCGTTCGGCCTGCAAGCCGCGGAGACAGCCGGCCAAGCCCACCAGCACCCCGAATGCGGAGGCTTTGACGAGGCCGGTCAGGATATCGGAGAGATCGATGGCCGTCTGTGTTTCCACCCAGTAGGCGGTCGGCGGGATGTCGAGCAGACCGAGCGAGACCGCCATGCCGCCGAGAATGCCGAGGCCGTTGGCGTAGAGTGCGAGCAGCGGCATCATCACGCCAAGGGCAACCAGACGCGGCATCACCAGAAAATCCACCGGACGAATGCCGAGCGTCTGCAACGCATCGATCTCCTCGCCCGCCTTCATGTTGCCCAGCGTCGCCGCGAACGCCGCGCCTGTGCGGCCCGCGAGAATGATCGCCGTCATCATCGCGCCCATTTCGCGCACCATGACGAGACCGACCGCGTCGGCCACGTAGATGTCGGCGCCGAACTGCCGCATGAGCACGGCGGATTGATAAGCCATGATGAGACCGACCAACAGACTGATCAGACTCACGATCGGCAGGGCCATCGCGCCGCACTGCTGCATCTCATCGAGACAGTCGCGCCAGCGAAACTTGTGCGGTTTCTTCACCAGGTCGCCCGCGCTGATCACGCACTCGCCCACAAACGTGGCGATCTCGCGTGTCTTGGCCCACCCGTCCTGCGCGGCCAGTCCCACCATCGTCAAAAAATCCCGCGACCGGTCCACGACCAGACGCGTCTCGTTCACCACCTGAAGCTGGCGCAGCAGTTTTTGCAGCGCCTCGGGCAGGTCGGTCATGTCGCAGTAAACGCCCTTCACTCGGCACCACTGGCGCACCTCGAACACAAACAGCAGCAGCGCGCTGTCCCAGTCGGCGAGCGCCCCCCATACAAACTTCACGCGCACCGGCTCGAGCTTCGAAGCCCCCAGCAACTCGGGCCACGACGGACGCGTTTCCGTGATCCGCCACGCGCCCTGCAACTCCACCAGCAACCATTCCCCGTCGATGTGCAGCTGCACACGGGTCTCGGGCTGGGTGATGACAGGGTCTGGCATTACGCGCAGGTTGAACGGACGCGCGCCGCGAAGGAACGCTAATTTTGTGTCGTTCGCGCAAAGTCCCCCGCCGTAGGATCACCGGATGCGTTTTCGCACCGTGCTCTTCGACCTCGACGGAACCTTGCTCGATCACCTCCCGGCGATCCACCGCAGCTACGTGCACACGTTGCCGCAACTCGGCCTGCCCGCGCCCACCCACGAACAAGTTAAGCGCGCCATCGGCGGCGGTCTCGAAAACGCCATGCTCAAGTTCATCCCCGAATCCCGCCTCGCCGAGGCGCTCGCGATCTACCGTCCTTTTTGGGACGCCACCATGCTGACCGGTGCCGACCTCATGCCCGGCGCGATGGCACTTCTCGAAAAACTCACCGCCGCCGGCGTCACTTGCGCCGTGTTCACCAACAAACACGGCCCGTCCGCCCGCTCCGTCTGCGCCCACCTCGGGTTCACCCCATTCCTCCGCGAGGTCTTCGGCGCCAAGGACACGCCCTGGCTCAAGCCCGAGCCCGCGTTCAGCGACCACGCCCTCTCGACACTCGGCGCCGACGCCGCCACGACCTGCCTCGTCGGCGATTCGCCCTGGGACGTGCAAGCCGCGCACAACGCCGGCTTCCCCTGCTACGCCGTGACCACCGGCACGCACACGGCCGAAGAGTTGCGCGCCGCCGGTGCCGACGCCGTTTACGACAATCTCACCGCGCTGGGCGCCACCGAGTTCGACGTCACTTGACCGGTTTGCGCGAAAGCTGAATCTTCGGCCGACACCCGTGGCCGCCTCCTCCGCCAATTCCGACACCCTGACCGGCGTTCTCGAACGCATTATCTTCTTCAACGAGGAGAATCACTACACCATCGCGGAGTTCCGTCCCGACTCCGCCGAGGGCAAGGACGCCAAAGTCACCATCACCGGCCCGCTCCCCGGCGTCCAATGCGGCGAAACCCTCCACCTGCGCGGCTCGTGGACCAAACACGCGCAGCACGGCGACCAGTTCAAAATCGACTCCTTCCGCTCCGAACTCCCGTCGAGCGTCTACGGCATCCGCAAATACCTCGGCTCCGGCCTCGTCGACGGCATCGGCAAAGTTTACGCCAACAAAATAGTCGATGCGTTCGGCACCGCCACGTTCCGCATCCTCAGCGAAGAGTCCGGCAAACTCCGCGACGTCCCCGGCATCGGCAAAAAACGCGCCACCGCCATCAAGAAGGCGTGGGACGACCAGCGCGCCTTCCGCGAGCTCTACATTTTTCTCCAGACCTACGGCGTCACCACCGGGCAGTGCGTGAAGCTCATCAACCAATACGGCTCCGAGGCCAAACGCATCCTCGTCGAGCAACCCTACAAGGTCGCCCGCGACATCGACGGCATCGGCTTCAAGACCGCGGACCGCATCGCCATCAACCTCGGCTATGCCAATGACGCTCCGCCCCGCCTCGACGCCGGCCTGCTCTACGCGATGGAAACGCTCCAGGAGGAAGGCCACACCGCGCTCCTCGAAGCCGCCCTTATCGACTACGCCGCTCCGCTCCTCGAAACCGAGGCCCGTTACCTCGAAGCCCGGATCAACGCCCTTGTCGAAACCCGCGCCCTCGTCCGCCACCCCCCCGCCGGCGTCACCGATCCGCTCCCCGGCTCCGCGCTCATCCAGCTTCCCGCCAACGACCGCGCCGAACAAAAAATCGCCGCCACCCTCACCCGCCTCGGCAAAGTCGGCAGCGGACTCCCGCCCATCAAAACCGATGCCGCCGTCGAATGGGCCGAGCAAAAAGCCGGCTTCACCTTCGCCGACCAGCAGCGCGTCGGCCTGAAAAACGCCCTCGTCTCCAAAATCTCGATACTCACCGGCGGACCCGGCACCGGAAAAACCACGATCCTCCGCGCCCTCGTCGATATCCTGAAGGCCAAGAAAGTCCGCGTGCACCTCGCCGCGCCCACCGGCCGCGCCGCGCAACGCCTCGCCGAAACCACCGGCGGCTTCGCCTCCACCATCCACCGTCTCCTCAAATACGACCCGGCCGGCGGCGGCTTCGTCGCCAACGAAAACGCCCCGCTCGCCACCGATTTCCTCATCGTGGACGAAGCCTCGATGCTCGACACGCGCCTCGCCGCCGCGCTCCTCCAAGCCGTCCCGTCCCGCGCCCACCTCCTCCTCGTCGGCGACATCGATCAGCTTCCGTCCGTCGGCGCCGGCAACGTCCTCAAGGACTTGATCGCCACGCAGCAGGTCCCCGTCACGCGCCTCAACGTCATCTACCGCCAGAAGGGCCAGAGCCAGATCGTGACGACCGCCCACGCCATCAACGCCGGCGAGCCCGGCCTGCCGCCCTCCGTCAACGAGGTCGCCGCCGCGCAGGCGTGGTCCGACCTCACGTTCATCGTCGCCGACTCCGCCGAGGACTGCATCCGCAAAACCATCCAACTCTGCACCGAGTTCATCCCCGCGCATTACGCCTGGTTCAACCCGATCAACGACGTGCAGATCCTCGCCCCGATGCACAAAGGCACCGCCGGCGTGAGCAACTTGAACGTGCAACTCCAGGCCGCGCTCAACCCCCACAGCAAGGGCCTGCGCGGTCCGCACGGCGAATACCGTCCGCGTGACAAAGTCATCCAGCTGCGCAACAACTACGACAAATCTCTTTTCAACGGCGACATCGGCATCATCACGTCCGTGGACACCGAAGCCGGCACACTCACCGCGAAATTCGACCATGCCGAACACACTTTCGACCGCGGCGAATTCGGCGACCTCGCCCCCGCCTACGCGATCAGCATCCATAAATCGCAGGGCTCCGAATACCCCGTCGTGATCATGCCGCTCCTCAAGGCGCATTTCATGATGCTCCAACGCAACCTGCTCTACACCGCGATCACCCGCGGAAAGAAAAAGGTCTTCATCGTCGGTGAACCCGCCGCCTACGGCATGGCCGTCCGCGCCAACGAGGCCCGCGACCGCACGACCCACCTCCGCCAAAAAATAGCGGCCTCCCAATCCTAGGTCCCATGCGACCTGTTCGCCCCACGGGCCCCGCTTCGTCTTTGCCTCCGTCTTCGAGCCGCGCCCTCGTCCTTCTTAACGTCGCTCCGCTTCGCCACGCCGCTTGGGCGGAATTCCACGCCGCCCGCAAACGCGCCGAAAAATCCGCCCGCGATCTGCACCGCCACGAGGAAACCGACACGCTCGCCTACGAGCGCTGGCTGCACGGCGCGTTCCCGCAACTCGTCACCACCCTGCGCGAACTCCATGCGGAGGTGATCCGCAAAGCCCGCGACGTGGACAGCGCGCAGTTCATGGCCGCACTCACGGGTCGCTCCGTCAAAAAGGTCTGGAAAGAAAACCGCGCCGACGAGGCCGGGCCCGATGACGACGAGCGCGGTCACGCTCCCGAACCGGAACCGTCATCCCACTCCGACTACACACGGCCCGACGATGACGACTTCGTTCCGCGGCCCGCCGCCACCCCTCCCGCCACCGCCGACGCCCGCGACATCTACCGCCGCCTCGTGCAGCACCTGCACCCCGACCGCGGCGGTGAATGGACGCCTGCCCGCGAACGTCTCTGGCACCAAGTCCAGCAAGCCTGGACCGCCCGCGACGCCGACTGGCTCGCCCGTCTCGAAATCGAATGGGACACCGCCAACGACCAGATCGGCCCCGACTCCTCCCTGAGCCGCCTGCGCCGCGCCATCACCGAGTTGCACGCCGCCCTCCGCGACACCGAGCGCAAACTTCGCGACTATCGCCGCTCGCCAGCCTGGCGTTTCACGCTGTCGGAGAAAAAACGCCCGCACCTCCATCGTCGCCTCGAGTCGGAACTCCACGAAGATCTCGACACGCTTCAACGCCAACTCGCCTACCTCAACGCCACCATCGCCGCCTGGGAACGCGGATAACCGCTCCCATCCCCAGCGTTGCACCGCGCCGCCGCATCCGCCAATCAACCCTTTTGGCCATGAACCTCGTCATCCGCAACGCCCGCATCCTCACCCTCGCCGCCCCTGGCTCAACCGGTGACACGCCTGTCCGCCCCCGTCGCGGCGCGGCCTTGCGCGAACTCGGCGTGATCCCGCGCGGCGACGTGTGGGTGCGCGACGGAAAAATCGCCGCCGTCGGCTCCGTGACCGAGGCACCCGCCGACAGCGAGGTCATCGACGCCGACGGACGCGTGCTCATGCCGGGCTTCATCGATTGCCACACGCACGCCTGCTGGGCAGGCGACCGTCTCGACGAATGGACGCGCCAGCTCGCCGGCACGCCCGCCAAGGAACTCGCCCGCCTCGGCGGCGGACTCCACGCCACCGTGCGCGCCGTGCGCGAACTTACCCGCAAGCAACTCGCCGCCGGCCTGCGCACGCGCCTCGATCTCATGCTCCGCGGCGGCACCACCACCATGGAGGTGAAGAGCGGCTACGGTCTTTCCTCCGAGGCCGAGCTCAAGATGCTCCACGCCATCAACCGCGCCGCCGACGGCTGGCCCGGCACCGTCGTGCCCACCGCGTTGCTCGGCGGCGCGATCGACGGCGACCCCGCCGCCTACACGCGCCTCGTCGTGCGCGAGATTCTGCCCGAGGTCTGGCACGAATTCCCCGGCATCGCCATCGACGCGCGCTGCGACGAAGGCGCGTGGCCTCTCGAAGCCTGCGTGCGTCTCTTCGAACGCGCCGGCAAACACGGGTTGCCGCTCCGCGTGCAGGCCGACCGCCACACGTCCACCGGCATGATCGCCGAGGCGCTGCGTTTCCACGCGCGCAGCGTGGACGATCTCTCCGCCGCCAGCCCCGCCGACCTGAAGGCGCTCGCCGCGAGCAACACGTTCGCCGTGCTGCTGCCCGCGACCAACTTCCACGAAAACCGCCCGATGCCCCGCGCCGAAGTGCTGTTGAAGGAGAACGCGCTGCTCGCCCTCGCTACCAACTATAACCCCGGCACCTCACCCACCCACTCGATGCCGTTCGTGATCGCGCTCGCCGTGCGCTACGGCGGATTGAGCGCGGCCGAGGCCATTGTCGCGAGCACGGTCAACCCCGCCGCCGTGCTCGGACTGAGCGACCGCGGCACCATCGAGCCCGGACGTCGCGCCGATCTCGTGCTCCTGAAACATCGCGACGAACGCGCGCTCGCCCACGAATTCGGCGGCAACCCCGTGGATGCCGTCATCGTCGGCGGCCAGCGCATCGCCGGCTGACATCGGCGCCCGTTTGCTTTCTCTTAAATCAAATACCCCTTACCCCACAATGAACGTCCACGCCCGCATCTCCAAGGAATGGCGCCGCCGCATGATCATGATGGCGCTCATGCTCAACGGTTCCGCCTACTGGTTCTGCTACGACGGTTTTATCGCCTGGCCCTCCGAGGAGAAACGCTACCAGCAACTCGTCACCGTCACCGCCGACATCGTCGTGGCGGACGAAAAGCCCACCGACAAAAACCCCGAGGTCGTCCGCGCCTGGAACACCTACGCCGCCGCCCACAAGCTCCCCGACAAACTGCCCAAACACCGCAGTCCCGGCGACCTCTCCGGCCAGCGCACGATCGGCCTCATCCTCGCCGCCATCGGCCTTTCCTTCGTCGGCTGGGTCGCCCTGCAGCACCGCAAGAGCGTGCGCGCCGACGGCGATCTCATCACCGGCGCCGACGGCCAGTCGGTCCACTTCGACTCCATCGTGGACATGGATCGTCGCAAGTGGGCCAACAAAGGCATCGCCTACGCGATCTACGAAACGAACGGCAAACGCCGTCGCCTCTGTCTCGACGACCACAAGTTTATCGGCTGCGAGGCCATCATCCTCGAGGCCGAACGCCGTATCGCCGCGCGCGCCGCGGCCTCCCAGCCTCCGGCAGCCTGATGGACGGCGGGCACCGTGCCCGCCGTTTCCCTCCTCCGCTCACACCATCGTCGGCTCGGCGAAGGCCAGCACGCGCGGCCGCACCAATCGTTCGAAATCGGCGTAGGCGATCGTCATGATGTCCGTGTGCGTGCAGGCGTTGAACGAGATGTAGTCGTCCTGCGTCAGCGACTCGGCGACGAACACCTCCATGTCGTAAAGGTTTCCGAAGGGCGGCATCGCTCCGAGTTCGCACTGGTCGAACCGCGCCGCGAACTCCTCCTCGTGCGCCAGCCGCACGGTCCGCGCTCCGGCCAGTTCGCGGAGATGTTCGAGGTCGATGTGTTGCGTCGAGGGCAGCACCGTCATCACCAGACGGTTGTCCATCCAGACGATCACCACCTTGGCCAGATCTCGTCCGGGAACATGCGCCGCCTCGGCGACACGTGAAGAGCTGAAAGCCGGCCGGTGGCCGCGAACGATGTAGTCGACATGCGCCACATCGAGGTAAGTGCGAAGTAGTCGGGGTGACATGACTGACTCCTTTCGTTGGGGTTGGAGAGGTGTGTCGGAAACGACCGGGGCCGGCCGTTTTTCACGCAATGAGTCTGATCACAAATCACCACTTCGCGCAAACCTCCGCACCGCCACGCACAACCTATGAGTTTCCCTTACAACTCCGCCTTTCAATCCGTCGTCTTATACCGCCAGGCCACCCAAGAAGCGTCCGGAAAACAAGTTAACCTCACTTCACCGGAGCCTCTCCCACCGTGCACTCATGGCCGACACGAAACACTTGCCCGCTGCGCAAACTCAGCGGATGCACGCAGCGTCCATAGCCCGCCCAGAGATCCTGATCCAACGGATCGAAATGCCGGCACCAGTCCCCGCACACCTGCGTGCCCGCGTGTCCATGATAAGGCGTGGCCGCATCCTCTGCTTCGGTCGGTTTTTCATTACTCATGTCAGTCCGTGGTTCACTTGCCTCATACCTGACACCGTTGGTGCTCAAACGTAACTCTCCGCCCGTGCTTTCCCTCGTTTATCCGTCCGTCTGATGTCCGCGAGAAATCCACCTGCTCACTGTTGCCTCGATTCCCCCGCATAAATCGGAAACTTTCCCCCCGTTCGCGGTCACACCCTCAACCCTTTCCCATGAGTCTCCTCCGTCCTCTGTCCGCCGTTTTCTGTCTTTTGTCCTCGGCCGCCCTCTTCGCCGCCGATGCCCCGCCGCCCGCCTCCCCGGGCTACACCTACGTCAAAACCCTCGGCGGCATCTCCGAATACACCCTCGACGCCAACGGCCTCCAGGTCCTCGTCCTGCCCGAGCACTCCGCGCCCGTCGTCACCTTCATGGTCACCTACCGCGTCGGCTCGCGCAACGAGGTCACCGGCACCACCGGCGCCACCCACCTGCTCGAACACCTGATGTTCAAGGGCACCGAGGCCTTCAACCGCGCCAAGGGCAACAGCGTCGACCAGCTCCTCGAACGCGTCGGCGCCAACTACAACGCCACCACCTGGCTCGACCGCACCAACTACTTCGCCAACCTCGGCAAGGACCACGTCGAGGCCTACGTCGCCATCGAGGCCGACCGCATGCGCAACCTCTGGCTGCGCGAGGACGACCGCCGCCCCGAAATGACCGTCGTGCGCAACGAATTCGAGATCGGCGAGAACAACCCCATCCAGGCCCTCGACAAGGAGATCAACGCCTCCGCCTTCATCGCCCATCCCTACCACCACTCCACCATCGGCTGGCGCAGCGACATCGAGAAGGTATCCATCGAAAAACTACGCGAGTTCTACGACACGTTCTACTGGCCCGATAACGCCACGGTCACCGTCATCGGCGACATCGAGCCCGCCGGTGCCCTCGCCCTCGTCAAAAAATACTACGGCGCCATCCCCCGCGCCCCGAAGCCCATCCCGCAGGTCTACACCGAGGAGCCCGCCCAGTCCGGCCCGCGCCGCGTCACCGTCAAGCGCGCCGGCAAACTCGGCGTCGTCGGCATCGCCTACAAGACGCCCGAGGCCCGCAACCCGGACATGCCCGCCCTCCAGGTTCTCGGCGCCATACTCACCTCCGGCAAAAACAGCCGCCTCTACCGCGCCCTGACCGACAAAAACCTCACCACCTCCGTCTCCGCCGACATCGGCTTCTTCCACGACCCGTCGCTCACCACGGTCTACGCCAGCCTCGCACCCGACGCGAAACACGAGGAGGTCGAGAAGATCGCCCTCGCCGAGCTCGAACGCGTGAAGAAGGACGGCGTCACCGCCGACGAGGTCTCCTCCGCCGCCAGCCAGCTGATCGCCTCCTCCGCCTACGCCCGCGACGGCGCGTTCGCCGTGGCCAGCAACCTCAACGAATACATCTCCTCCGGCGACTGGACCCTCTACGTCACCCTCGACGAGGCGATCAGGAAGGTCACCGCCGCCGACGTGAAACGCGTCGCCAACGAATACTTCAACGAAGACCAGAGCACCACCGGCTGGTTCATCCCCGTGCTCACCCCCGAAGCCGACGCCAAGTAACCGCCCGCGCCCCGCCACCATGAAACGCTTCATCCTTCTTCTCTCGCTCGTCCTCGGCCTCTCGGCCCTCGCCTCCCGCCTTTCCGCCGGCGTCGCCGACGGCGTCACCCGCACCACCGTCGCCGGCATCGATGTCATCGCCTACCCGACCGCCGTGAAAGACGTCGTCACCTTCCGCGGCTCGCTGCCCGCCGGCGACTCGTTCTCGCCCGACACCAACCTCGCCATCGCCTCCCTCGTCGGCGGCATGCTGGACAAAGGCACCGCCAAACAGGACAAATTCGCCATCGCCCAAAAACTCGACGCCGTCGGCGCCGAACTCGCCTTCGCGGTGGACGACACGATGGTCAACTTCAGCGGCAAGTGCCTCCGCAAGGATGTCCCGCTCGTCATTTCCCTCCTCGCCGAACAGCTCCGCACGCCCGCCTTCTCCGAGGAAGAGTTCGCCAAACTCAAAAAACAAATCGCCGGCCGCCTCCAGCGCGCCCTCGAGCAGACCGGCTACCGCGCCGGCCAGGCCTTCGCCGCCTCCATCTATCCCGAAGGCCATCCGAACTACGAGCCGTCCACCGAAGCGTTTCTCGCCGCGCTCAAGGCCGCCACGGTCGCCGACCTGCGCGCCTTCCATCAAAAGTTCTACGGCCCCGCGCAGCTCACCCTCGTCGCCGTCGGCGACATCGATCCCGCCGCGCTCAACACCGAGGTCGGCAAAGCCTTCGCCGGCTGGTCCGGCGGCGTAAAGCGCCCCGATTATCCGCGCATCTCGACCCGCATGGACATCGACCGCGACCAGACCGTGTTCATGGCCGACAAGCCCAACGTCAGCGTCATCTTCGGCCAGGCCAGCGGCCTGCGCTACACCGACGCCGACTCGCTCCCGCTGCGCGTCGCCACTACGATTCTCGGCAGCGGTTTCACCGGCCGACTCATGGCCACCGTGCGCGACCAGGAAGGCCTCACCTATGGCATCGGCGCCAAGACCGGCAACGACACCTTCACCGACGGCGACTGGCGCATCGTCGCCAACTTCGCCCCCGACCTCCTCGAAAAAGGCCTCGCCTCCACCCGCCGCGAATTGAAGTCCTGGTATGAACAGGGCGTCACCGCCGAGGAAGTCGCCCGCACCAAGACCAACCTCGCCGGCACCTTTCAGGTCGGCCTCGCCACCACCGACGGACTCGCCTCGACAATCCTCGCCACCGTGCACCGCGGCTACCCGCTCGCCTGGATCGACGGCTACACCGCCAAGCTCGACGCCGTCACGCTCGACCAGGTCAACGCCGCCATCAAAAAACATCTGCAACCCGACAACTTCGTCCTCATCAAAGCCGGCACCGTCCCCGTCGTCGCGAAGTAATCCTCCGCCTCACGACACAAAAGGCCGCGCGGGTCGATGACTCGCGCGGCCTTTTGTTTTGTCCGTTCAAACGAACGCGCCCTGTTTGCGCAGCGTTTCGCGCAGCAGTTTCACGTCGAGATCGCGCGTCGATTTCAGGCCC
The DNA here is from genome assembly GCA_035459785.1 of Rariglobus sp. Taxonomy (GTDB): domain Bacteria; phylum Verrucomicrobiota; class Verrucomicrobiia; order Opitutales; family Opitutaceae; genus Rariglobus. Next base: position 56,303 of record DATHXF010000119.1, on the reverse strand, counting down.
AGCTTCACGCACAGCGCCGCCGCCGCGCCCACGCCTTCGCCGATCGCCATCACCTGTGGGGTGATGCGGATCGCCGCGTGCGCCTCGTGCGTGCTGTCGATGCAGCGCGAAGCCACCAGGAGGTTGTCCACGCCCTGCGCGCGCGTGCAGCGGAAGGGAATTTCATACCACTTCCCCACCGGCGGATGGATGCGCACCGTGCCCTCGCCCGTCGGGCTGTGGATGTCGATGAACCAGTCTCCGCGCGCGATGCAGTCCTCGAACGGCGTCACCTCGACGATGTCCTTCGCCGTGACCGTGTAGTCGCAACGGATGCGCCGCGTCTCGCGCACTCCGATGTGCGGCGCCGTCTCGGACACGACCGCGTTCTCAAACCCCGGAATGTTTTTGCGCAAAAACGCCGCGACTTCGGCCACCTGGCGGCGGCCCTCGATCATCGCGTCCGTCACGTCGCGCAGCTTCGTGCCGTCCTTGTGAATGATGCGCGTCGTGTTGAAATTCCACTCGCCCGGCTTCGGGTTGCGGTTCGCCAGCACGTCTTCGCGCGGCACCGTGACCTCGCCGCGCGCCTTCGCCGCCTGCCAGGCCTTGGTAAAGTCGTGGTCGGCTTGCTTCGAGGCCATGGCCTTTTCGTCGTCCACGCCGGTCATCTTGAAAATCATCGTCATCGGCTGCACCGCGCCGTCCTCGTCGCGGCCCTTGTCCGACGGCACGCCCGCCAGCACGCTCACGTCGCCGTCACCCGACGAATCGACGATCATCTTCGCAAGGATGACCTGACGGCCCTCCTTTGATTCAATGATCACCCCGCGCACGCGATTGCCCTCGCGGATGACGCCCGCCGCCTGCGCGAAAAAATACGGCGTCACGCCCGCATCCACCACGAGCCGGTCCAGAGCGACCTTGGCCACTTCGCTGTCATAGCTGCCGCCTGCACCCCAGCCGTCGTGAGCGCCCCATTGGCCTTGGCTCCAGCCACCGCGCTTATGCCAGCCGGAAATCACTTCGCCGAAAATCCCCTTCACATAGGGATAGGGCATGATCGCGCTCAGGATGCCCGCCGTCCACGTGCCGCCAAAGCTGCCGAAACGCTCGACCAGGATTGTTTTCGCGCCGTTGCGCGCCGCCGAAACCGCGGCACCAATGCCGCCCGGGCCGCCTCCGACCACAAGCACATCGCACTCGGCGATGACCGGCAGCGAACGCGACGGCTCTTCATAAAAACCAAGGACAGGGGTGGGATTCATGCCGCCAGCCTGCCCCCTCTTCATCGGAACCGCCATGTGTGACGCTTGATTGGATAACATAAAAAGTTGTAGTATTTACGCATGCCGACGTCCGTCCCCCGATCCGCCGACCTCACGTTTGAAGACTGGTCTTTCCTGCACGCGCGGTTGCTCTGGTGCTACGAGGGCGAGGTCGCCGCGCCCAACCGCCGCCAGCTTTCCCAGCGCAACCAGCTCTCCTCCTGGTGGATTCAAACCGGCTCGGTCACCGTGAAACGCGGCAGCCACACATGGGTGGCGCACCCCGGAGAGTGGATTTTTTGCGGCCCCCACTCGCTGCATCAGGAGTTCTCCCCCGACGCGCGCATCCTCTCGATCAACTTCAAGCTCGAGTGGCCGTCCGGCGATTCCCTTGTCGATCAGATCCTCGTCGTTTCCGCCGAAGACCACCCCGCGCTCGGCAAGGCCGCGCGCACCCTGCTGCGCTTCATCACCCGGCGGTTCCCCCGCGCCGGCACCGCGCTTCCTCCGCAACCGGTCGAGCTCACCGATTTTTTTGAAACCCAGCAGCATTTCGCCGCCTGGGCGCAGGCTTATTTGAAAACCCTGCTCGCCGAAGGCGTCGTGCCGGCGCGCATGAGCGGACTCGACCCGCGCGTGCTCGATGCCCTGCGGCAGCTCGACCGGCATAACTGGCGAACGCCTTTTCGCGAAAAACAACTCGCCGCCACCACCGGCCTGAGCGCCGGCCACCTCGACCGCCTCTTTGTGCAGCAACTCGGACTCACCCCCCGCGCCTACCTCCAAAAGCGCCGTCTCGAATCCGCCACCGCCACGCTCGCCGACTCGACTGTGCCCGCAAAAAAAATCGCCTACGACCTCGGGTTTTCTTCGGCCTCGCACTTCACCCACTGGCTCCGCCGCGCCACCGGCAAATCCCCCCGCGAAGTGCGTAATGGCTGACCGGCCAACGGAGAGTTGGCTTTTTCGTAACGTCGTGCGACGTTTGCCGCCCTCGTATGAAGTCCGTCCTCGAATTCAAAGCCCGCAAGGGCAAGGGCCGTATCAGCATGTCCACCGCCTACGCGCACTGGGAGGCGAAGTTCCTCGCCGCCTCGCCGGTCGATTGCGTGCTCGTCGGCGACAGCGTGGCCACCGTCGTGGACGGTGAGGCCACCACCTTTGCCGCGACTCCCGAGATCATGGCGCGCCACACCGCCGCCGTCGCCCGCGGACTCGCCGGCTCGAAATTTCTCATCGCCGACTTCCCCTATCTCGCCGCCCGCAAGGGCATCGTCCCCGCCGTCGAATGCGCCTCGCTGCTCATGCGCGCCGGCGCCCATGCCGTGAAGATCGAAGGCATCGACGGACACGAGGACGTCGTCCGCCACCTCGTGGATTCCGGCGTGCCCGTCATCGGACACCTCGGACTCACTCCTCAATCAGTCAACGCGCTCGGAGGCTACAAAGTGCAGGGCAAAACCGACACCGCCGCCGCCGAGTTGCTGCGTCAGGCGCGCGCACTCGAAACCTCCGGCGCCTCTGGCCTCGTCATCGAATGCGTCCCGTCCGATGTCGCCCGCGAAATCACCGAAGCGCTCTCCATCCCCGTGATCGGCATCGGTGCCGGTCCGCACACCGACGGACAGGTCCTCGTCTTCCACGACATGCTCGGCCTCAACCCCGGCTTCTCGCCAAAGTTCGTCCGCCATTTCGCCGACGGGAATAAAACCGTCACCACCGGGCTCTCCTCCTTCGCCGAGGCAGTCGCCGACGGCTCCTTCCCTAGCAAAAAAGAATCCTACTGAGTTTTTATATGGAAATCAGGAAATCAGGAAAAATCCCCGCACTGTTCTGTTCCGTTCCTGCTTTCCTGATTTCCATATAAAATTTCGATTCCGAATTCCCTCATGACCACCTCCCGCAAGCCCCGCCTGCTGTGGATACTCACCGGCTCGATCTCGTGCTACAAGGCGTGCTTCGCGATCTCGCGGCTCGTGCAGGCCGGCATCGAGGTGCGCACCGTGGCCACGCCTTCCGCGCTTCAGTTCATTGGCAAGTCCACCCTTGAAGGTCTCACCGGCCAACCCGTCGCCAGTGATCTCTGGGAATCCGGCAAGGCGATGGACCACATCAATCTCGCCCGCTGGGCCGACCTCGCGCTCGTCGCCCCCGCCACCGCCAACACGCTCAACCGCCTCTCCGCCGGCCTCGCCGATGATCTCGTCGGCAGCCTTTTCCTCGCCTGGGAAATCCAGAAAAAACCATGGTGGGTCGCCCCCGCGATGAACGTCGCGATGTTCAACCACCCGCTCACGCAGGCCTCTCTCAAAAAACTCGCCGACACCGGCGTGCGCGTGCTGCCCACCGGCTCCGGCGCACTCGCCTGCGGCGAGGAAGGCGAAGGCCGCCTGCTCGAGCCCGAGCAGCTGATCACCGAAGTCCTCATTCAACTCGGACCCAAGATCGCGTGAGAATCCTCGTCACGTCAGGCGCGACCCGCGAACCCATCGACACGGTTCGTTTCCTTTCCAACGTCAGCACCGGCCGCACCGGCGCGTTGCTCGCCGACGCACTCGCTCAACTCGGCCACACCGTCACCCTGCTCCACGGCGAAGGCGCCGTGCGCGCGCAACACGTCGCGGCCTCCGCAGCGTTTTCCTCGACCGGCGATCTCCAGTCGCAACTCCGCCGGTTGCTCGGCACGGGCGACTTCGATGCGGTCATCCACGCCGCAGCCGTGTCCGATTACCGTCCGTCCGAAACTCACGACGGCAAGATGTCGTCCTACGCCACCGAGATCACGCTACGCCTCGTGCCCACGCCCAAGCTGCTCCCCGAACTCAAGCACATCGCGCCACGTCCGCTCAGGGTGATCGGCTTCAAGCTCACCGCCGGCGCCGACGCCGAGGCGCGCTTGATCGCCGTGTCGAAACTCTTCGCCGCCGGCACGGTGGATGCGGTCATTCACAACGACATGGACGACCTCGCCACCGGTGACGCGCGTCCGTTCACCGCGTGGCGTGCCGGCGCGCACACGCCCGAACCGCTCGCCGGCCTGGGCGCGTTGACCGGCTGGCTGCACGCCTTCGTCAGTCGCTAAATCGAACGCTTACTGCCGTCCGTCGAAGCGATGGTTGGACCCGGGGTGGGTCTTCACGTAGTCGCTGATTTCGCGACGCAGCGCCTGAACCGCCCACGGATCGAAAGCCGACGTGCCGCGTTTTTTCTCCAGCGCCTCGCGACGGCTGAGCAGCGCGTCGATTCCGTCTTCGTCGTCGGTGCCGGGCTCGCCGCTGAACATCGCATCCAGCGCACGTTCGCACTCCTCCAGTTTGCCGCCGCGCTTGAGCCAGACGTGGCCGGCGATCATCGCGGCAAAGAATATCAACGCCTTCAACGCATAGATCACCGAACCGTAGTGAAACGCGAACAGACTCAAAAAGATGCCGACACAAAAGAAGATAAAACGAGATGCGAACACGAGGCGCACCAGCATCTCGGCGGGGGTATTGAAGCGGTTATCACGAGGGGTCATGACAGGGGGTTTTACACAGGCGGCGGAACTGTCGCCCGCATGTCCGGAGTTTAGATAACGACTGTGGTGGCGCAAATCTTCACAGGCCAAAACGCCATGAAAAGAATGCATCCAAGAATGCACTACATCCGAAAGCCCGGCAGCCGGGAATCTGAACACAAAAAAGCCCCGACGGTGTCGCCGGGGCTTTTTGAAACAGTCAACCCGTTCAGAGCGGCTGGACGCCCAGGGTTCCGTCGAGCGATTTGCGATACTCGGGCGATTTCACGCGGGCCAGCTCGGTCTGGGCGCGGGCTAGGCGCTGGTTGAGCTTGAGCCGCTTGGCCACGTCCTCGTAGCCGTCCTGGTCGAGGATGGCTTCGAGGCTCTTCACGTGGTGGCCCCAGAGCGTGCTCTCGTTCTTCTGCTTGGCGTCGAGGCGGGCGCGATACCAGTCGCTGCCAACCAGGGCTTCGCGCGTGAACAACGACCGGACCTCGGGCGAATCGAGGCCGTGGCCGGCCGCCGTCTTGCCCTTGGCCATGATCTCCAGGAGCGCCTTCAGCGGCGGGCAGGCCATCTCGATGCTGCCGTCGGCGAAGTAGCTCTCGGCCACGCGCTGGTGCGTGGTGACGATCGTGTCCACGCCGTCGGCGAAGACGTCCATGTCCTGCTGCTCGGGACGCAGCATTTCATCGGTGAACACCACATGCGGATGCGGGAACACGCGGCCGAAGAACACGCGCACGAAGCGCGTGGTGATGCGGTAGCCGAGGCGGCTCGCGTGGATCATTTTTCCGCGATGCTCGAAATCGAGGAGCTTCTCAAAGCACCCGTCGGCGATGAGCGCCTTGGCCGAGCGTTCGGTATCGCTCATGCGCGAGAAGATCTCGGGCACGAGGAGCGAGACATCGTGATCGACGCGCACCTTCGGACCGACACAGCCGGCCGAGGAGAGGAACACGTCGTGACCGGTGAGGATCGACGAGACCAGCGCAGCGTTGAGATCGATGATCGGAGGGAGCGCGTTGAACGGACCCTTGGTGAGCGCGCCTTCGCTGCCGGCGCCGGTGGTGGACGGGGACTTGCCCGTCATGGAGCTGATGAACTCCATGAACAGTTCCGGCAGCTCCAGGTAATGGATTGGATTGAAGCAGCACAGCGCGCGCACGCCCGGCTCCGGCGGGTTGTTGCGGCGGCCGGGCACCACGACGTTGACCGGCGTGAGCGGAGCCTCGCCGGCAGGCAGGCGGCGGTTGAGCCGCAGGCCGAGATAGGCGAGCGCAGTGGCGCGCGGGTTGGCGATATCGGGACGCAGCTGCAGGTAGCGCGGGTTCTTCGAGGGTTTTCCGCCGACGATGCGCGGATGCGCGCTCGACACGAAGTAGGCCGGCGAACCGGCGGTGGCCGCGGCTTTGCGAACGAGGTCCTGCATGGGCGCGGTGTAGGCGGAGAAGCCGACCGCATCCTCGATCTGCGAACGGGCATCGGCCGCCGTGAGCGGCTCGTAGTTGGAGAGGAACGTGCCGGGCGTGGAGATATCCAGCTCCGCCTGCTTATCGTAGCCGCGATGAATCGCGTCGTCGGGGCGCTGAAAGAGTCGGGTCTCGCAGTTCTGGACGTATTTGAGCGAGGGCTTCGAGGCGTCGGCACCGGGGGCGACGACGGATGCGGTGATGTCGTCCTCCATCTGCACCTTGCCGGCGGGATGGAAATCGTGGCGCAGGCCGAACACGCGCCAGGAACCGTCTTCTTCGTAACCGACGCGCAGGGTGTTTACCACGAGTTTGCGGCCGTCGAGCTTCAGCTCGTAGCCGGGACGTCCGTTGATCGTGTCCACGGAAAAGTGGTCACGCCAGTTGTCACCCCACTCCGGCTTGTGGAAACGCTTCACGACAAAGACGAGTTCCTTCACGTGACGCGGGATGGCGGCGAGCCAGCCGTTGTAGGCGTCGGTGTAGTCGCGCTTGGAAGGCGTGAGGAGTTTGATGACCGAACCCAGCGTGCGCTCGGGGCTGAGGATCGGGCGCTTGTCTTTGCCGGCGCGGTCGTCGCGGAAACGGTCCGAGTAATCGCGGGCCAGAAGCGCGGTGACATTGTCCATGTCGCGGTCAATGTCGGCGAGGAACACGTGACCGGGCAGGATGGCGTCGGAGATCGCCTTGGAAATTTCCGATTTTCCGCCGCCGGAAACGGTGCAGGGTTTGTGGCACAGCGTGGTCTCGGCAACGGTGCCGACGAGACGCCACTGGCCGGGCTCGCCGCGCACGGGCTCCATATGCACGCGATAACCGGACGGACGCACGTAGGCCTTGCCGGCGAGGAGCTTGATATGGCGGTCGGCGCCGGCGGCGTCCTTCCAAGAGATGCGCTGCTTGCGCAGGTCGAAGTGCGAAAGCTCGGGCACGAGAACCGTGTCGGCGATCGTGGTGGAGACCGCATGGCCTTCGGGCTGCGCCGTCCAGCCCTGCGGCTCGCGGGCGAGCACGGCGGCGACGGTGTAGCCGGCGTCTTCGCTCTTGGCGTAACCGGAGAAGTCTTCGCCAAGATCGTAGCTGGGGAACACCAAGGCGCCGCCCGCATGCTCTTCCTCGGCCATGCCGTAGAGGTTGGCCGCGTAGCTGATCTGCGTCTTCACCTCTTTTTTGCAGTAGCCGTAGTAGTTGTCTGCAATGAGCGTGACCATGACGCCGCGGGTGTCGCGGGCGCAGAGCTTGAAGGCGCTGCCGCCGTTGTAGAGCTCGTCCTCGGTCTTCCAGCACATGCCGTCGCGGCGCTGGCGCGGCGTGGCGAGATCCCAGTGCGGCAGGCCGACGAGGTGCTTGCGCACGCCGACAAGGTGCGGCGCGAGGATCACGCAACCCGTGTGACCGGTCCAACCGTCCACATCGAGCGCGGCGTCGTTGTCGGCGAGGAATGGATCGCCGCCGTTGCCGAAGATGTTTTCGACGAAATCGAGATTCGAAACGAGCGAGCCGGGCGCGAAGAAACGGATCTCCATGCGTTTTTCACCGATGAAGCCGGGCACGGCCGGCACCACCAGCGGGCGCAGCATCAGCGAGACGATGCACTCGGCAGGATTAGCCTGGGTCGCGGTGTAAGGCAGCCGCAGCAACTCGGGCGGATGGCGCAATGCGAGGCCGAGCATGCGCGAGAAGGTGATCTTGGGCACCGCGAGTTTGTCGTCGGGAATCGGCAGGCCGCCCTCGGCGACGTGAAACACGCCCTGCGTGGTGCGACGGTCGTTGGCGGGGTTGTGCAGCACGCCGTTGTGAAGGCGGAAGCTCTTCAGCAGCGGCGAATCCACCGTGTCGCCGTCAGCGGGCAGCGAAAGTTCGCGGGCCAGACCAGGCTGGTCGAGGACGAAGGTGCGAGCGGGCAGACGCGGCGCGGGACCGGTCTCGGACAGGTAGGTGTTAAGGAAGTGCTGGATACGCTCGTCCACCGGCGAGAGCTGATGGGTCAGACGACGCGCGATTTCACGCTGCTGCGCAAACAAGGGCGCGGCGACTCCGGTCAGGTCGTCACCGCCGGCGGAGTCCGCCACCGGGGCACAGCCCAAGAGGCCGAGACGGAGGTTGATGGCGAGACGGAGCTGTTCGGGCGTGAGGGTGTTGGTGGTCGTGGTCATGGCTCGATGATTATCCGGGTGTGAAACGATAGGATTTTAGCTCAAACGCTGAGCCGCAACCACGCATGGATTGTAAAGAACTGCGCATTCTTGGGCGGAAGCCGGCATCCGGCCATCCTCACGAACAATCACGCCGTGAACAAACCCAGAAACCACTCGATGATTTTTTTACCGTAAATCGCGAAATAGGTGAAAAACACGCCGTTGAACGCGAGCGCGACATACCCGCCCAGAATGAACCGGCCGTCGCGCTCCAAAAGTCCGCCGGCCATGATGACGATGCACAGCGCCGGCGGGAAATTCGTCCCGGGTGGCAGTGGCAGCAGCAGCACCAAAGCCGCGAGCAGGATGACCAGCGAATGCAGCCGCACCAGCCACGGCGAATTCGTCAACCAGAGCATCCGGGGTTTCAGCATCACTTCTAGAAACCGCAGCACGCGGCGCGCACCCGACAGCAGCGTCGGAAAAAACTTCGGCGGCAGTTCGCGGTCGAGCAGCTTCTGGGGTAGCCAGGGCTTTTGCCCAAGCGTGAGCCGCAGCGCGATGGCCGCGATCACCAGCCCGAGCAGCGTCGAAAGTCCGGGCAGCGGCAATGGCAACAGGAACGGAATCGCCAGCAACAGCATCAACAGGTTGTAGGCGCGGCCCTGCAACACGATGATCACTTCGCGCAACGTCACCGGCCGCATGTGGAACTCGGCGATCAGATGCGCAATCACCTCGGACAGTTTCCGCTGGGCCGGCCCGGAATGGATCACCATGCGGTTTTCGGAGTCGGCGACAGAACCCGGCGGAATCGAAGGATCAGGTGCCGCGTTTGTTGCCATAGAGTTCGATATGCAGGCGGTGAGCATACCGATAACCACGCTCTTTGCAAAGTTCGCCCAGCCAGGCGGCACGTTCGCGCATTTTTTCGAGCGAAACCGCCTCGGGCATCAGGAGGATTTTGTGGCGTGGTATGTCGCGCCCGAGCGAACCGATCAGCCCCTCCATCTCCGCCACGTCGGCCGGAGTGGAGACGACAAATTTGAACTGATACGTATAACCATCGATCCACGCCCGCACCGCGTCGGGATTCCAGCGCGTGGCCTCGTGACGCGCGCGCCACGCATCCGGCAGACGCGAATCGGGCGCGGAGTTGCCCAGTTTCGGTGACATCGAGGCGAGATCGCACGCAATGCCGTCGGGCGCCACCGTCGCGGCGGTCTCGATCGTGATGTGCTGCCCGGCGTCGCGCAGCGCGGCGGCCAGGTCACGGATGTTTTTCGCGATCATCGGTTCGCCTCCCGTGAGCACCACATGGCGCGTCGGCGTCGCCCGCACCTCGGCGACCAGGTCGGCGACCGCGCGCTCGGTGCCCTCGGGATTCCACGATGCGTAAGGCGTGTCACACCAGTTGCAGCGCAGATTGCACCCGCTCGTGCGGATGAACACCGACGGAACGCCGGTCAGCTCGCCTTCGCCCTGAAGCGAATAAAATGTTTCGGAGATCAACATGCTGGAATGTCCGTCCCTGCCGGTCAGCCGATGGCCCGGAACGGCTTGTCCGGCCGGAGCGGCAGCGGACCGTTGTCGACGTAAACCGTCGGGTCGGGCACCCCCGCGTCGATGAACGCCTCGCGACGCTCCACGCAGGTGCCGCACGTGCCGCAGTGGACCGCGCCGCCCTTGTAACACGACCAGGTGCGTCCGAAGTCCACCCCGAGTTTCACGCCGGCGGCGGCAATCTGCGCCTTGTTCATCGCGATGAACGGACGCAGCAGCAAAATGCCCGCGTAGGTGCCCAGCCGCATCGCGTCGCTCATCGCGCGCATAAAATCTTCGCGGCAGTCCGGATAGATCGCGTGGTCGCCTCCGTGCGCCGCGATGACGAGCGCCTCCGCGCCCACGCTTTCGGCGAAACCCGTCGCGATGGATAACATCACCGCGTTGCGAAACGGCACCACCGTCTGCTTCATGTTCTCCGCCTCGTAATGTCCGTCGGGAATGTCGCCGCCCGACGTGAGCAGATCCGATGCGAACAACCGGTTCACGAAATCCAGTTTCACAATCTCGTGCCGCAGCGAAAGCCGCGCCGCATGCTCGGCGGCAAAGGGCAGTTCGCGCGGATTATGTTTCGCGCCGTAATCGAAACTGATGACGGCGGACACGACATGGTTGACCTGCGCCCATTGGAGCGCGGCCACCGAATCCATCCCGCCGGAACAAAGCACAACCACCTTCATTGCCCGCCATGGCGTCAAACTGCGCCCCAAAGTGCAAAGGCAAATCTCACCGGCCCCGCCCCGCCCCGCCTCACAACGCCACCAGTTTCCAAGTAAAGTGCCCTTTCTCCACCGTGAGCCATCCGAAGCTGCACCCCTTGCCTCGCGGTTGCGAAATGCACCCGGGGCTCAGCCAGCGCACGCCGTGCACATCGACTTCGTCGCGCGGCACATGCAAGTGCCCGTGCATCACCACCCGCACGCCCTTCGGCAAATGATGGCGCGGCGGAATATGCACGAGATGAAACATCACGCCTTCGCACTCGAGGTCGCGCACCAGCGGCCACGCCGGCCAGTCGTCGCAGTTGCCCCGCACCGCGCGCACCGGCACGCCGAGCTGCTCAAACTCCACCAGCGTCTCCGGCTCGCCCACGTCGCCGAGGTGCCAGATTTCGTCCGCCCCGCGCAACTTCTTCGGAAGATCGGCCGGATAATGGCCGTGGGTGTCGGAAATCACTGCGATGCGCATGTCCCCCGAATAGAGCAGGTTGCCCGCCGTTGTCATTCTGCTTTTCGACCCGCGTTTGACCGCTCCTCCCGCTCCGGCGATTTTCCGTCCCGTGTCGCTGCGCGCCCTCGTCATAGACTACAACGGCTTCTTCGCCTCCTGCGAACAACAGGAGCGCCCCGAGCTGCGCACCCGCTCCGTCGCCGTCGTGCCCGTCATGGCGGAATCCACCAGCGTCATCGCCTGCAGCTACGATGCCAAGGCCCGCGGCATCAAGGTCGGCACGCCCGTCTCCGAAGCCCGCCGGCTCTGCCCCGGCATCGCCATCGTCGAGTCGCGCCCCGAGGTCTACATCCGCTACCACCAAAAACTCCTCGAAGCCGTCGGCACCTGCCTGCCCGTCTCCGAGGCATGGTCCATTGACGAGGTCTGGTGCACGCTCCCGCCCGACTGGCAAAACCGCGCCGACGCCCTCGCCGTCGCCCGAAAAATAAAAACCGCCATCCTCCGCATCGCCGGCGAATTCCTCACCTGCAGCATCGGCATCGCCCCCAACTCCTGGCTCGCGAAAATCGCCTCCGATCTCGAAAAGCCCGACGGCCTCACCGTCATCGAATCGTCCGAACTCCCGCAGCGTCTCTACCCGCTCGACCTCCGCGATCTTCCCGGTGTCGGCGGCAACATGGACGCCCGCCTGCGCGCCGGCGGCATCGACACCGTCGAAAGCCTCTGCGCCGCCTCCGTCGAAAAACTCCGCCACCTCTGGGGCGGCATCGAGGGCGAGCGCATGTGGGAACGTCTCCGCGGCACCGAAGTCCCGCTCCCGCCCAAACGCACCAGCTCCCTCGGCCACTCCCACGTCCTGCCGCCTCACCTGCGCAACACCGCCGGCGCCGAAGCCACGCTCCACCGCCTTCTGCAAAAAGCCTCCATGCGCCTGCGCGCCGCCGGTTTCTACGCGGGCGGCATGCACGTCGCCGCGGGCTTCACCGGCCGCGATCGCTGGAGCACCGCCGCCACGTTCACCGAGACACAGGACACGCTCGAACTCACGCGCATCTTAAATCTCCTCTGGGCCCGCCGTCCGCGCACCCGCGGTTCCGATGCGATCCACAGCGTCGGCGTGACGCTCTTCGATCTCGGCACCGCCGCCGGCCACACGGAGATGCTGCCCGGCATCGTCGACAACGGCGACCGCCGCGCCGGCCTCAACGCCGCGCTCGACCACATCAATAAAAAGCTCGGCAAACACTCCGTCGTCTTCGGCGGCGCGCTCGGCGCGCTCGACTACGCCCCCGTCCGCATCGCCTTCAACCGCATCCCCGACCTCACGCTCGAAGAAGGCGACGCCAGCGGCGACCTCCGCCCCAACGACACCGAACTCGCCCGCTCCCGACAGGCTCCGCGTATCTGAACGCGGGACGACTCAATCCAGCGGCAAACCAGTTCCGCCTCCGCGCCAATCCATTGCAGCGGAGGCGAAGCTCTCCATTTCTGTTTAACGTGGTAAGTTTCACCACGATTGCCTCCGGGGTTCATCGGGTAATTGGTTGACCATCCTACCCTGACTCCACCCAAAAAATTTCGCGCCCTTCGCTCGCCGCTGCCGCGCCCGACTGATCGGCCCACCGCATAATCTCATAGGACCTCATTACTCCCCCTCAACTTCGCATCCGCATGCTCCGTATTACAACTTAACGCACCGCCACTCGATACCCCTATGAAAAAACCCCGCTTCGCCTCGTTCACCCTGCCCGCCCTGGCGGCAACGCTTGCCGCCGTGTTTCCCGCCGCCCACACCGCCCATGCGACGGATATCGTAAAGGCTGACAATACCACCGCTTTGAATGTCGCTGGTTCTTATACGACTGGAGGTCCTCCCGGCGCAGGCGACCGGATTCAGGTCAGCAGCGTGCTGACTGCAAATCGAACCTCACTGCTCGGAGGCGACCTCTCCATTGCCGGAATTTTCATAGATAGCACGGCAACCAAAGTATTGCAGATCAACGGGAGCAATACTCTCACGTTGGGATCGTCGGGCATTACCATCGCATCCACCCTGAGCGGAGCAGGCCTGACTTTTAACGGGCCCGCGATCTCCTTGGGAGCAAACCAGACTTGGGACCTCGGAATAAAGGGGCTTACTATTAGCGGAGGAACAACTCTGGCCAACAACGGCAACACGCTCGCCATTTCAACCACGGGCGGCCAGATATTTTTCAGCAATACGACTCCGATGACGATGGACGCCACCATTGGCGGAAGCGTCGCCCTGACGTTAAGCTCCACGGCCTCTGAGCTCACCCTGGTCAACGCAAACAGCACCTTCACCGGAGGCATTGCGATCAGTGCAGGCAATACCGTCACCGGATCGACCATGAGCACCTTGGCCGGAAGCGGAAGCAGTTCCGTGGGTAACGGCCAGGTTCAATTGAAGGGCGGCACGTTCAAGTATTCCGGAAACACCGCCACCAGCGCGCAAAATGTGGCTGTCGATTCCCGCTTCATCGGCACGCTGGAGGTCACTACGGCGGGACAGACGCTGACCCTCTCCAACTTTAGAAATACCAACACCTCAAATCCCAGCCTGACGGCCAACGGCGCGAATCTGGGTGGTGCGGGCAATCTCACGATCACCAATGTGGTGGCCGATTCCACCCAGGCGCTGAAGACCTCATTCTCCGTCACCAAATTCGGCACCGGCACGTTGACGCTCACCGCCGTCAACACCTACACCGGCGACACCACTATCAATGCCGGCACTCTGGCACTGAACACTGCTGGTTCGATCAACGCCAACTCGGCGATCACCGTGGCGGCCGGAGCCACTTTTGATACGTCCGCGCGGACCGGCGGCTATGCGTTCAACACGACTAAGACCACCACGATCGGCGTCAGCTCCACCGCCGCCGGCCTGATCAACTCGGCCGCCGTGACCTTCAGCAGCGCAAGTCTCGGCTTCGACTTCGGCGCCACCACCACCCTGCTGTCCTCCTATACCATCCTGACCAAAACAGGATTCACCGGCGACTTCGCCAATGTCACCGCGACCGGCACCAGCATCAGCGGCACGTTTGTAAACGCCGGTTCGGGCAACTGGACGCTGACCGCCGGCGGCTACGATCTGACCTTCAGCGAATCCCTCGGCACCCTCACCGCCGTGTCCTCCGTTCCCGAGCCTTCCACCTACGCCGTGATTTTCGGCTCGGTTGCCCTCGTCGGCGCGTCGATCCGGCGCCGTCGCGCGAATAAAATCGCCTGACCAAAACCTAATCCGTGAAAAAAGCCGGTGGAGAAATCCACCGGCTTTTTTGCGCCCTGCTTGGTCCGCCCCGCTTTACCCACTTCCATCGCGCGCGGTCCAAACTCCCTCGACCACCGTCGTGCTCGGTTCGGACGGCAGGCCGAACTCATTGCGCGACAGTTCGCCCGCCAGTTGATTCAGGGCCACGGCAAACACGCGCTCCCACGATTGGGACATGCCCGGGAACTTCGCGTCGGGAGCCAGATCGAGACTCGCATAACCCACATCGGTCGGCACCCGCAGCCCGCGCCGCTTCAACCAGTCGAGCACGTAATCCGGTTGGTTGCCGATGATCGCACCCGGCTTGTAGCGCCGGAACCATGTGTCGAACTCCGCCTCGCTTCGCGTCTCGTCCAACATCAGGGGCGGGATCGCCGCGCCTCCATGCACCCGGGGGGCGCACAACGCCGCCGCCTGCCAATAGTGCCTCGTCCGCTCGTCCTCGGCATAACTCATCACACAGCCGATGCGGGCGCGGCCCGACGCTCGCAATTCACGATAACAGGTCAGCAAGCCGCTGAAATGCGCATGCGCCACGCGGTTCATTTCCTTTTGTTGAAACGAGTAACCCACCGCCACCACCGCATGGAGGCTCCAGTCGATTTCCACCGGGACCATGTCCAGGGGCATGGGCGCGATGATCAATCCGCGAATGCCCCGGTTGAACAACACCCGCCCCACGCGGGCCGCATCCTTGCCCCGGTGTCCGAGGGGGAAAAGTTCCAGCTTGAGCCCCATCTGGCGCGCCCGCCGCCGCGTCGCCTCCCATATGGAGGCAACCAACGGCGCATGCTCGAGGCCCGAGCCTTCGATCAGCATCGCGATCACCTCCCCCGTCGCATTGACACGCTGGCGGCGCACCTGCGTGAGCAAAGCGCTCACCAAAATATTGCCCCGATAGTTCATTTTGCGCGCGTGCGCCTGGACCCGTTCCCGCGTGGCCGCCGAAATCAAGGGATGGTTGCGCAACGCCATCGAAACCGTGGCGTGACTCACCCCGAGCTGAGCCGCGAGGGTGCGTAATGTGGCCGGAGGGTTTTCCATTTAACGTGGTAAATTTTGCGGGTGTTGCCCGTCATGGCAATCGCATAGACTGTCACTTGCCCACCCCACCCCCTCGATGCCGTCAAAAACGTGTCGTCGCGAAAACCCCCGATATCGTTCCGTCCGCCGCTTATCTTCATGAGCCCCTTTTTCTCTGCCACCCCGGACCACTCGCGGCGTTCGCCCAAGCACCGGGCCTTCACGCTCATCGAGCTGCTCGCCGTGATCGCGATCATCGGCATCCTCGCCGCGATTCTTTTTTCCGTCTTCGGCAGCATCACCAAGGCAAAAAACAACACCGTGTGCCTGAGCAATCTTCGTCAGATCGGCACCGCCACCCTGCTCTATTGCAATGATCACAGCGGCGCCTTCCCGCCCGCGCTTTCTTTTCCTCCGGCCGTGACCAACGCCTACAGCCCGTGGAACCGCACCATCGCCCCTTACCTCGGCCTGTCCAACGACACCGCCCCGTCACCGATTTTCAAATGTCCCGCCGACCCGCGTGACTACGAGGCGAGCCCCGGCCACTACGCGCGCTCCTACACGTTCAGCGCCACCAACAGTTTCTCCGCCGGAAACTCCAACGACTGGATGGGCCTCATCCAAGTCAGCTCGCCCTACGCCACCCGGAAGATGAACCAGATCACCGTGCCCGGCAAAACCATCATGGTCACGGAATGGTGGACCAGCACCACCGGAGCAATCCGTGACAACTGGCAGGACAGCTACAACTACAGCACGACCAACGGCTGGCAGTCCCTCGCCAACTTCCCGATCAATGCCGACGGAAGACCGAACACTTATTACCACAATGCGTCGTATAACATCGCCTTCGTTGACGGCCATGTCGGCGCGCTGACACCCGCGGAAATCTGCGCGGGCTACGACCCCGGAAGAAACACTTACTGGAGAGCGGTTCGTTAAACCCGCCTCCGGATACGCAAAACTTGCGTCTCCATTTTGTCCCCTACCCATGCATCTGATCTCCGATTTCGCCGACAATCTCCATCTCACCTATCCCCACAACAACAGCTTCGCCGATGCCGGCGAATCCCTGATCCTGGGCTGGCGCAGTGATCGCGAAGTCGGCTTGGTGAAATGCGGCGCCAACGGGAACCGCCGCGAGCTCTGCCGCTTCGACCTCGAGCGCCAGCTCGAAAAACTCCTGTGGTGCGACACCGCGCTGGATGCCAACATCACCGTCACGATCGCCAACAACCAGATCTGGACCTACGACCACCGCAACGACTCGAAGCCCTGCCTCGTTTACGAAGCTCCCGCCACCGCCCGCCTCCACTCCCTCCCTTCCATCCGCGCCGACGGACAAAAAATCATCTGCAGCCTCGGTGAAAACGACCGCCACTCCGCCCTGCTGATCGATCTGAAAACCGGCGAACAACGTGTCCTTTTCGAAAAACCCTGGTTCGCAAATCACTTCCACTTTTGCCCCCACGATCCCGCATGGATCGGCTTCAGTCACGAAGGCAACTGCGCCCTTATCATGGACCGCGTCTGGGGCTGGCACGCCAAGGAAGCGCCCGAGGGAAAATGTTTCTTCGAGCAGTTCGCTTCAGTTCCCGAACGCCTCCTCTACGTCGGCCACGAACGCTGGAGCTTTCACGACAACTCCGTGCTCATCGTCGCCTACGGCGACGGCCCCGGCACACCGCGCGGCATTTATGAAGCCTTCGTCGACGGACGTCCCCAGCGCCTCATCGGCGAGGCCGACCGCGATTTCCACCTAGATGTCAGTCGCGACGGCCGCTGGATCGTGATCGACACCACCGGCGCCCACGACGCGCCCGGCAAAGGTTGGGAAAACGCCTGGCCGATCACCGACATTCTCGTGATGGATCGCGCCACCGGCGAACGCCGTTTCGTCGCCCGCAGCCGTCTCTCCAAACATCCCTCCCACGCCCATCCCATTTTCAGCGTGGACGGCCGCCACGTCTATTTCAACGAAGCCAGCGAAGACGGCCTGCGGAACCGTGTTTGGCGCGCCGCCAATCCCTTCCTGACGTCATGACCCTTCGCCCTCTTCCCCGCTGCGGTCGTATCCTGCTGACCGCTACCGGCCTTTTATTTTCCACCGTTTCGAGTTTCGCCACCGTCGCTTTGCACGGCATTTTTTCCGATCACGCCGTGCTGCAACGCGCCGAACGTGTGCCCGTCTGGGGCACCGCCACCCCCGGCGAAAAAATCACGCTCCGCATCGGCAACGCCTCCGCCCGCGCCACCGCTCAAGCCGACGGCTCGTGGAAAGCCTTCCTGAACTTGCAGACCGAAAAAGAAGGCCCGTTCGAATTCGTCGTCGAAGGCGAGGGTAACAAAATCACCCTCACCGACATCCTCATCGGCGAGGTCTGGCTCTGCTCCGGCCAGTCCAACATGCGGTTTCATCTCTCCAAATCCGCCGGCGGCGAAGAGGAAGCCACCCGCGCCGCCAATCCCAAGATCCGCCTTCTGAGCGTGGGCCTCAACGTCGCCGACCAACCCGTCACCCGCCTCCGTGAAAAATGGACCGTGTGCGATCCGAACACCGCCGCGACGTTTTCCGCAGTTGGTTACTACACGGGGAAAACCCTTCAGCAAAACCTCAACGTCCCCATCGGCCTCATCAGTATTTCGTGGGCGGGCACCGTGATCGAAACCTGGATGTCGCCGCAGGCCCTTGCCTCGGACCCCGACTTCAAACCGATCACCGATCGCTGGGCGCAAAAAGAGGCCGAATACCCGCAGAAAAAAGCCGAATACGATCAAAACAAAGACGCCCTCATGGCCGCCTGGCGTCAGCAGGCCGATGAAGCCAAGGCCAAGGGCCTGCGCGAACCGTTTCCACCCGCGCCGCCTCCCGCACCGCTTTCGTTGGCACGCCCGTCGGGCCTCTACTACGGCGAGATTTCTCCCGTCGCACCTTACCGACTCGGCGGCGTGCTCTGGTATCAGGGCGAGCAAAACGTCGGGCGCGCATTCCAGTATCGAAAACTGCTCCCCGCCCTCATCGCCGACTGGCGCAGCCTTTGGAATCAGAGTGATCTTCCTTTCGTCATCATCCAGCTGCCCAACTTCGGCAAACCCGAGTCACAACCGCGCTCCAATAATTTTGCCGAGCTGCGCGAAGGCCAGGCGCTCACCGCCTCCACCGTCCCCCACACCGCGCTCGTCGTAACCATCGACGCCGGCGAAGAAGCCGACATCCACCCGAAGGACAAAAAAACCGTCGGCGTGCGCTCCGGCCGTCTCATCGCCAAGGAGTTTTATCGCGCACCGATTCCCGAAGCCGTGCGCGGCCCGACTTTCGCCAACGCCACCGTCAAAGATAACTCCCTCCGCGTGCGTTTTGATCACGCCACCGGCCTGAAAACCCGCGACGGCAAACCACCCGCCTATTTCGCCATCGCCGGCACCGACGGCCGCTACGTGTGGGCCGACGCCACCATCGAGGGCGACACTGTTGTCCTGAAAGCCGCGTCCGTTCCCGTGCCCGCCACCGTTCGCTACAACTGGGCCACCGCCCCGCATGGCAACCTTTGCAACAGCGCCGATCTCCCCGCCGCGCCCTTCCGCACCGACACCCTGCGCGCCTCCACCGAGGGCCAAAACTAAAACCTCTTTCATGTCTCCGTCACGATTCCACACCGTCGGCCTTGCCCTTGTCTCGCTCTTGAGCGCCACCGCCTTGCACGCCGAAGTTTCCCTGCCGTCGATCTTGTCCGACCACATGATCCTGCAGCGCTCCGCCACCACCGTCGTGTGGGGTAAGGCCGCCGCCGGAGAAAAAATCAAGGTCACCCTCGGCGATATCCGCGTCGAAACCACCGCCGCTCCCGACGGACGCTGGAAAGTAAAACTCAACCTGTCCTCCGCCACCGAAGGTCCGTTCAATCTCCTCGTCGAGGGCGTCAATCGTATCACCGTTTCGGACGTGCTCGTCGGCGAACTCTGGCTCTGCTCCGGCCAGTCCAACATGGCCTACACCCTCGACCGCTCTCCCGACGGTGCCGCCGAGATCGCCCGCTCCGCCAACACCCGCCTGCGCCAGTTCCGCGTGGACACCCGCGCAGCCAACGAACCGCTCGAAACCTGCAAAGGCGCTTGGATCGTCGCCGATCCCAAGACCAGCGCCCAGTTCAGCGCAGTCGGATACTACTTCGCGCAAGACCTCCAAAAAAATCTCAACGCCCCCGTTGGCATCGTGCTCTCCGCTTGGGCCGGCACCGTCGCCACGGCCTGGACCAGCGAAGCTGCGCTCAACGCCGATCCTGAACTCAAATCCATCTTGGATCGCGGTCGCCAGCAGGAGCTCGACTACCCCGCCCTGAAAGCCGCCTACCCACCCGCGATGGCTGGCTGGCAGTCACGCTACGAACGCGAAGACCGTCCTCATGACACGACTGCCTACGCCGCCGTGCAGCTTGCCGAGCAGGATTGGAAAACCGTCGAGCTCCCCGCCAAACTCAAAGACCTCGGCCTGCCCGATTCCGGCGCCGTCTGGCTCCGCAAACACGTCACCCTCCCCGCCGCTTCCCTCGGCAAGGTCACCATCGATATCGGCGGACCCAGCGCCTTCAACACCGTCTACTGGAACGGCGAAAAACTCGGCGAGATGACCCCCGCCACCGCCAGCGGCGCCGTGGATTCAAAACGCTACGTCATCCCCGCCGCGCAGTGCAAGGAAGGCGACAACGTCCTCGCCATCCGCCTCTTCACTCCCGCCGAAAAATCCGGCTTCTCGTGGCAGCCGTTTGTGGACATCGGCATCACCCGCTCGCTCATCGCCACCGGCTGGCTCGCCAAGACCGAGTTCGCGCTCCCCGAGCTCACCGCCCCCGCCCGCAAAGATCTCCCGCAAATCCCCTCCGCGCCCGACACCCGCAGTGTCGGTTCACGCCTCTACAACGGCATGATCGCCCCGCTCGTCCCCGTCAGCCTCGCCGGCGTCATCTGGTATCAAGGCGAACAGGACACCGGCCGCTCCACCGCATCCTACCAAAAAATGCTCTCCGCGCTCATCAACGACTGGCGCACTCAGTGGGGCTCCGAACTTCCCTTCCTCATCTGCCAGCTGCCCAACTACGGTGCCAAAACCACGACCGCCGGTCCCAGTCGCTGGGCCGATATTCGCCAAGCCCAGCTTCAAACCGCCCAAGCCCTCCCCGTCACCGCGCAAACCGTCCTCATTGATGTCGGCGACGAAAACGTCCACCCCCCCGACAAAAAACCCGTCGGCCAACGCGTCGCCCTCACCGCCCTTGGCGAGTTCTACAAAAAAATCTCCAACCACTCCGGCCCCGTCTTCAAATCGCTCAAGCTCGATGGCGAAAAACTGGTGCTCACCTTTGCGCACGCCGACCGCGGCCTCGTCGCCAAGCCCCTTCCCTCCCGCTACCAACCCACCGCCCTAGCCCCGGCCATCAAAGACCTGATTCTCCCTAGCCCGGGCAGCCCACTCCAAGGCTTCGCCGTCTGCGGCCCCGACAAAAAATGGACCTGGGCCGATGCGCGCATCGAAGGCTCCACCGTCATCGTCTCGTCGCCGTCCGTGCCAAAACCCGTCGCTGTGCGCTACGCCTGGGCCGACAATCCGACCTGCAATCTCTACGGTTCGTCCGGCCTGCCCGCTTCCCCGTTTGAAACCGAGGTTTCGCAATAAAATCCCCTCATGAAACAAGCCCCCCTTCTGCTCGCCCTCGCCGCCGCGTTGCTGGCCGCACCCGCCGGTGCCGCCCAACTCGAAGATTTCTCCGGCTACAAAAACGGTGATGGTTTTATCCCGGGCATCACGCTGGCCCCCGGCGGCACCGGCTGGCTCGACGGTTGGCGCAGCTCGAACTCCTTCGTCGAGGTCACCGGCTCCATCATTAAAACCAAGCCGGTCGATTCCGGACAATACCTCGACGTTCAACTCATCTCCGTCGCCGGCCAGCACCCGTCCAAACCCTCCGGTGCCGTCACGATTCCCTACCGCACCCCTGATCGTCCGTTCAAACTGAGCTTCAAGTTTCGCCCCAACGTTCCCGACGACAATTTCCGCTATTTTCTTTGCGACCTGGATGCCCGCCACGCCGGCACCAGCGGCGTCGCGTCATGGCAGATCGACAGCCTCGATGGCGTATGGAACCTCACCGACGGAGAACACGACGGGCTGGAAACCCGCCAGTTGCCCACCGCCATGCCCGTGGTCGCCGGCACCACCTACACATTCACCCTCATGATCGATCCGGCCCGCCGTGTCTGGAGCGTCACCATCACCGACGGCAAGCGCACCGTGACGCACAAGGACCTTCATTTTCGCACCGACCGCGTCACCCCGGAACGCTGCCTCCTCTTCGGTGCGAGCGAGCTTTTCCCCAACGCCGTCGGCATCACCGCCCACTTCTCGCTGGATTCGATTTCGATCCAGCCTTGATCACCGCCGGCTCGTGAAACCTGTCTTCGTCGCATGAACAATCCCCCTCTTCGCGTCGGACTTTTCGGCATCGGCAACAACGCCTACTGGCCTCAATTCCCCGGACTCAAGGAACGCCTGGAGGGCTATGTCGCGCGCGTCGCCGAAAAACTCGGCCGTCCCGGCGTCGAGATCGTCAACCTCGGTCTCATCGACGACCCTGCGCACGCCTTCGACGCCGGCCGTGAATTTCGCCGCGCCGATGTGGACATCATTTTTCTGCACGTCACCACCTACGCATTGTCGTCCACCGTCCTGCCGGTCGTGCGTCGCGCCCGGGTTCCGGTCATCGTGCTCAACCTCGTGCCCGCGCCCGCCATCGACTACGCCGCCTTCAACGCCCTCGATGACCGCACGCGCATGACCGGCGACTGGCTCGCCCACTGCTCCGCCTGCCCCGTCCCCGAAATCGCCAACGTCTTCAAACGCTCCGGCATTCCTTTTCACCAAGTCACCGGCGTCCTCGAAAACGATCCCGTCTGCTGGAACGAAATCGACGCCTGGGTCGAAGCCGCCCGCGTCGTCGCCGCGATGGACGGCAACCGTCTCGGCCTCATGGGCCACTACTACAACGGCATGCTCGACATCTACTCCGACGTCACCCTCCAGTGCGCCGTTTTCGGCACCCACATCGAAATCCTCGAAGTGGACGAACTCTCCGCCCTCCGCCGCGACATCCCTGAAAACGCCGTCGCCGCGCGGCTCCTTGAAATCGATGATCTCTTCGACGTTCAGCCCGGCTGCGCGCCCGCCGATCTCGCCGAAGCCGCCCGCACTTCTCTCGCACTGGACGGTCTCGTCGCCCGTCACCGCCTCGGCTCGCTCGCATATTACTACAGCGGCACCGGCATCCCCGAAAACGAAACCACCCTCGCCTCGATTATCCTCGGCTGTTCCCTCCTCACTGCCCGCAACGTCCCAGTTGCCGGCGAATACGAGGTGAAAAACGTCCAGGCCATGAAGATCATGGATCTCTTCGGCGCCGGCGGTTCTTTCACCGAATACTACGCGATGGATTTCACCGACGACGTCGTGCTCATGGGCCATGACGGACCGGGTCACATCGCCATCGCCCAGGGCAAAGCCAAAGTCCGCCCCTTGAAAGTTTACCACGGCAAGGTCGGCTGCGGCGTCTCCGTCGAAATGGCCGTGAAACACGGCCCCGTCACCTTGCTCTCGATCATCGAACGCCCGGGCGGCGGGCTTGCGTTGCTTTGCGCCGAGGCTGAATCCGTTCCCGGCCCCATCCTCGAAATCGGCAACACCAACAGCCGCTACCGCTTCGCCTGCGGTGCCCGCGAATTCGTCAATCGCTGGAACGCCCAAGGTCCCGCCCATCACTGCGCGATCGGCATCGGCCACCTCTTCCCTAAGCTCGAAAAACTCGGCCTGCTGCTCGGCTTGGAAACCATTCGCATCACATGAGGCTCCCCGCGTTGCTCGCCTTCGTCTGCATCGTTGCCGCGCACCTGCCGGCCGCCCCCGCCCGCGTGCCGGACATCACCGTGTCCACGGCGGAAAACCCCGCCGACGCCACCTACCGCGTCGGCGAACCCGTCACGTTCATCGTCACGGTCACCGAGGACGGAAAGCCGATGATCGAAGGCACGCTCGGCTGGTCATTGACCAAGGACGGCGTCCCGCCGATGCAGCACGGCACCGCCGTCGTGAAAGCCGGACGCGCCACCGTGACCGGCCGACTCGATGAACCCGGCTTCCTTCAATGTAAGATAAAACTGGATACATCTGAAGGTTCGGCCCGGGGTGTGGGCGCCGCCGCCGTCGAACCGCTGGCCATCAAGCCCAGTCTCCCCGTTCCCGGCGATTTCGACGCATTCTGGACCGTCAAAAAACAAGCGCTCGCCGCCGTGCCGCTCAACCCCCGGCTCACTCCCGCTCCCAACACGGTCGCCGGCGTCGAGTTGTTCGACGTCCAGGCCGACGCCCTCGGCGACCGCCCGATGAGCGGCTACTACGCACGCCCAAAAAACGCGGCGCCCAAATCCTCGCCCGCCATTCTCATCCTCGAGGGCGCCGGCGTTTACGGCACTCGCCTGGAACTTCCCCGCCAGTGGGCCGCCGACGGCTACCTCGCGCTCGAAATCAACGCCCACGGCCTGCCCAACGGCCGCCCTCCGGAATATTACAACGCCCTCGAACGGGACTCGCTGAAAAACTACCAATATGCCGGGCGCGAATCCCGCGAGACGTCCTATTTTCTCAACATGTATCTTCGCGCCCTGCGCGGCGCCGACTTCCTCGCCTCCCAGCCGGAATGGGACGGCCGCGTGCTTGTTTCCTACGGTGCCAGCCAAGGCGCCGCCCAGGCCATCTTTGTCGCCGCCAACGATCCCCGAGTCTCCTTCCTTGCAGCGATGGTCCCGGCCATGTGCGACCACTCCGGCATGGTCGCCGGACGCGTCCCTGGCTGGCCCCGCCTGGTGCCGGTGCCCGATGGCAAACCCGACCTGGCCATCCTGGAGGCCTCCCGCTATTTTGACTCCGTAAACTTCGCCACCCGCGTGCGCGTCCCGTCGTTTTTCGTCGCGGGTTTCATCGACATGATCACGCCGCCCACCTCGGTTTACGCCGCCTACAACAATCTTCCTGGGGAAAAGGAAATATATCCGGCAATTCACTCCCCCCACAAAATCGAACCCGCGATTTGGGAGATCGTCCGCCGGCAGGTCCTCCTCCGGAAGTAACATTCGCGGCCGGAATCGGGCGCGCCTGGCCGGGCAGATTCACGGCGTTTCGCGTGCGTTCATTCAATTTAGTATTTAGTTTTTAAATACACATTCGGCACGTTTTTTAACGTGGTAAACTTCGGTGACATTGCCTCGTCCTCCCATCCGCGCAGTAGTGGGCGCACCCCCGCTTTGGTCACCCCGACTGGCTTTCACCAAAGTTTTCCGAACCCCTCCCTACCCCCATGCACCTCCACCGCTCGCTCCGCGTTTTCGCGCTCATCCCGCTGGCCTTGCTCGCCCTTCAAGCCCGCGCCGTCGTCATCGCCGACGACTTCAACAGTTACCCCGCCGGCTCCATCAGCGGCAGCCTTGGCGCCCCCGGCTATGGCACCGTCACGCCCGGCCTGTGGCTCTCCGGCTGGCGCAACGGCGCCTCCAACACCACCGTCACCGCCAGCATCGCCAATACTTCGCCCATCAACTCCGGCGGCAACCGGCTCTCCGGATCCATCAGCGCCAACACCAGCACGGCGCTTAACAGCGGCGGCCTCGACCGCGCCTACGACGTCGCGTCAAGCGGCCTGACCACGCGTTTGTTCACCGTTAAGTTCGATTACCGCGCCGACACCGTAACGCCCAACATGCGCGTCGATATTTTCGACAACAACGTGCGTAGTTTCGGCGGCCCGACCATCGCGACAAGCGGCTCGGTCGGCTGGCAGCTCATCGCCCGCGACGGTTTCTGGCATGTTTACAACGGCTCCACCGGAACCGAGGTGTCCACCGGCGTGCCTTTCGTCGCCGCGACCGCCTACTCCTTCGATATCACCGTCAATCCCATCTCGTTCAAATGGGACGTCGCCATCACTCACGGCACGTCCATCGCCACGTTATCCGATCTCGGCTTCCGCAACGCCAACTTCAGCACCGACACCGCCACCGCGATCGGCGGACGCTGGATCAACTTCACCGCGACGGAAACCGCCAACGCCTACCCCAACATCACCACGTTCTCGCTGGACAACGTCTCCATCGAAACCTCCGGCTTCATCTGGACTCCCACCAGTCTCTACAACGGCACCCATCCGCCCTACACTCCCGGCGCCTGGACCACCGACTGGGTCCCGGGTCCCGACGGCACCGGACAAAGCATCAAGGTCACCATCGCGAGCGGCGCGACCTATTATAACTTCGTCGTCATCCCCCGCAGCTATCTCAACTCCGCCACAACCCAATTTCGCGCTGTGCTGAGTTTCCGCGTCGCGACGCCCACCGTCATGCCCCGGTATTTCTACATGTTCGCACGCTGCTCCGGCGTCACCGGCCAGCCCGAATACTGGCAACGCTTCGTCGCCGAACCGGCCTCCGGCGCGCGCACCATCGAGTTCCCCGTCGAGCTTAAGCCGATCGCCGGCGGAACATGGAATTTCTACCTGGGCTGCTTCGGCACCGGTTCCATCATCATCGACGGTCTGGTCGTCAAAGACGGCTGGGGCCTTACTACCCGGGAGCCCGTCGTCAACGGCACGCCCGCGTCCATTCTCCCGCCCGACGTCACCGCCGCAACGGGTGCTCCAACCGTCACCATCGATCCTCCCGCCGCAGGCACCGTCACCACGCTGACCGCCTCCGCGCTGGTCGCCGACGGAGCATCCCCTGTCAGCTCGGCCACCGCCGCCGCCAACTCGGCCGCGCTCCAGACTATCCTCAACACCGCCAAGACCACCGCCGGCACGAAAAAAATCCTCATCCCGCCCGGCACCTACCGTTTTGAATCCGCCGCGCCGATCAACATCCAGGACACCAACGATCTTACCATCGACGGACAGGGCGCCGACTTCATTTTCCAACGGCTCTACACCGGCCCGCATCTCACCGTCATAAAGTGCAACCGGACGATCATCAAAAACCTCAACCTCGATTGGAACTGGGACTACAAGCCCATCGCCAGCCTCGGCAAAGTGCTCAGTCTCTCCGCCGACAAAAAAACCGCCGTCTTCGAGTTCGCCGGCCTGACCACCGCGCAAACCCTGCTCACCCGCCAATCCACATGGGCATCCCTCTTCCCGATGGACCCCGTGAATCTCTACCGCGACGGAGCCGAGTTCTTCCTGCTCAAGGATACGCCTCCCGTTTCGCTGGTAGCCGCCGGCAACCAGATCACCGCCACCTTCGTCAATCCGCTCTCGCTGGAGGTGAACCGCAGCTACCTCATCAAGCATCTCTACTACGAGATGATCGCCTTCAAGATCGCCGGCGCCACCCACCTGACCTTCGATGCCGTCAACATCTACTCGGTCCCGGGTATGGGCTGGTTGAATACAGAATCCAGTCACCACCTGAAGTGGAACAACTGCAAGATCGCCCGCCGCACCGGCTCCACCTACCCGTTGGTTTCCGGCGCCGACGGCATTCACTCCGCCGAATCCCAGGGCGACATCGTCATCCAGAACAGCACCTTCACCGGCCTCGGCGACGATGCGATCAACTTCCACGACAACTGCTGGCAGGGCGGCCTCGAATACACCGCCAACCCCAACCAACTGCTCTTCCGGAATTGCCCCAAGCATCGCCTGCGACTCCTGCCCGGCGACGTGATCCGCTTCTCGAACCCGGATTATTCACCCGCCGATCTGGATCTCACCGTCAGCGGCACCCCCGTTTACACCGCGCCCCCCGGCGGCAACACGGACTCGCCCACCGCCTACGTGGTCGTGACCTTCACCACACCTGTTCCGACCGGTCTCTCCAATCTGCTCATCGCCAACAACACCCGCTTCGAAACGAAAAACGTCCGCATCGTGGGCAACCAGTTCCTCTGGACCAACGGCCGCGCGATTCTGCTCTCGGCCAAAGACGCCACGATTGAAAACTGTTACTTCCGCAACGTCTCCGGCACCACCATCCAGCTCAACACCGAGATCGTGGACACGGCGTATATGGAGGGCCGCGGCGCCGAGAACATCGTGGTCCGCAACAATGTGTTTGAAAACACCGGCCAGAGTTCCGCCGGCCGCTGGGATGGCTCGGTCATCCACGTCGGCCCGACGATTCCCTGGGGCCCCGCCGATTACTTCCTGTTCGATACGCTGCTCTTCGAGGGCAACACGTTCTACAACACGCCCGGCCCGGCCATTTCATTTGTCTCCAGCATCAACGTGATCGCACGCAACAACCGCATCGAACGCACCGCCGTGATCACCAATCAAACCGCCTACTCCGGCAGCTTTCACTCCGTGCTTTCCGCCGACATGGCCCTCGGCGGCAACACCTGGAAAAACTACCTCCCCACGCCCTACGTCACCGGCTCGGTCTTTAACGCCAGCCTCACCACCAACATCGAATCCCAGACCAACCGAATCGAGAACCCCTGATTAATTCTCGGCAACCCGAACCCGCTGCGCGACGCCTTGGAGTGTGTCGCGCAGCCGCTGGTAAAATAACTTCCAGCATCGCCTGCGAACAGTCCTTGCCGAACCATTGCCTACCGGGACTCGTCGCCTCCCCCTTTTTCTTTCCCCCATGCGCTTCCCCTTCGCCGTCCTCGCCCTCGGTCTTTTGTTTCTGGCTCCATTCACTTCGGCCGCCACCCGCACCGTCGCCTACGAATGGGACACCGCCGCCTACTTCAAGGCGCGCCAGAACAACACCGGCACCCGCGCAGTGCTCGACCAGATCGACGGCCGCCTCCGCGTCACCGTCCCGCCCGGCTCACCCGCCGACGGCTACTACAACTTCCTGCTCACTCCCGCGAAGACACTCGTATCCGGTAAACAATACACTGCCGTCGTCACTTTCGAGATCTCCACCCCGACCACCTACCCCGGTCGCTTCTACCTGTTCGCCCGCAACACCGCCGGCGAAAACCACGACATCTGGCAGCAATGGATCGGAGACGCCGGCGCTTCGCGCACGATCTCCATGCCGCTGGACCTGCCCGTTGTCGAAGGCGGCGCCTGGACCCTCCACCTGGGCATGCACGGACCCGGATCGATCATCTTCGACCGGCTCGTCATCTACGACGGCATTGAAACGGCCTCCGTGCCTGCCGTCACCGAAGGCACCGCCGCCTCCACCTTGCCGCCGGGCGTCACCGCCGCGACCGGCTTTGTCCCGTTCACCCTCGCTCCTCCCGCCACCAAGACCCCGGTGACGCTTTCCCTCGCGAACTACAAATTCGTCCCCGACAGCAAGGAGGCCGCCGCCACCAACGCCCTTCAGTTCCAGCAGGCGTTGAAGGATTGCCGCGCCCAACGCGCCTCCACCCTCGTCATCCCGCCCGGCACCTACCGTTTCGCCGGCGCCCGCTCGATCGTCTTCGACGGCCTCGAAGACCTGACCATCGACGCACAGGGCGCCGTGTTTATCATCCAGGAACTGGCCCGCGACGGCGGTGCGTTCGTGGTGAGAAACTGCGCCCGCATGGTCATTAAAAATCTGGTCATCGACTGGGACTGGGATGCCCACCCCATCGCCAGCCTCGGCGTGGTCTCCAACCTCTCCGCCGACAAAAAACAGTGCGACCTCACCTTCCCCGACCTCGACGCCGCGCAGACCGCCCTCACCCGCGTCACCCCGTGGAAAAGCCTGACCGCCATGGACCCCGTGACCTTGGTGCGCACCCCGGCGATCGACCCCGCGACCCTCCGCGCCGTGACCAACAACTTCCGCGTGCCCCCCGGCACCACCATCGCCGCCGGCTCCGCCGCTAACGTCCTGCACGCCACCTTCCCGTCCGCCGCGACCCTGAGAAACGGACAAGCCTACTTCATCCGCCACCTCTATTACGAAATGGGCGCCTTCAAGGTCTCCGATTCGAGCCATCTCGTCTTCAACTCCGTCACCATCCGCTCCATCCCCGGCATGGGCTGGGTCTTCGTGGGCTCCACCCACGACGTCGCCTTGCTCAACTGCCACATCAAACGCGCCCCCGGTTCGCGCACTCCCCTCACCACCGCCGCCGACGGCATCCACATCGGTGAATCCCAGGGCAATTTCATCATCCGCAATTGCACCTTCACCGGCATGGGCGACGATGTCATCAATCTCCACGACAACTGCTACGAGGGCGAACTCGTGCGCGATCCGTCCGATCCCGCCAAACTCACCCTGATCAACTGCAAGTCCCACAATCTCCGCATGGTCCCCGGCGACCACCTGCAATTCTATGACGCCGACTACTCCAACCTGAATCGCAGCGCTGCTCCCGTCACCCGCCAGGTTGCCGCCTACACGACCGACAACAAAACCGGACTCACCAAAATCACCTTCACCTCCCCGCTGCCCGCTCCGCTCTCCGCCCGCGCGATCATCCGCAACACGCGTTTCAAAACCACCAACGTGCTCATCGCCGACTGCGTCTTCGAATACGCCAACGGCCGCGGCATCCTGCTCTCCACGCACGGCACCACCGTGGAAAACTGCCGCTTCACCCACGTCGCCGGCGCCCCGATCCGCCTCGAAACCAACATCACCCAGCCGCACTGGGCCGAAGGCCACGGCGCCTCGAACATTCTCATCCGGAACAACGTCTTTGATGACAACAATCAGTCGATCAACTCCAAGGGCGCCATCATCTGGGGCGGAGTCACCATTCCTTGGGGTCCGACCGAAACCGCCTTGTTCGAAACCGTGACGATCGAAAACAACCGCTTCGTCAATTGCCCCGGACCCGCCGTCTTCCTCAGCAACGCCGCCAACGTGATCATCCGCGGCAACCACATCGACCGCACCCGCGTCATCCCCGGAGCCACGCCCTTTTCGTCCACGCTGCACATCGCCCGCTCCTCGGGTCTGGCCCTCGGCGGCAACACGTGGAAGAACACCCTGGCCGCTCCCTTCGACGTCGGCGTCGTTTACGATCCCGCCACGACCACCAACTTTTCCGCCGAGACCAACACCGTGACCACCTCCGCCACCGGCGAAGACAAAAGCCGTTAAAGCCCGCGCCACCCGTCCATCGCTCAAGCCACCACTTTGGGGAACTTGTTCGCCGCCTCGGTCCACGTCCCCTCGATCAACGTGACCCGGGGGGAGGCGGGCAGCCCGAATTCATTTCGAGCTAGCTTGCCCACGAGTTGGTCCACCGAGGTCGCAAACATCTCCGCCCATGACTGGCGGATTCCGCTCCACGGCCAGTCTTCATACCGGTCCAAGGTTACGTAGCGCGCCTCCAGCTTGAGCTCCGCAATCCAGCCCGCCACGTAATCCGGATGATTGCCGATCACCGCCTGCGGGCGATGGCGCCGGAACCATGTCTCGAACAAAGGCCGCTTCAACGGCAGGTCCATCATCAACGGCGCAATCCGCGTCCCGCCGAACAGGTGTGGCGCGCTTCTCGCCGCGGCCTGCCAATAGTGGCGCGACCGTTCGTCTTCATCGCTTCCCAACACGCATCCGATGCGCTCGCACCCCGACCTTCGCAATTCCTCGTAACACGTCAGCAACCCTTGGAAATGGGCGTTGGCCACACGGTGTATCATCACCTGCTGAAAGGAATAGCCGATAGCCATGCACGCATACCGGTCCCATTCCACCGCCAGCGGCAGCAGATCCAGCGGCATGAGTCCCACGATCACCCCGCGGATACCCCGGCTGAACAACATGCGGTTGACGCTGGCCGAATCCCCTCCCCGCCGGCCCAATAAAAATGTATCCAGCCGCAATCCCGCGAGACGCGCGCGCTCCCTCGCCGCCGCCACTCCCTCCACGATGCCTGGCGCTGTCGGCGGCTCCGCGCCTTCAAGCAGCAGCCCGATCACTTCGCCCCCCTCGCCCACGCGGCCGCGGCGCACCTGGGTCATCAACGCGTTGATCAGGATGTTGCCCCGGTAGTTGAGTTTCTTCGCCATCGCCTGCACCCGCTTGCGCACGGGCGCCGAGATCGTCGGGCTGTTGCGCAACGCGAGCGACACCGTGGCGGAACTCACTCCCAGTCGTTTGGCCAGCTGACGAAGGGTGACGGGACGCTCGTTCATTTAACGTGATAAGTTACGGTGCCGTTGTGCCGTAGATCAATCCGATAAGGCTGTGAGAAGCCCCCTTGCCCCCATGTTTTCGTTACGCACGCCCTCTTCCCGGCACAAGGCCGTCCCCTGCCCGCCCCGCCGCCGCGGCGTCGCCGGTTTCACCCTCACCGAGCTGCTCGTGGTCATCGCCATCATCGGCATCCTCGCGGCCATTCTCATCCCGGTCGCCTCCAGGGCCCGGGAAA
Source organism: Rariglobus sp. (assembly GCA_035459785.1). Taxonomy (GTDB): domain Bacteria; phylum Verrucomicrobiota; class Verrucomicrobiia; order Opitutales; family Opitutaceae; genus Rariglobus. The sequence continues at coordinate 24,518 of DATHXF010000119.1, read as the reverse complement.
GCTCCCACACCGTTCGCTGCTCGACCAATCTGCGCACCATTTACAGCTGGCTCACGATTTATGCCGGTGAAAACAAGGGCTCCTACCCGGCCGCCTTCGGCCCCAGCCCGCGGTATCCCAACAGCACCCAATACTGGACCGAGCTTCAGTTCTACATGGACTCCTCCCGCTCGGCCAACGTCTCCGCCGAGGCCGGCACCGACCTCCGGTTCTGGTATTGCCCCGCCGCCGCCAACACCTTCCCGGAGGAACCCCACCGTGTGTATCCGATAAATTGTTACGGACGCCCTCAGGCGAGCGGCATCCGTCCCGTCGCCTGCAGCCAGCCCGCGCGCACCCTGCTGGTGGGCGACGGCGCCTACAATCCCGGCGGCGGCGGCAGCTCGCTCGTTTATTTCCGCGACTCCCAGGCTTCCGCCAGCGAACGCGCCTCGACCGTCCTCGAGGGACGCCACCTCGGCAAGGTCAACGGCCTCTTCCTCGACGGCCACATCGTCCCCTTCGCTTTGACCGATCCCCAGCTCGACACGTGGATCACCAACCTTTCCAAATGACCCCCTTTCCGAAATCGCTCGCGCGCACGGTCGCCGCCGGACTCCTCTTCTCTTTAATCGGCGCGCCGCTCTTCGCCCGCGAGCTGAAGGTCGATGCCCGTGGTGGCGCTGAATACAACACGCTCGCCGCCGCCTCGGCCGCCGCCCGCCCAGGCGACACCATCCTCATCGCCAAGGGCAGCGGCCCGTATCGGGAAACTTTATACATCAAGCAGTCCGGCACCGCCGAGGCCCCCATTGTCGTCGAGGGCAACGGCGAGACCATCACCGCTCTCGTCCCTCTCGTGTTCCAAAAGGAAGGCGACATCTGGACCGCCCGCTTGCCGCTCCCGTTTCCGTGCGTGCTCATGCACAAGGGCGAACGCGTTCTCCAGGACCCCGCCGCCCCGGCCGACACGTTCCTCGCCCCCATCCGCCTCCGCGAAGACAAGCGCACCGTCGAGCTTCTCCCCGGCGCCTCGCCCGAGGGCTGGGAAGCCTCCGCCCGCGACTGCCCCGTGCGAATCTCCAATTGCTCTTGGCAGACGTTCCGCAACCTCGTCGCCACCGGCGGCACCAACGACGGCTTCAATCTCCACGGCGACGGCAAGGGCCTTCGCTTCGAGAATATCACCGGCTGCAACAACATGGACGAGGGCTTTTCCTCCCACGACACCATGTCCTGCGAAATCGAAGGCGGTGAATTCTGGGGCAACGACAACGGTCTCGCCAACGCGCCCATCTGCGTGATGACCGCCCGCAACCTTCGCATCCACGACAACCTCGGCTGGGGTCTGGTGTTCAACGGCGCCAGCTTTGCCTATCTGTTCGACGTGCAGGTCTGGGGCAACGGCATGGCCCAGATCATTTTCGGGCCTACCTCCGCCGGCTCGTGCGAACGCGTCGTGGCCTGGGCGCCCACCTGGCCCTCCCGTCCTTGGCGCAGCTACACCGAGTCGTCCACCAGCAAGGCCGCCGCGCTTACTTTCCGCGGCGAAACCGAAAAGCTCGATCCCGCCAAGTGGCAGGGCTCGCCCCAGATCGCCACCACCCCGATCCCCTCGATCCCCAAGGCTGCAACCGCCGCCAATCCTTCACTCGCAGTCTCGGTAAAATGATCTCTCTTAAGAAACCCTTCCCGCGCACCATCGTCGCCGGGCTCCTCTCCTCCGTCCTCGGCGCGTCCCTCTGCGCCCGCGATCTGAATGTCGATGCCCGCGGAAGCGCGGACTATCGCACGCTCGCCGCCGCCACCGCCGACGCCCGCGCCGGCGACACCATCGTCATCGCCAAGGGCAGCGGTCCGTATCGGGAAACTTTATACATCAAACAGTCCGGCACCGCCGAGGCCCCCATCGTCGTCGATGGTAACGGCGAGACCGTCACCGCCCTTGTCCCCCTCGTGTTCCAAAAGGAAGGCGATACCTGGACCGCCCGCCTGCCGCTGCCGTTTCCGTGCGTGATCATGCGCAACGGCGAACGCGTCCTCCAGGATCCGGCCGCCGCTCCCGACACGTTTCTCGCCCCCATCCGCCTCCGCGAAGACCAGCGCACGGTCGAGCTCCTCCCCGGCGCCTCGCCCGAGGGGTGGGAAGCATCCGCCCGCGACTGTCCCGTGCGCATCTCCAATGCTTCTTGGCAGACGTTCCGCAACATCGTCGCTACCGGCGGCACCAACGACGGCTTCAATCTCCACGGCGACGGCAAGGGCCTTCGCTTCGAAAACATCACCGGTGCCAACAATCTCGACGAGGGGTTCTCCTCGCACGACACCATGGAGTGCGTGATCGACGGCGCCGACTTTTGGGGCAACGACAACGGCGTCGCCAACGGTCCGCACTACGTGATGCGCAATACCCGCATCCACGACAATCTCGGCTGGGGCCTCGTTCTCACCAGCGCCAGTGCCCCGCAACTCACCGACGTGCAGCTCTGGGGCAACGGCATGGCCCAGATCATCTTTGACGCCAAAACCACCGGCACCTGCGAACGCGTCGTCGCATGGGTTCCCACCTGGCCGACCCGTCCGTGGCGCAGCTACAAGGAGTCCTCCACCAGCAAGGCCCCCGCGCTTGCGTTCCGCTTCGAGGACTTGGTGGACACCGCCAAGCTGCAAGGCCTCCCCCTGATCGCCACCACCCCGGTTCCCTCAACCCCCAAGGCCGCCACGTCCGCCAATCCTTCGCTCTCCGCTCCGCCTGCAGCCTCTCAGACCTCCCCGGCCGCCTCCGTCCCAGTTGCCGCATCAGCCGCCTCCACCTCTTCCGCCCCGGCCTCCGCGATCAACTTCACCCGTCTCATCCGCGACGCCATCCAGTCCGGCCAGCCCGTCCTCAAGCTTCCCGCCGGCACGCATCGCATCAACGAAACCATCATCATCAAAGATGCCCGCAACCTTGTGATCGACGGCTCCGAAACCACCCTGGTCATGACCACCCGCCGCCGCGGGATCTTCTACCTATCGGGCGGGGACAATCTCACCCTCCGCGGCCTCACGATGGACTACGATCCGCTGCCCTTCACCCAAGGCACCATCACCAAAGCCGATGCCAAGTCCTTCGAGTTCGAGATTCACGACGGCTATCCCGACCTCGCCGCCGACTACAAAGGCGGACCCGCCCACCTCTTCAACGCCGCCGGTCGCCGCCATCCCGACGCCAACGATTTCTACAAGCCCCGCTACGAGGTCCTCTCTCCCCGCAAAGGCATCGCCCACTCCGACAACAAATGGCCCGCGACCCTCGCCCCCGGCGACCAGATCGTCATCGACCGGCGCGGCCTCGATGCCGCCGCCGCGGTCGAGATCCGCAACGCCACCGGCCCCGTCCTCATCGAAAACATCACGCTCTTCAGCTCCCCATCCCTCGGCTTCGCCGGCCGCTACTGCGAAGAGGCCGTCACCTTTCGCCGCCTGACTCTCGGCGCCGGCCCCGTGCCCGCCGGAGCGAAGCGGCCCCGCCTGTTTTCCACCAACGCCGACGCCATCAACTTCGTCCAGTGCCGCCGCGGTCCCGTCATCGAGCACTGCGACATCTCCCGTCAGGGCGACGACGGCCTCAACGTCCACGGCGTATTCCTGCCCGTCGTGCGTGTGGTCTCGCCCACCCGCTTCCTCACCGCCCTCACCGGCGGCCCCGGCGGCTTCACCAAGCCCATGCGCGCCGGCGACGCCCTCCGTCTGTATTCAGAAAACAACTTCATGATCGCCGGCGGGGCCGTCCTCGCCTCCATCCGGCCTCTCGCCGCGCCCGGCGATATCACCGCCGCCGAGGTCAAGGCCCTCTTCCCGGCCCACGGCAGCACCGGCTACACCGTTTACGAGGTTGACCTTGCAGCCCCGGCCCCGCTCGTCGCCGGCCAGTGGTTCGACTCTCCTCCCGTCAACGGCGACGGCTACATCGTCCGCGACAGTTATTTCCACGATAATCGCGGACGCGGCCTGCGCGTCATGGCTTCCGAGGGTCTCATCGAAAACAACCGCTTCGAGCGTCTCACCAAGACCGCCATCTCCATCGGTCCCGAGCTCGGCTACTGGCGGGAGGCGGGCTGGGTTAAAAACCTCCGCATCACCGGCAACACGATCCGCGACATCGGCGTGGACGCCAGTCTCTCCGCCACGAGTTCCTACGTGCCCGGCGCCATCGGCATCTTCGTCCGCACTGAAAACGGCAAGCCCCCCTACCCGCCCGGCAACGAAAACATTCTCATCGAAAACAACACCGTCGATGGCTGTTCCGTCGCCGGCATCCACGCCTATGCGACGACCGGGCTGACGATCCGCAACAACACCCTTCGCCGCACCAACCTCGTGCGCGCCGCTGGTTCGACCGACCCGGTCAACCGGCTCGTCACGACCGGCCCCATCTCCACCGACGGCGTCACCGGCGTGATCCTCGAGAATAACACCGTCGCACCATGAACCTCCGCCGCCTCGCCGCCTTCACAACGATCATCCTGCTCGCGCTGCCGTTGCATGCGGCCGTGCTCGAAGATTTCTCCGGTTACGGACCCGGTGACAGTTTCTCCACCGGCCAGACCCTCGGCGCCACCGCCGGCGGCTGGTCCGGCGGGTGGCGCACCTCCAGCTCCTATATCGAAACCGTCGGTCGCATTGAGGCCGGCAAACCCATCGACGCCGGCCAATACCTTGACGCAACCCTGTCAGCCGTCGCCGGCCAGCCCAACCGCGTATCCGGCGCGATCTCGCGTCCCTACCCGTTTCCCGCCCGTCCCTTTAAGCTGACCTTCCGCTTCCGCCCCGGCGTTGCCGACGACCAAATCCGCTACTTTCTTTTCGATAACGATACTCGCGCCGCCGGTCCCGGCCCGTCCGCGACCTGGCAGATCGAAAGCCGCGCCGGTTACTGGTGTCTGATCGGCGGCCAGTCCGGTGGATTGCCCGAGACCGTGATCGACACCGAAATGCCCCTGATCGCCGGAACCGTCTATACGTTCTCGCTCGAGATCGACCCCGTGCTCCGCCTGTGGGGAGTCACCCTCTCCGACGGCATCCGCACCGTGACCCGTCAGAATCTCGCCTTCCGCACCGCCACCACCACCCCCGAGCGGTGGATTCATTTCGGAGTCAACGAACTCGCCAAACCCGCCCTCGGCGTCACCGCGACCTACTCGATCGACTCCATCTCTTTTCAGCCCTGAGCCCCGTCAGCCCACCCCAAAAACCTGTCATGAAATCCGGACTTACCCCTTCCGTTTTCTTCGCGGCCGTCTCCCTGACGGCTTTGCTCGCCCCTTTTTCCATCCACGCCCGTGACCTGCTGGTCGATCAGCGCGGCGGCACACCTTACGCCTCGCTCACCGCAGCCACTGCCGCCGCGGTCGCCGGCGACACGATCATTCTCGCCAAAGGCAGCGGCCCCTACCGTGAAGCTCTCACGCTCACCACTTCCGGCACCGCCGCCGCTCCGATCATCGTCGAAGGCAATGGCGAGACCGTCACCGGCTTCGATCCGCTCGTCTTCACCGATAGCAGCGGCGTCTGGATTCACACGCTGCCCTCCACGTTCGCGACCGTTCCCGTCGTCATCACCTCGCAGGGCCGCCGCATCCTCCAAGACCAGACCACCGGCAACTTCATCGGCCCCGTCTTCCTCCGCGCCGACGGCAAAACCCTCGAACTCACCGCCGGCACTTCTCCCCTCGGCTGGGAAATTTCCGCCCGCGCCTCTGTCGTTTCACTGAACAACGTTTCCTACCACACCTACCGCAACCTCCTCGCCACCGGCAGCAAGAACGACGGCTTCAACCTCCACGGCGCCGGCACCAACCTCGTCTTCGAAAACATCGCCGCCCACAGCAATCTCGACGAGGGTTTCTCCGCCCACGAAACGATCAACTGCACCATCAACGGCGGGCGTTTCTGGGCCAACGACAACGGCATCGCCAACATCAACGACAGCGTGATGACCGCGACCAACGTCAAGGTTCACGACAACCTCGGCTGGGGTCTCTGGCTCGCCGACAACACGCAAAGCACCCTCACCAACGTCCGCGCCTGGAACAACGGCGTCGTGCAGATCCGCTTTGATGCCAGCGCCGCCGGCACCGCCACGCAGGTCTCTTCGTGGACGCCGTCGTGGAGCACGCCTCCTTGGCGCCGCTACATGGAGTCCAAGACCGTCACCACGTCCGGCTCTCTCGGCGGCAACGCCACCTACACGCCCGTTCCGTTCTGGACCGGCGCACCGGCCACGGTCACTTCGCCCGCCGCACCGGTCGCGATCAATCCCACGAGCACCACGGCCGTTCCGTCCGTCACGTCGTTGATCACCGGCGCCGTGAGCGCCGGCCGGCCGCTCGTCGTCCTTCCCGCCGGCATCCACCCGATCTCCAGCCAGATCAATATCACCAACGCCAACAACCTCGAGATCGACGGCACCGGCGCCACGTTGCTCACCACCATTCGCAAGCGCATCACGCTCTACGTGAGCGGCGGCAACAACCTCGTCATCCGCGGCCTTAACATCGACTACGATCCGCTGCCGTTCACGCAGGCCACCATCACCGGCGTCACGTCCACCGTCATCAACTTCACCGTCCACGACGGCTACCCCGACATCGCGACCGACTTCGGCTCCACCCCGCCCACGCACTTGTTCAAGCCCGACGGAAACCGTCATCCCGCCGCCTACGATTTCTACAAGCCCACGCTCGGCATTCTCACCGCGCGCACCGGCACGCTGACCAAGACCGGCCCCAACTGGCCGGCCACGCTCGCCGTCGGCGACATGCTCGTGCTCGACCGCCGCGAGGCCGACGCCACCAACGCCGTCGAGATCCGCAACAACCTCGGTCCTGTCACGTTCGAAGACTTCACCATTCTCAGCTCACCCACGCTCGGTTTCGCCGGCCGCTACGGGCAGGGCCTCGTCACCTTCCGCCGCGTCTCCTTGCGCCCCGGCCCGAAGCCCGTCGGCGCCACCCAGCCGCGCCTCTTCTCGACCAACGCCGACGCCATGAACTTCGTCCAGTGCCGCGTCGGTCCGCTCATCGAGAACTGCGACATCTCCCGCCAGGGCGACGACTCGCTCAACGTTCACGGCTACTTCTTCAAGATCACCACCGTCCTCTCGCCGACCAGCTTCCAGTTCACCAACCCCGGCACCTCCGGCTTTCTGAGTCCCATCCTCGCCGGCGATACCGCCCGCTTCCACGCCGCCGGCAATTTCAACGTGGTAAGTAATGGCGCCATCGCATCGACCAGCGTAGTCGGCAGCACTGGTGGAATCACTACGTATCAGGTCAACCTCTCCGCCGCGCCGTCCGCGCCCCTCGCCGTCAACCAGTGGTTTGACGTCCCCCAGGTCAACTGCCCGGGCTTCATAGTTCGCGATAGTTGGTTCCATGACCATCGCGGTCGCGGCCTGCGCATCATGGCCAACAACGGTCTCGTCGAGCGCAACCGCTTCGAGCGTCTCACCAAGGCCGCCGTCTCCATCGGCCCCGAGCTCGGACAGTGGCGCGAAGCCGGCTACGTGGACAACGTCACCGTCCGCGATAACGAGATCCTCAACATCGGCGTGGACATCAGCCTCTCGGCCAACGGCGTGCCCACCCAGGGCGCCATCAGCGTCTTCCTTCACAGCGACACCAACACCGCGCCCTACTACGCCGGCAACAGCAACATCACCCTTGAGGACAACCTCATCGAGGAAACCTCCGTCTCCGGCATCCACGCCTACGCCGTCACCGGTCTCATCGTGCGCGGCAACGTCCTTCGCCACACCAACCTGATCCGCGGCCCCGGCACCGATCCTACCAACGGTCTCGTCACCACCGGCCCGATTTCGGTCTCCGCCGCCACCAGCCCGACCGTGACGGACAACAGCTCCCTCGTGCTGGAGGACTTTGAAACGTATGCGTCCGGCGCCTCCTTTACGACCGGCCAAAGTCTCGGCGCCGCCGGCGACGGCTGGGCCTACGCGTGGCGCACCGCCAGCTCCTTCGCGACCACCACGGGCACCGTCGCCGCCACCTCGCCGCTCGACGGCGGACAACGTCTCGGCGTTTCCGTCACCACGCAGTCCGGCAAGACCTCGTCCAACGGCGCCGTCGGCCGCGGCTACCTGGTTCCGGTCACCACCAGTCCTTACGACTACGCCTTCCGTTTTCGCGCCGACACCCTTCCCGCCAACATCCGCTACGTCCTCTGCGAAAACCGCATTCGCGCCGCCGGCCCGGACAGTTCCACCACCTGGCAGGTGGCCAACGTCGGCGGCACCTGGCAGGCGTTCAACGGTTCCGCCAACGGCGGCCCCAACACCTACGTCGATACCGGACTCAGCGCGTCCGCCGGCACCGCCTATGACTTCGCCGTGACCATTGATCCTGCCACCCGCAAGTGGGCCGTCACCATCAGCAACGGCACCTCGAGCGTCACGCAGTCCAACCTCAACTTCCGCACCACCACGTTCACCACCGACACCACCGAAGCCATCGGCGGACGCTGGCTGACCTTCTCCACCCAGGAAGTCCTCACCGGCTCCACCACGGTCGGCGCCACCGGCACCTTCTCCCTCGACGGCATCGCGGTGCACGCCGCCCTGCCCTGATCCGTCCTCTCTTTTTCCATGCAATCGTCCCCGTCCTCATCTTCCCCCAAACACCGCTACGCGCTCGTCGGCACCGGCGGGCGTGCGCCCATGTTCCTCGATCCGATCGCGGACACCTATCGCGATTCCTGCGAACTGGTCGGACTCTGCGATATCAGCGCCACGCGTCTCGCTTTCCACCAGCATCGTCTCGCCCTCGCCTACGGCATCACGCCGCCGCCCGGCTACGCCGCCGCGGACTTTGATCGCATGATCGCCGAGCAAAAGCCCGACACCGTCATCGTCTGCACGCCCGACTACACCCACCACGAGTATATCGTGCGCGCCCTCGACGCCGGCTGCGACGTCATCTCCGAAAAACCCCTTACCACCGATGGCGCCAACTACACCGCCATCGCCGACGCGGTCCGTCGCAGCGGACGCAGCGTGCGCACCACGTTCAACTACCGCTGGGGCGTCGGCGCCACCAAGGTCCGCGAACTCATCGCCTCCGGCGCCATCGGCAAGGTCAAGCATGTGGACTTCGAATACATGCTCAACACGTCCCACGGCGCCGACTACTTCCGCCGTTGGCACAGCTACAAAAAATGCTCGGGCGGCCTCCTCGTCCACAAGTCCACCCACCACTTCGACCTCGTCAACTGGTGGATCGACGCCATCCCCGACACCGTCTTCGCGATGGGCGACCTCTCGTTCTACGGTCGGAAGAACGCCATCGACCGCGGACAGGAGGCACTCACCGCCTACCCGCGTTACACCGGCGAGCCCAAGGCGATCAACGACCCCTTCCGTTTCGACTTGGAACGCGACCCAACCCTCAAGGGCCTCTACCTCGAAGCCGAAGCCGACAGCGGCTACCTGCGCGACCAGAATGTTTTCCGCGAAGGTATCGATATTGAGGATACGATGAGCGTCATGGTCAAATACCGCACCGGCGTGATGATGAGTTACTCCCTCAACGCCTTCTGCCCGTGCGAGGGTTTCCGGGCCTCGATCACCGGCGACGCCGGCCGCATCGAATACATCGAGCACCACGCCTCGCACATCATCACCGGCGACCGCGACATTAAGACCGACGCCCACGGCGGCGAAGACGCCACGCAACTTTTCCTTCATCCCCTCTTCGAATCCCCGCGCCGCGTGCCCATTCCCAAGGTCGATGCCCCCCACGGCGGCGGCGACCCGTTTATCCAAGAGCAGATTTTCTCCAAGAATCCGCCCGCCGACCATCACCGCCGCAGCGCCGGTCACGAACAGGGTGCCGCGTCCCTCCTCATCGGCGCCGCCGCCAACCGCGCCCTCGCCACCGGCCTGCCCGTCCGTATCGCCGATATCGCCGAGCTCCGTCCCGACGCTCGACATCTCAGCGAATTGGTCTGAACAGGCATCCACCCCTGCAGGTCGCCTGATCGACCTGCGCTGAGCCCCTTACCCTATGCATCTTCTCGACTGGTTGGTTATCGTCGTTCCGCTCATTATCATCCTGACCGTGGGTTTAATCACCCAGCGCCAGATGAAAAGCGTCGCGCATTTCGTCTCGGGCGGTCGCGTCGGCGGACGCTATCTGCTCGCGGTGGCCAAGGGCGAGATGCAGGCGGGCGCCGTCGTCTTCGTCGCCATGTGGGAGGTGTTCGCCCATGCCGGCTTCGTGCCGTCGTGGTGGGGCTGGATCACCGGTCCCATCGGTCTCGTCGTGGCGATCTTCGGCTTTGTCATCTACCGCTTCCGCGAGACCAAGGCGATGACCCTGGCCGAGTTTTTTGAAATACGCTACAGCCGCAATTTCCGCTCTTTCACCGGCACCCTCGGCTTCCTGGCCGGTGTGATCAACTTCGGCATCATCCCGGCCGTCGGCGCGCGCTTCATGGTGTATTTCCTCCAGCTCCCGACCGAGATCGTGGCGGGGTCGTGGTCGATTCCCACTTACATCCCTCTCATGGGTGTTCTTCTCGCGATCAGTCTTACGCTGACGATCTCGGGCGGCCTGATCACCCTCATGGTCACCGACTGCATCGAGGGTATTTTTTCCCAGCTGATGTATATCGTGATCATCATCGGCGTGCTCTCCGTTGTGACCTGGTCGCAGATGTCCACCGTGCTCGGCAGCCGCCCCTCCGGCCACTCGATGGTCAACCCGTTCGACGCCTGGCAGGTGCAGGATTTCAACCTCTGGTATGTGCTCATGGGCGTCTTTCTCACCACCTACGGCACCATGGCCTGGCAAAACTCCAGCGCCTACAACTCCGCCGGCGCCTCCCCGCACGAGGCTCGCATGGGCAGTCTGCTCGGCCGCTGGCGCGAGTCCGGCAAATCCGTCGTCGTCGTGCTCTTGGCCGCAGCCGCTCTCGCTTACCTCGGTCACCCCGATTTCGCGCAAGCTTCGGCCGGCGCCAAAGAGGCCATCGGCCAGATATCCCAGCCGCAGATCCAGACGCAGATGACCATTCCCGTCGCGCTGTCCCACATGCTGCCCATCGGCATCAAGGGCGCCCTTTGTGCAGTCCTGCTCATGGGCATCTTCGGCGGCGACTCCACCCACCTGCATTCGTGGGGAGGCATCCTCGCGCAGGACATCATTCTTCCCCGTCTTAAAAAACCGCCGACCCCCGAAAAACACATCCGGCTTCTCCGCCGTTGCATCACCGGCGTGGCGGTCTTCGCCTTCGTCTTCGGCGCTCTCTTCCGGCAGACGGAGTATATCATGATGTGGTGGATGGTGACCACGTCCGTCTATGTGGGCGGAGCCGGCGCGGCCATCATCGGCGGTCTCTACTGGAAAAAAGGCACGACCGCCGGCGCCTGGGCCGCGGTCATCGCCGGCGCGATTCTCTCGGGCGGAGGCATCCTCGTTTACAAGATCTGGGGCGACGGCGTTTTTTCCACCGCGCTCAACGGACTGCTCACGGACGCCGGCATGTCCGCGTTTCCTTCCTTCGTGCTCAACGGCGTGCAGATCTCGTTTTTCGCCACGCTCATCTCCATCGCCCTCTACATCGGCGTCTCGCTGGCCACCTGCCGGCAGGATTATCCGATCCGGAAAATGCTCCACCGCGACGAATACCCGGTTGATGCGAACGGGAGCCCTATCATCCCGAAACTCCCCTGGACCTTCGCCCGCGTCATCGGCGTGAACAAGGATTTCACCCGTGGCGACAAGTGGATCGCCGGCAGTCTCTTCGTCTGGTCCGTCACCTGGTTCAGCATCATGATCCTCGGCACCGCATGGAATCTCATCGGCCAGTCCGGTTTGGTTTCATGGATTCATCCGTGGACGAACTCCGCGTGGATCGGCTTCTGGCACGTCACCGCCATCGGCCTGCCCATTCTCATCACGGTCATCACCGGCCTCTGGTTCACCTGGGGCGGCATCCACGACATCCGCGCCCTCTTCCGCTCGTTGAAGACCTACCAGATCGACGACTCCGACAACGGCACCGTCAAGCAGCACAAACCGTTCTGATTTTTTGCTCATGTATTTTAACAAGATCCGCCACCCGGCCAATTTCGTTTTCTCCGCGAAGCCCGCCTCCGTTGAAAATCTCGGCGGCGACGTCCATCGCCTGAGAATCCGCGGCTCCAAACCGTGGGAAAATCCCAGCCAGGCCGAGCTCGCCGCAAGCATCCCCGGTGACAGCCGCCACACTGTCTCCGTCACCTCGGACAACGGCCTCAGTCTCACCGAGTCCGCCACCGGTCGCGCCCTGCTCTCCGGCATCCCCGGCGCCACCTTCGGCACGTGCGGCTCCTCCTGGATGCTCCAGTTCAGCCACACGCCCGAGCTGCGCTTCTACGGACTCGGAGAACACAACAAGGGTCTCGAGAAAAGCGGCCAGCGCGTGAAGTTCTGGAACACCGATCTCTGGGGCGATTTCTCTCTCCACGAAATCCGCCACGCCCACCCCAACCCGATGTATGTCTCCATCCCCTGGCTCATCGTAAAGCAGGGCAACGACTACCTCGGCATCCTCGTCAACCATCCCGGCGCAGTCTTCATGGACCTCGCCTCCTCTTTCATCTGGTCCGCCGACAATCCCGATGACCGCAACCGCAGGTCCTTCTACCTCGGTGCTCCCGACGGCGAACCCGATGTCTATATCATCGTCGGCCCGTCGCTCCCCGAGCTCACCCGCAAACTCCAGCAACTCGTCGGCCGCACCCCGCTTCCCCCGCTCTGGGCTCTCGGCCATCACCAATGCCGCTGGGGCTACGCGAGCGCGAAGGATCTCCAGTTGCTCGACCGCAAGTTCACCGAGCACAAAATCCCCACCGACGGCCTGTGGTTGGACATCGACTACATGGACCGCTACAAAGTCTTCACGTTTGACGCCAAGCACTGGGGCGACGCGGCGCAGCTCCGAAAATCCCTCGCCGCCCTCGCCAAAAAAGGCCGCCGCGTCATCCCCATCCTCGACCCCGGCGTAAAGGTCGAGGCCGGCTACCTCGCCTGCGACGACGGACTCAAGCAGGGCATCTTCTGCCTCAATCCAGCCGGCCGGCCCTACGTCGGCTTTGTGTGGCCCGGCAAAACCTACTTCCCCGATTTCAGCCTGCCCGAGGCCCGCCAGTGGTGGGCCGGTTACGTGAAGGCTTTTGCCGAGACTGGTGTCGCCGGCGCCTGGCTCGACATGAACGATCCGTCCGTCGGCGCCGTCGAGCTCGACGACATGCTCTTCGATCACGGCCGCCAACCGCACGAGAGCTACCACAACCAATACGCTCTCGGCATGGCCAAGGCCTCGCACGAAGGCTTCCTCGCCGCCCGCCCCGACGAACGTCCTTTCCTCCTCGCCCGCAGCGCGTTCGTATCCAGTTCAAAATACACCGCCGTCTGGACCGGCGACAACGTCGCCAACTGGCACCACCTGCGCACCACCATCCCGCTCAGCCTCGGCCTCGCGCTGTCCGGCCAGCCGTTCAACGGCCCCGACGTCTGCGGCTTCGGCGACGACACGAATCCCTCCCTCGCCATCGCCTGGTATAAGGCCGGGTTCCTGTTTCCGTTTCTGCGCAACCACTCGATGCTCAACTCCCGCCAGCAGGAGCCCTGGGCCTTGGGCGCGCCCGCCCTCAAAATCATCAGCCATTACATCCGGCTGCGCTACAAGCTGCTCCCGTATCTCTACCAGAACTTCATCGCCCAGGAGCAGACCGGCGAAGCCATCCTCCGCCCGCTTTTCTACAACTACGCCGACACGCCGAAGCTTCCCTTGGGCGACATCGCCGACGAGTTCATGATCGGCCGCGACATCCTGCAGGCTCCCGTCGTCGAGGAAAACTCCCGCACGCGCAAAGTCGTCCTTCCGGGCGTCCACCGCTGGTTTTCCGCGCAGGACGGACGCTGGCTCGACGGCAGCCGCACCCATGAGATCACCGCCGGTGCAGCCGAAACTCCGCTCTACATCCGCGAAGGCGCGCTCGTCCCCATGCAGTCCGGCGAACGCACCACGCAGAAAAACGACCTCGGAAAAATCGAGCTCCACTGCTTCCTGCGCCTCGACAGCTCCGCGTCCGCCACCGCCTCTTACGCGTTCGATGACGGCCTCAGCTTCGCCTATCGGAAAGGCAAGCGCACCACTGTCACATTCACCGCAACCGTCGAAGCCGGCACGCTGGTTCTCACGGTGGCCGACTACCTCGCCGGCTTCCGCCCGCTCTCCGTGCAGGTCGTGCTCCACGACAACTTCAAACACGTCGTCCTCGTGCACAAAGGTCGCCGTCAGTCGCTTCCGCTGAAATCCGCGCGCACCCAACTCACCGGCCGCGCGTTGTCCGTGAAACTCACCGCCCAAAAAAAACTGGGCCCATGAAGCCTCTCCAGCGGAAACACGGCTTCGCCCTGCTCATCACCATCACGCTGCTCGCGTTTCTGGTGCTGCTGCTGGTGTCGCTCGCCTCGCTGACTCGAGTGGAAACGCAGGTCGCCGGTAACGGCCAGAAGCTGGCCGGTGCCCGCGCCAACGCCCTCATGGCGCTCAACCTCGCGCTCGGCCAGCTCCAGAAATTCGCCGGCCCCGACAAGGTCGTCAGCGCGCGCGCCGATGTCACGTCCGCCGGCGCACTCATCCAGCCTTATCTCACCGGCCTTTGGAAAACCTCCAACACCACCTCCGTTCCCGATGTATGGCTGGTTAGCGGCAACGAAAATTCCCCCGTCTCAAAAACTCCCGCCACCGTCCTTGATCCCGCCACCGGCACCGAGCCCGTGGTCGATGGCGCTGGTGGCTACGTCTTCCTCGTCGGCTCCAATTCCGTCTCCGCCAACACCCAGCGCGTCCGCCTCGACAAACAGCCAATCACTGCACCCGCCGGCTCGGTCCCCGGCATGACTACCGCCGGCACGGTCGGCAACTACGCGTGGTGGGTCGGCGATGAGGGTATCAAGGCCAGCACCAGCCTCGTCAACCCGCTGCTCACAACCAACCCCATCGCCTACGACAACGCCACCGGCAGCACTGCCGGCGGCGTCGCCCAGGGCGACAACTGGAGCGCCGAGCCCCTCAAGCGCTCCCGCCTCGACCAGATGCAGCTCAGCCGTCCGCGGCTCGAACATGTGTTCACCACGTTCAACCCCGATACCGACGGCCTCACCGGTCTCCCCAAGATCACCCATTCATCGCAGCTGATGCTGATGACCAACTCGCCCACCGCCGCCCAGTTGAAGGCCCAATTCTACAGCCTCACCCCGCTCAGCAGCGCCGTCCTCGTGGATCTGCCCAACGGCCGCCTCAAAAAAGATCTCTCCGACATCACCGCTTCGCCCGACCCCGCCGTCCTCAAATTCCAACAAACCCGCCTCCCCCTTTCCGGCGCACCTTCGGGGGTCTATGACGCCTATTACACTCCGGTCGCCGCATCGAACCCTGCGGCCACCACCTATCCCGCCTATTCCATCGGCCCGGTGCTCACCGAAGTCGGCGTGCGCGTTCAGTTCTACCTGAACAGCACCGACAACAAGGTCCACTACGCCTATGTGATCGACGCCGAACTCTGGAATCCCTACGCCGCTCATTTTCGCCTCGCCGCGGCCGCTCCACTCACTCTGGAAATCAGCGGCCTGCCGCCTTTCACCGTCAGGACCGATGGCGTCACGCCCAACACCACCGTCACGCTCCCCACGCTGACGGCGACGTTCAACCCCGCCACCACCGCCGACCCGGCGAATCCCTGGCGCGAAGGCCGCCTGCGCGTGTTTCGCGGGACGGGCACCTTGGAACAAATCGCACCTACCCCCACCCCCGCCGCCACCGTGACACTCTTCGACGCGGTCGTGCCCGGCGCACCGGTCGATGCCGCCGCGACCATCGTCACGCTGACCTACCCCGCCACCACCACGTTCACCGCCGTGCTCAAGGTCAACGGCGACGTGCTCGCCACCTATGCGCCCCATCTGCTCGCGGGATCGCCCCTCCAGTATAACGCGGGCAGCACCACCAACTCCGGCGGCCCCGTCCCCGGTCCCACCGGCTTCATCGTCGGCTACGGCTACGAGTTCGCCGACGCCCTGGCCGCTTTTACAGGCAACCCCGCACCCAACCCAAACTTTGCCATAGTCGACCCGCGCCTGCCGACTCTGAAGACGATGTTTTATAACAACGGCTCGGGCGTATGGAACGCAGGCAACCCCCGCAACAACAGCAGCGGTATCGGAACCGCCAATACATTCAGCACCGGTGGCTTCTACGTTCACTATGATCTGCCCCGGCAGGAGATAACCTCCCTCTCCATGCTGACCCAGGTGATCGGCGCCAAATCTTACTCCATCGGCAACACTTGGGGCGGGGCCGACAACGCCGTCTTCGATCAATACCACGTGTCCACCGTGCCTCGCTACGCCACCACCTGGACGCCCGAAAACGGCCTCCCTCTGCCCAACCGCTACGCGACGGTTTACCATCCGGGCAACACCCCGGCCATCCCGCTCACCGACCTGCGCTCCTCCGCCAACTCCGCCCGCTACCTGCTGCAATCGGGGGCCTTCAACATCAACTCGACTTCGATCGAAGCATGGAGCGCCGTCCTCGGCTCCAAGTTCACCGCGTGGAAATATTCGGCCAACACCACCGCGGGCATCGCCATGGAGAATGTGTTTTTCCGTCTGCCCCACGGAGCGCAGCAACTGTCGCGGCCTCCTCTCATCAACGGCGGTGTGGGTGTTACCGCGCGCAATCAATCGCCGAGCAACACCGGCGGCCGCCAGCTCACTCCCCAGGAGGTGACCGACCTCGCGACGCACATCGTCGCCCAGATCCGCGCGCATGGCCGCCCTTACCTCTCGCTCACTGATTTCGTCAACGATGGTGCGATCACCCGCGCCATCGCCGACGCCACCTCCACCGACATCAACTCCCTGGTTCCCGGCATATTCACCGCCGGCAGAGTGTTCACCCCCGGCGCACTCATGCAGTCCGATGTGATCGGCGCCATCGCCCCGTTCATGACCGCGCGCTCCGACACGTTCGTCGTTCGCAGCTACGGCGACTCGCAAAACCCCGTCACCGGCGCAGTCGAGGGTCGCGCCTGGTGCGAAGCCGTCGTGCAACGTCTCCCCGATCTCGCCGACAACGCCTCCGCGCCCATCGCCGACGTCATCGCTCCCGCGACCGCCACCTATCCCTTCGGCCGCAAATTCAAAATCATCTCCTTCCGATGGCTCTCTTCCTCCGATATCTAGGGCGTTTCTGGCAAATAACTCGGTCTGGCGGAGACGAGAAACCTCGCTCGGCCAAGGCGCGAAAGGCGGAGGTGGGCCAACGGCCCATGCTGCCTTTCGCAACGCCGGCCCAGTGCGGTTTCTCGTTTTCCCCGCAGGGCCACTGGCGACAGGCTGATTTATTTGCCAGACACGCCCGAGCGCTCCTCGCCGCCGGCTTCCTCGCTCTCTGCGGAATGTCTTTGCCCGCGCAGACTCCCGCCGCCGCGGCCATAGACGACGCCTTGTCGTTCACCGTGTATGCGCCCGCCGACTCGCCGCTCTGGGACCAGCTCTATTTTCTCCCGGCCGGCAAACCGCCCGTGAAACTGGCGTTCCTGCCCAACAGCCGTTCCGCACCCCTCAAGCTCGCGGGAGGTCCGAAACCACTCGTCTTCGGCGTCGAACGCATCGACCCCGAAACGAAGCAAAAAACATACGTCCCCGTGGCCGAGACCGCGTGGCCCGAAGCCACCGCCAAAGTCCTCGTCGTCTTCAGCACCTCCGCCGGAACCGCACCGGCGGTCCAGCTCGTCGCCCTCGACGACAGCCTCAAGGCCTTTCCTCTGCGGAGCGTGCGCTTCTTCAACACAACCGGCGTTCCCCTGCTCGGTAAAGTCGCGGCGTTCGAGGGCCCGATCCCTCCCGGCGCTTCACCTTCCCACCCCTACGAAGTCGTATCGGATAATCCACTACGGGTCGGCACGTATCCCCTGGGCATCGCGATCAACGACCCCCAGGCAGGCGGCCGCCTGCTCTACCAGGGCAGCGGTGAAGCCTGGCCGTTCGGACGATCCTTCATCGTCATCCTCCCTCCACGACCGGGATCCAACGACCTCGAGCTCCGCATACTCGTAGACACCCCGCGCCAGCCCGCCGCACCTCCGACGGCCTGAATTCCACCCCTTTCGCGAGAGCTACTGCTTTCGCAAATCCCAACCCCATGCTCGCGCTTCTACCCCCACCCCAATGAAAGCCACTCAACGTTTCGTCGCGGCCGTCCTGGCTGCCGCCTTCCTCCCCCTGTTCAGTCCGGGAGCCACCCGCCTCGTCGATCAACGCGGCGGTGCTCCCTATACCACCATTTCCGCAGCCGTGGCGGCGACCCAGCCCGGCGATACGATCATTCTCGCCGCGGGCAGCGGACCGTATCGGGTAGCCGTCCAGATCAACAAATCGGGCACCGCGTCGGCCCCCATCACCTTTGATGGCAACGGCGAAACCGTCACGGGCTTCGACCCCATGGTTTTCACCACCTCCGGCGGCGTATCGACTTATACACTACCCGCGTCGTTTGCCTCGACGCCCGTGGTCATCGCCTTCCAAGGGACCCGTATCTTGCAGGCCACCGCGACCGGAGCATTTCTAGGCCCGATCTCGCTGCGAGCCGACGGCGTCACGTTTGAACTCGCCCCCGGCACCTCCACCGCGGGATGGGAAATCTCGAAGCGCATCGCCGCCATCGCGATCAACAACCACTCGTATCACGTTTACCGGAACGTCGTCGCAAGCGGCAGCCTTAACGACGGCTTCAATATCCACGGCAACGCCTCAAGCATCCTCTTCGAGAACGTCTCCGGTCACTCGAATCTCGACGAAGGTTTCTCCGCCCATGACGACAGCGTCGTCGAAATTCTCGGCGGTGAGTTTTGGCATAACGACAACGGTATCGGGAACAACCTGAACACCATCATGGTCGCGACCAACGTCCTGCTGCACGACAACCTGGGCCGGGGCCTCCGCCTCCACACCAACACGGCCAGCGTGCTGACGAACATCAGCTCGTGGAACAATGGCGTCTCCCAGCTGTGTCTCGAAAATCAAGCCGAAGGAAGCCTCGATCAGGTTCGGGTGTGGACGCCCACGTGGAGCACCCCGCCGTGGCGCCGCTACATGGACACCATTGCCGTAACCACCTCCGTGGTGCTTGAAGGAAAAGCCTCTCAAAATCCCATTCCCAACTGGACGGGCTTGCCTCAACTCATGAGCGGTTCCGGCCCCGGCTCCGGCACCGTTACCGTCCCTTCGTTCAGCCCCGGCGGCGGCACCTACACCGTCGCACAGTCGGTCACCCTCACCACGGCCACCAGCGGCGCTTCGATCCGCTACACCACCGACGGCAGCACGCCGACCGCCACCACCGGCACCGTTTACTCTTCTCCCGTCGCGATCACCAGCACCGCCACGCTAAAGGCCATCGCCTACAAGAGCGGCATGACGGACAGCACCGTAACCACTGCCACCTACACGATAAACGCCTCGTCGGGCACCGTTTCCGCCCCATCGTTCAGCCCCGCTGGCGGCACCTACACCGTCGCGCAATCGGTCACCCTCACCACGGCCACCAGCGGCGCTACGATTCGCTACACCACCGACGGCAGCACGCCGACGACCACCACGGGCACCGTCTATTCTTCCCCCGTTGCGATCGCCAGCACCGCCACGCTGAAGGCCATCGCTTACAAGAGCGGCATGACCAACAGCACCGTGACCATCGCCGCCTATACGATCAACACTTCGTCGGGCACCGCGTGGGAAGCCGAGAGCCTCGCCTACACCAGTAACGGTGCCACGGCCGTGAACGAGACCGACGCCGGTGCCAGCGGCGGCTCCCGCGTGGGTTTCCCCGCCACCGCCATCGGTAACTGGGTGCAGTTTTCTCTGCCGAGCGTGCCGGCCGGCACCTACACGATCCAGCTCGCCTACAAGTCGAATATCAACCGCGGCCAGGCCACCTTCCAAGTGGACGGCACCGCGGTCGGCGGCACCCTCGATCAGTATGCGTCGTCAGGCGGCCCCTATCTCACCGCGACGCTCGGCACCGTCACCTTCTCCAGCGCGGCCACTCATACGTTCCGCCTGACCGTTTCCGGCAAAGCCGCCTCCTCCTCGGGCTACGTCCTCTCCGCCGACAGGATCACCCTCGTCGCGGCGGCCGCCAGCGCCGCCGCCCCCGTGTTCAGCCCCTCTGGCGGCACGTTCACCAGCACGCAATCGGTCACGATCTCCACCGCGACGAGCGGGGCCTCCATCCGTTACACCACCGATGGCAGCACGCCGACCGCCACCTCGGGCACCCTCTACGCTTCCCCCGTGTCGATCGCCAGCACCGCCACGCTGAAGGCCATCGCCTACAAGAGCGGCATGACGGACAGCACCGTGACCACCGCCACCTACACGATCAATGCCCCTGCACCCACGTTCAATTGGGAAGCGGAAAGCCTCGCCTACACCAGCAGTGGTGCCACCGCCGTGAATGAAGCCGACGCGGCCGCCAGCGGCGGCTCCCGCGTCGGCTTCCCCGCCACCGCCATCGGTAATTGGGTTCAGTTCACTCTGCCCAGTGTCCCGGCCGGCACCTACACACTCCAGCTCGCCTACAAGACCAATATCAACCGCGGCCAGGCCTCGCTCCAAGTGGACGGTGCCGCGGTCGGTGGCACGCTCGACCAGTATGCGTCTTCAGGCGGCCCCTATCTCACCGCGACGCTCGGCACCGTCACGTTCTCCTCCGCCGGCACTCATACGTTCCGCCTGACCGTTTCCGGCAAGGCCTCCGCCTCCTCGGGCTACGTCCTCTCCGCCGACAAGATCACCCTCGTGGGACAATAGACCGCGCCGTTCCTGTTCACGACGGACCGGGGCGCGCATCATGCGTCCCGGTCCGTCCCCCTTTCGTATCGCATGCAAACCTCCCTCTCCCCTCTGTCCCCCGACACCCGCATCCTCCTGAATCAAGCCTACGTGCCCGGCGCGCAAGCCGGCCACCATCCCGACTCCATTCAGACGCTTGATCTCTTCGTCCCCGCGGGCTCCGGACCGTTTCCCCTGATCCTCTGGATTCACGGCGGCGGCTGGCACAGCTGCGGCCGACAACCCGAGGGAACCGAGCTGGCCCTCACATTTATCCCCCGCGGTTTCGCACTGGCCGCGATCGGCTACCGACTGACTCCCGACGCGCCGTTCCCCGCGCAGATCGAGGATTGCGGACACGCGTTGGCGTGGCTGCGCCGGCACGCCGCCGAGCATCGCCTCGATCCGAATCGCGTCGGCGTCATCGGCCACTCGGCCGGTGCACACCTTACCGCTCTGCTCGCCACCGGCACCGCCGGCGCGGGTTTCGCCGAAACCGGCGCCGGTCCGATTCAAGCGGCCGTCTGCTGGTCGCCCCCCTTCGACTTGGACCGCGAACGCGGAGCCTGGCCCAAGCGCATGTTCGCCTGGAACCCCGAGGATAAATTCACCAAGACATTCTTCCCCGACGGAGCCTATGACGCGGCCTTCGCCCGCCGCGCCAGTCCTGCCTCCTACATTCATGCCGGCCTGCCGGCCTTGCTCGTCGTCCACGGCGCCCTCGACACCGTGATCCCATTCGCACCCGTGGAGGATTTCGTGAAACGCGCCCGGTCCGCCGGTGCCGACGTGACCTTCCGCCTCGATGCGAAACTCGGCCACAACACCATGAACGAAGAATCCAAGGAAGAAGCCCTGCAATTCCTCGTGCGCACCCTCCGCCCCAGGCCGGCAGAGGGAACTGGAAATTCATTTCAAAACCATATCACCACCCAAAACCGCGCCTTGACAGCCGCCGGACGCTCCGACACTTCAGTCACCTCTTAATCATTTAAAGCCATGCAACCCACATTCCGCCCGCACCGCATCAAGCGCGCCCGTAAGATCGGTTTCTTTGCCCGTAAAGCCACCGTTGGCGGCCGCAAGGTCCTCGCCAACCGTCGCCGCAAGGGCCGCAAGCGGTTGACCGTCGTCTAAGGACGCGGTCGCTTCGCGACCTTTCCATTTCTTTGCCTGACATGCGTTTCCGCGCCGAGCAACACCTCCGGCGCGCGTTGGATTTCCAGCATGTCCGCACCTCCGGGCGCCGCCACGATTGCGGCGCCTTTATGCTTTGGTATGTCCGGCAGGCCGCGCCCGCTCCGACCGCAGCGGCGGGCACCGGCGAACCGATTCCTTCGTCCGCCCCGGAATCCCGTCCAGTCACGCCTGAGTCCGGAAAAAAAATCGACGCGGCACCGATTCCGTCCCGCGTCGGCGTAGTCGCCTCTCGTTCCGCCGTGGGCAACGCCGTCCAGCGCGCCCGCGCCAAACGCCGTCTCCGCGAGGTGTTTCGCGCCCAGCAGACGCTCGTTCCCGTCGGCTACGATTTGCTGCTCGTGGCCCGCAGCTCGCTCAATCGGCTTGAGTATCGCGAGATCGAACAAAGATTCGTGACTGCGTGTCGCAAAATTTTCCCGACCGCCCAAGCCTGATGTCAGCCCACCCTATTTCCACACTCACGTTCGTCCTGCGCCTTCCGGCGAGGGCGCTGCTTGCGTTGGTCTGGGTTTACCAAAAAACGCTTTCGCCCGCGATCCCCGCCGTCTTCGGCCCCGCGTGCGCCTGCCGCTTTCATCCAACGTGCTCGCACTATGCCGCCGAGGCCGTCCGCACTCACGGTGCGCTGCGCGGCGTCTGGCTCTCGGCCCGCCGGCTCCTGCGTTGCACGCCGCTGCACCCGGGCGGCTTCGATCCGGTTCCGGCGCCGCGCCGCGCCCACCGCCCCGTCTGCGCCCGCGGCTGAGTTCACTTTTTCGTTTTTCGTTTCACGCACCCTTTCAAATTCATGGACAAAAAGAACACGATCATCGGCGTCCTTCTGCTTCTCGTCGCCCTCGCCAGCTTTTACTTCACGGCGCCGAAGCCACAGCCCGCCGCCACGCCCGCCACGGCCACCGCTCCGGCGGTAACCGCCGACGGACAACCGGTGCCCGCCACCAGCTCCACCGCACCCGTCGCGACTCTCAGCACTCCCACAGTGCCCGCAGTGCCCAACGCCACCTTCGCCGCGGTCGCCAGCGACAGTGCCGAAGCCACCCTCACCACCCTCTCCAACGATTACGTTGAGCTGCGTCTCACCGACTTCGGCGGCGCCATCCGCGACGTCGCTTTCAAGAAATACAACGCCGTCCAGGGCCAGCCCGAGCCGTTTGTCTTCAACCGCCTCCACGCCGCCCCGATCCTCGCCCTCGACGAATTCCCCGGCCTGAGCGCTTCCACCCGCTACACGCTGGTGAGCGCCACCGCCACCGAAGTCGTTTACCGCGCCGTGGTCGAAAATCGCATCGAGGTCACCCGCCGCTACGTGCTCCGCGCCCCCGGCGACACCACCGGCGATCCTTACCGCATCCGCCACGAGACCACGTTCCGCAATCTCACCGACCAGACCACCGCGCTCCCACGCGCCGCCGTCAATCTCGGCACCGCGAACCTCATCGATCACAACGACACCGGCCAATACCTCAACCTCGCCAGCTACGACGGCGAAGACGCCCACTTCACCGACCGCTCCGCCCTCCAGGGCGGCGGCATGCTGAGCGGCTTTGGCATCGGCAACAAAACCGACCTGCCCTCCCTTGAACTCACCCAGAAAACCGTCTGGGCCGGCGTGAAGAACCAATTCTTCGCCAGCATCTATACTCCCGAAAAACCCGGCGTCGGCGTCCTCGTCCGCCGCATCGAACTGCCCCCGCTCGCCGGCTCGACCCACTCGAGCATCGGCCTCACCGGTGCCGCCCGCTTCGATCTCGCCCCGCTCGCCCCCGCCGGCTCGACCGTCCTCGCCGGCGAACTCTACGTCGGCCCGAAGGAATACAGCCGCCTCGCCAAACTCAGCCATAACGAAGACCTCGTCATGCAGTTCAGCCGCGGCATGGGTAAGATTTTCCTGAGCGGCGTCGTTTCTCCCGCGCTCAACAAGCTCATGAAGTGGACCAACGAATTCGTCCACAATTGGGGCGTCGCCATCATCCTCATGACGATCCTCCTCAAAGTCATCTCGCTGCCCTTCACCCTCGCCGCCTCAAAGTCGGCCAAGCGCATGCAGAAGCTTTCGCCGCTCATGCAGGCCGTCCGCGAGAAATACAAGGACAACCCCCAGAAGCTCAACCAGGCCACCATGGAGCTCTTCAAGGAGCACAAGGTGAACCCCGCCGGCGGCTGTATCCCGATTCTCATTACGATCCCGCTCTTCATCGGTTTCTTCACGATGTTGCAGGGCACCGCCGAGCTGCGCTTCCAGTCGTTCCTCTGGGCCCACGACCTTTCCGCCCCCGACACCGTGGCGCGCATCTTCGGACTCCCGCTGAACATCATGCCGCTGCTCATGGGCGTCACCATGTTCTTCCAGATGAAGCTCACCCCGTCGCCCACGACGGACAACATGCAGGC
>DATHXF010000118.1:0-12579 GCA_035459785.1 Rariglobus sp. | reverse complement strand
TTCTTCCTCGACAGCGGACGCTCCACCAACGGCCTCGGCGCCTGGTCTTTCCTCGGCTTCGCCCCCTTCCACATCTTCCGCTCCAAAGACCTCACCGAACTCCAGTCCCTCCTTCGCCACTACTCCCGCCCATCTCCGACTCTTACTCTTAGCTCTCAGCTCTTAGCTCTTAGCTCAGCGCCTTCGGCGCTACCCTTCACCGGCGGAGCCGTCGGTTTCTTCAGCTACGAACTCTGCACGCAGCTCGAAAAACTCCCGCGCACGAAACCCGACGACCTCCCCGAAATCCCCGACTGCGAATTCGCGTTCTACGACAGTCTGATCGCCCACGAGCACGCGACCAATCGCACTTGGCTCGTCGCCAATCCCGTCGCCACCACTCCCGCCTTCACCCTCCTCGCCCGCCTTCGCTCCGTCGTCGCTAAGCCTGCAGTGCCAAGCTCTCAGCTCTCGGCTCTCAGCTCTCAGCTCCTTGAGCCCGTCTCCAATTTCACCGCCGACTCCTACCAAGCCGCCATCGCCCGCATAAAATCCTACATCGCCTCCGGTGACGTCTATCAGGTCAACCTCACCCAGCGCTTCTCCACGCCGCTCCCTTGCGCGCCCTACGACCTCTACTTGCGCCTCCGCGAACGCAGCCCCGCTCCCTTCGCTGCCTACCTTTCCGTCGGTCCTGTCCAACTCATCAGCAGTTCCCCCGAGCGTTTCCTCACCCTCCGCGACCGCCGCGTTGAAACCCGTCCCATCAAAGGCACCCGGCCGCGTTCCCCCGACCCGACCACCGACGCCGCGCTCGCCGCCGAACTTCTCTCCAGCGAAAAAGACCGCGCCGAACTCCTCATGATCGTGGACCTCGAGCGTAACGACCTCGGCCGCGTCTGCGACTACGGCACCGTCCGCGTGGACAAACTCTGGCAGCTCGAGTCCCACCCGACCGTCCACCACCTCGTGGCCAACGTCTCCGGACAACTCCGCGCCGGCCTCGACATCATCGACTGCGTGCGCGCGTCCTTCCCCGGCGGCTCCATCACCGGCGCCCCCAAAATCCGTTCGATGCAGATCATCGACGAACTCGAACCCCACCGCCGCCACATCTACACCGGCGCCATCGGCTACATCGGCTTCGACGGCAACGCCGACCTCAACATCGCCATCCGAACGATCACTTGCGTCGCCAACCGCGCCTACTACCACGTCGGCGGAGGCATCGTCTGGGACTCCGACCCCGCCGCCGAATACCAGGAAACCCTCGATAAAGGCCGCGCCATGCACGAAGCTCTCACCAGCAACTCCTGAAACACCATGAGCGCCCACGTCCTCCTCGACAACGTCCTCCTCCCCACCTCAGCCGCGCACATCCCCGCCACGAGCGAAGGATTCCTCTACGGCCACGGCGTCTTCGAAACCGTCAAAATCACTTCGGGCCGCCCCGCCTTTCTCGCGCACCACCACGCCCGCCTCACCGCCAGCGCCCGCGCCCTCGACCTGTCCTACGCCGTCTCCCTCGACACCCTCCACGAACGCCTCGCCCGCGTCATCGCCGCCAACGCCCTGACCGACGGCTCCGCCAAGATCGTCCTCTTCGCCCAAGACTCCGCGACCACCGGCGAACTCATCAGCACCAAAGCCAACGCGTATCCGTCCGAAACCTACACCCGTGGCTTCCGCCTCCAGACCGTCTTCACCGGCGAACGCACCGGTGCGCTCTCTGCCCACAAGACCATCAACTACCTCGCCAACATCCGCGCCAAGCGCGCCGCCCTCGCCGCCGGTTTCGACGAACCGCTCTTCCTGACTCCCGCCGGCATCGTCATCGAAGGCGCGACCACCAACGTTTTCATCGTCCGCGACGGCATCGCCCACACGCCTTCGCTCGCCAGCGGACCGCTCCCCGGCATCGCCCGAGCCCAAGTCCTCGCGCTCCTCAGCCCGACCCGCGCCCGCGAATCGCTCCTCACCCACGACGACCTGCGCCACGCCTCCGAAATTTTCGTCACCAACGCCTTGCTCGGCGTCATGCCCGTCACCCAAATCGACGACCGCCCCCTTGCGATCGGCCCCGTCACACTCAGCCTCACCGACGCCTACCGCTCTCTCGAAACCGCATCCACCTAAGTCTCCTCCCCGCCCTCGTGTCCCCGGATCGTTTCCTGATTTCCTGATTTCCACATAAAATCCGTCTCCGCATTCCTTACTTCCGACTTTCTCACATGAACGCCCGCACCCACCTCACCCGTCTGCTCGCCGCCTTCACCGCCTGTCTTCTCCTCACCTCCTGCGATAAGGTCGCAGTTTCAGGCGAAGCCAAATTGACCAAAGCCCCGACCAAGATCGTCGTCCAGCTCGACTGGGTCGCCGAGCCCGAGCATGGCGGTTTCTACCAAGCCGCCGCCAAAGGTTATTTCAAAGACGCCGGCCTCGACGTCGAAATCATCCCCGGCGGACCCAACGCGTTCGTCATGCAAAAGGTCGCCACCGGCCAGGCCCAGTTCGGCCAGGGCGACAGCACCAACACCCTCCTCGCCATCGCCCAGGACATCCCCGTCACGCAGATCGCCGCCGTTTTCCAAAACGACCCGTCCGTCCTCATGCTTCACCAAGGCAACCCCGTGAAAGACTTCGCCGATCTCAACGGCAAGACCGTCATGGCCCGCGCCGAATGGGCGTTTCTCCCCTACGTGAAGAAAAAATACGGCATCGAGTTTAACCTCATTCCCCAAAACTACTCCGTCGCCAACTTCGTCGCCAACAAGGAGCTCATCCAGCAGGGCTACTACATCGCCGAGCCTTACCACATCATCAAGGCCGGCGGCGAAATGCCCCGCTTCCTCTACGCGTGGGACGCCGGCTTCGATGCCTACGCCGTCGTCGTCGCCAACAAAGCCTGGGCCGCCGCCCATCCCGCCGAAACCCGCGCCTTCATCGCCGCCTACATCAAGGGCTGGGCCGACTACATCACCAACGACCCGACGCCCGCCCACGAGCTCATGAAGAAGGCCAACGCCAACAACACCGACGAGTTCATGCTCTTCTCGCGCAAGATGATCATCGACGAAAAACTCGTCATCGGACGCGGCGTCAACGGCGGCCCCGCCAACATCGGCCGCATCACCCGCGAACGTTTCCAAACCCAGATCAACCAGCTCGAAGAACTCGCGATCCTCCCCAAAGCGAAAGTCACCGTCGATCAGGCGATGACCACCGAATATCTTCCCTGAGTCCGCAAACCATGCGCCAGAAGCACTCCAATGCGTTTGACGTGCTGCGTCTCGTTCTGGCCGTTCTGGTCGTCTACACCCACGCCCATCTTCTTGGCGGTTTCGGGGACGAAGGCTTCTCAAGGCTCGTTCGACACCAAACCAGCGCGGGCAGCTTCGCTGTTCTTGGTTTCTTTGGCATCAGCGGCTTCCTTGTCACACGAAGCTTCATCACGCAGGAAACCTGGAAATTATTCGTTAAAGCTCGGTTGCTTAGAATAATCCCCGGCCTGCTGCTGGCACTCATACTCACCGGCTTCTTCTTTGCCCCGATCATATCATACCTGAATGCCTCGAGCGGAGGCTGGCATGCCGCCGACGCAACGAGATTCGTGGTCAGGAATGCGTTCGTAAAAGTCCACGAATGGCACGTCGGAAACGTATTGTCGGGATTGCCCTATGAAGGATCGATAAACGGCTCGTTATGGTCGCTGTTCCCCGAGCTGCTTTGTTACGGGGTTGTTCTCGTGTTCGGCCTCGCCGGAACCCTGCGGCTGGCGCGCGCCAATCTGGTGTTATTCTTGTTCGTAGTGCTTGTCTGTCACATTACCTTGGTGATTGCCCCGTCCCGGGACAATCTGGTTCCGACCATCCTGTCTCTTACGAAATGGGCTCCCTATATCACGGCGTTCCTTGTTGGAGCTGCGGGTTATTTATATAAAGACGAGCTGAACCTTGGTGGCCGGCAGGCCCTTCTGTGGTGGATGGTGGTCGCAGCGCTGCTAAAATTTGGCGGATGGTCGTTATTCGCGCCGCTTGTGCTTCCCTTGGCATTGATTCATGCTGCCTATTCGTGCCGGATTAGTCTTCCGGCCGACCTGTCATACGGGATTTATGTTTTGCACTTCCCCATTTTGCACCTCGTGTCCGCGAGTGGTCTCAACAGGCATGGATTCCCCTTATATTTTTTTATTGGGATCACGCTTACGGCGCTCTTTGCATGTCTCAGTTGGTTTCTTGTCGAGAAACCGGCGTTGAATCTCAAAACCAAAGGAACGCCTAGGATGCCTCCCCCCGACCTTGGCCTCCTTCGTTCGTAACATATGGCGATCCTCCCGAGCGCTTCGCCCACGGCTTCGCTTTCCCTGACGCGAGGTTTGTCTTTCCTTCCCTCATCACCCACTCAGTGAGCATCGCGACCGTCCGGCCCGCACCAGCCGACCCGACATTCGTCGCGTTTTTCACTACTCCCTCATGTCCGCACCCGACGCCCGCACCCGCTTCATCGCCCTCCTGACCTCCGCAGTCCACGACGGCACGCTCGTGAAGCTCACGCTGGGCAAACACCGCGGCACCGACACCACGCTGAACAACCTCTTCGTGCGCCCCGTCACGCTGAAAGCCGGCCCGCACCTCTCGCTCCTCTGGCGCCACGCCACGCGCGACATCACTAAAAACCTCCCGCCCGCCGACGCCCTCGCGCTGATCGAGCCGCTCCTCGGCGCCGACTTCCTTGACGCGCATCTTTTCACCCCCGCGCAAAACGCCCAGCTCGAAACCCGCGCCGACGGCACCGCCCGTCTCTCGGTGAAGACCGCGTCCACCGCCCCGATGCCCGTCGCGGAAAAACACGACCGCGACAAAGCCCACCTCATCCCCGGCGACGCCCCCTGGCTCCGCGCCCTCGGCGTGACCAACGACCGCGGCCTCCCCCGCGAAGGCATGGCGCACAAATTCCGCCAGATCCAAAAGTTCACCGAACTCCTCTCTCAACTCCTCTCCGAATCCGAACTGCTCCCAGCTTCCGATCTGGGCTCTCAGCTCTCAGCTCCCAGCTCTCAGCTCATCAAGATAGCCGACATGGGCTGCGGCAAAGGCTACCTCACCTTCGCCCTCGCCGCGCACCTCGGCCCGCGCGCCGAAGTCACCGGCATCGAATTCCGTCCCGAGCTCGTCCAACTCTGCAACGACCTCGCGCGCCATCCCGCGCACCCGCTGCCCAACCTCCGCTTCGCCGCCGGTGACATCGCGTCCACTGCGCTCGCCGATCTCGACGTGCTCGTCGCCCTCCATGCCTGCGATACCGCGACCGACGACGCCCTCGCCAAAGGCCTCGCCGCCGGCGCCCGCCTCCTCGTCGTCTCGCCCTGCTGCCAGAAAGAACTTCGCGCCCAACTCACCGCGCCCGCCGTCCTCGCCGACGCCCTTCGCCACGGCATTTTCCAAGAACGCCAGGCCGAATTCGTGACCGACGCCCTCCGCGCCATGCTCCTCGAGTGGGCCGGTTTTAAAACGAAAGTGTTCGAGTTCATCTCCACCGAGCACACCGCGAAAAACATCATGATCACCGCGATCAAGACCGGCCACGCCCGCGGAGCCGACACCGCCCTCGCCGCCCGCATCCGCGCCTTCGCCGCCTTCTACGGCATCCGCCACCACGCCCTCGCCACCCACCTCGGTTTCGATCTGTGAGCCCACGCAGACACCCCTGTTAATCCGTGTAATCCGTGGTTAACCCGCCGCCCTCCGCCTTCCGGCTACTCGCTACTCACTACTTCCAAGCCGCCCCCATGGCATTCTGGCTCAAAAAAGTCGTCGGCTTCTGGCTCATGCCGCTGCCGTTCTCGCTCGCGCTCATCATCGCCGGCGCGCTGCTCTGGCGCTTCTCCCGCTTCCAGCGCACCGCCCGCACCTGCGTGATCACCGGCGGACTCTGGTTGCTCGCCTGCAGCAACGTCGGCGTCGGCACCTGGCTCGTGCGCGGACTCGAAAACCAATTCCCCGCCCAACCCGCCTTCGCCCCCGCCACGCCTCCGCCCGCCGATCTCGCCCGTTGCCGCTACATCGTCGTCCTCGGCGGCGGACACACGCCCGTCGCCGCCTGGTCGGCCAACAACCAGCTCAGCACCTCCGCCCTCTCGCGCATCGTCGAAGGCGTGCGCATCGCCCGCGCCCTGCCCAACGCCACGCTCATCGTCACCGGTCCCGGCGATCCCGATGAACCCGGCCCGACCCACGCCCACCTGTATGCCGAGGTCGCCGTGTCGCTCGGCATCCCCCGCGACCGCATCATCGAAATCTCCGACCCGCGCGACACCGAACAAGAAGCCGTCGCAATCCACGCCATCAGCCAAAGCGCTCCCGTCGCCCTCGTCACCTCCGCCTGGCACATGCCGCGTTCCGTGGCCCTGTGCCGTCGCGCCGGTTTCGATCCGGTCGCCTGCCCGTCCGACTTCTCCGCCCGCCCGCCCAAATTACGCTTCACCGACTGGATCTCCTGGAATCTCGGCGGACTCGAACGCAGCACCAAGGCCATTTACGAACGCATCGGCGCAACCTGGTCGCGTTTGCGCGGCAAAACCTAAGCCTAGCTGTTTCAACAGTGCCGAGGTGGACCGTGACCTCCGGGCGCGGTCAGCGGGCTGATGGTTTCTGACGGCGCTCGGTTACCGAGCGAAGCGACAGGGCTCTTATCGCCGTCCACCCCAAAACGGCTACGACTTTATTTGAACAGCTCTTTTTGATTCAGCCAGAAGGTTGGCCGCAAGAAGGCTCAAAAATCGCCGATCCTGCCGACGTTGCTCTCCCGCGCGCCTATAGGCGCCTCTCACGACTCATTCGCGTTTTGAATTTTTGTGACTCTTTGCGGCCATCCCTCCGATTCGTATTTTAAACTCACATCTCGAAACCGGTTGTTTACAAACGTTACAGGACTGCTACCCCGAGAGCAGCCATGCTTTCGCTCAAAAAACTCTTCGGTAAAGACGAGAAGTTCTACGACCTTCTTGAAGCCAGCGCAGAAGAAGCGCTCACCAGCACCAAGCTGCTGACCAGCTACCTCAAACGCAGCCAGTCGTTCACCTCCGCCAACGACCTCGACGAGTTCATCCAGAGCCGCCGCAAGGACAAGCGCATCACCCAGCAGATCACCGAGGAACTCTGCAAAACCTTCGTCACCCCGCTCGAACGCGAGGACATCGAGGCCCTTTCCAACGCCCTCTACCGCATCCCCAAGATCGTCGAGAAAATCGTCGAACGCCTCTCCATCTACCCTGGCCGCGTCCCCGTCGAGGGTTTCCAGCGTCAGGCCGCCCTCCTCGGCCAGGCCGCCGATGCCGTCGTGTTCATGGTCAAACAACTCCGCAAGGGCGCGCAGCTCGGCCCCGTGCAAGAGGCCAACGAACGCCTGCAACACGCCGAGGGCGAGGCCGACAAGGTCATGCTCGGCCTCATCAAAGATCTCTATAACGGCCCGTATGACGCCAAGGAGACGATGATTCTCCAGGAGCTCTTCGAGATGATGGAGAAGGCCGTGGACCGCTGCCGCGACGCCGGCGCCGTCGTTTTCCAGATCGTTTTGAAATACTCGTAAGCGTCCGCCCGTCCGTCCCATGACGCTTTTCCTGATCGTTCTGTTCGCGGCATTGGTGTTCGAATACATCAACGGCTTCCACGACGCCGCCAACGCCATCGCCACGGTCGTCTCGACCAAGGTGCTCACCCCGCGCCAGGCCATCATGATGGCCGCGTTCTTCAACCTCTTCGGCGCCCTCATGGGCACCGCCGTCGCGAAGACCATCGGCAGCGGCTTGGTGGACGCCAATGCCATCACCATGTCCACGGTGCTGGCCGCCCTCATTAGCGCGATCATCTGGGGCCTGTTCACCTGGTGGCTCGGCCTGCCCTCCAGCTCCAGCCACGCGCTCGTCGGCGGACTCTGCGGCGCCGCCCTCGCCACCGCGCAGGGCAACTGGAGCGTGCTCCACTGGGCCGAGGTCGTGAAAGGCAAGCCCTCCGGCCTCTGGCCCAAGATCGTCATGCCGATGCTGGTCTCGCCGCTCGTCGGCTTCATCGGCGCGGCGCTGTTCATGTTGCTCCTCTACGCGCTCCTCAAACGCGCCACCCCCCACTTCGTTAACAAGTATTTCGGCAAGCTTCAGCTGTTCAGCGCCGCCTGGATGGGATTCTCCCACGGCTCCAACGACGCGCAAAAGACCATGGGCATCATCGCCCTTGCCCTCTTCACCGGCACGCAAGCCGGCGCGTTCAACGACATCCCCGAGTGGATGAGCTTCCTCCGCACGCCCGAGTTCGAGGTGCACCGCTGGGTCATGCTCACCTGCGCCCTCGTGATGGCCGCGGGCACGGCGGGCGGTGGCTGGCGTATCATCAAGACGATGGGCCACAAGATGGTGAAACTGCAGCCCGTCCACGGCTTCGCCGCCGAGACCACGGCGGCCGCCATCATCGGCGTCGCCTCGCACATCGGCATTCCGCTCTCCACGACCCACGTCATCTCGACGTCGATCATGGGTGTGGGTGCCACCAAACGCCTGAGCGCCGTCAAATGGGGCGTCGTCTCCCGCATCGTCTGGGCGTGGGTCCTCACCCTCCCCATCACCGGCCTCCTCGGCTACCTCGCCTGCCGCGCCCTGCACGGAATGGGCTACTGAAGTCCCCGTGTAGCCACGCCCGTATCGGGCGTGCTCGACGAGGGTGGACGGCGATCTCCGAGCGCCGTCTGAATCTTCAGAGCTAAGATCCACCCCACACTTGCCTCACGGCACGAATCCAGCAGCGTTTGTCGTATGCCTACGCTCACCAAGTCTAAGAAAACCGTGGTGAAAAAATCCGCTGTCGTGAAGCGCCCCACCCCTGCCCGCACATTTAACGGATTGGTGCGTGACCCGCTCACCGGCTTGTTGGTCAATCCGCTCAAGCCCGGCCAAAAACCTATTTCCCGCACCGTTCTGCAACGCGCCTTGGCTGACGTGCTATGAAGCACCTGCTGGACGTCAATGTCCTGCTGGCACTTGGGCATGCCGCCCACCCCGACCATTCCAAAGTGCGACTGTGGTTCGCCGCTCAACCAGCCACTGACAGCTTCGCGACTTGATCCATTACCGAAGTCGGCTTCCTGCGCATCTCGATAAATACGAGGCTGGCAGCCAACTTGTCCGAGGCAAAAACCGTGCTCGCCGGCCTTCTTTCATCGCCCCGCTTTTCCCGGCTGAATGACGATCTCGGCTTCGACACACTTCCTGCCTACGTCACCAAGTCCGCCGATATTACCGACGGACACCTGCTCGCCCTGGCTCTTCGCCACCACGCAAAGCTCGCGACACTCGACACCGGCATCCCCAGTGCAGAGTTCATTCGCTAGACACTTCATACGGACAAGATTCGACTTCTCCGACTTTAGCACCCGCTTCGCGAGCATTCACGGTTCAAACCGACCTCCCCTTTTACGTCTTCTGCGCCTTTTTGCGGCCATGTCCTTCGCCCGCCTCAGAAAAACCGCGTCGGCGAAGCCATTTACAAGGCAAGGCCGTGGTTACGAAATAAACCGGTCCAGCGTGAGTGAGAAAAGACGTTCGGCCAAGGCGACCGAGGCGGAGGCGGGCCAGCGGCCCGTGCCGCCGAGGACAACGCCGGCCCAGCGCCTTTTCTCACTTCACACGCAGTGCGCCAGCGATGGGCTGGGTTATTGCGTAACCACGGCCTAATAAATTGTCAGATGCCAAATATTTGACCTAGTTGCATCTATGCACGCCCCGCACGTCAGCGAACCCCGGTCGGCAATCCTGATTCTTCCGTGTATTCCGTGGACAAAACTCCGGGTCACGCCCCCACCCTCCGACTTTCCTGCATTTCGTGTGTTTAGTGGGCAAAAGTCGTTATGAGCCTCACCGACGAACTCACCAAACTGGCCGCGCTGCGCCAGAGCGGAGCCCTCACCGAAACCGAATTCCAACAAGCCAAGGCCAAGCTCCTCGGTTCGCCGAACGACGACTCCGTGTCGGCCGACACCCTCGACACGCTCCGCCGTATAAAAGGCTTCGGCGGATCCAAAGACACCCTCGGCGAAGCCGCCAACCGCTACGTATCATTCCAGATGATCATGGCCGTGGTCGGCCTCCTCCTCTTCCTATTCTTTTTCGCACCGATGATGTGCCGCCAGTCCTCCGCCTTCGGCGGAAGCACGATTCAACTGAGATAACGGCTACACGAATTACAGCGCGGAACCATCCGGCAAAGGCAAATAATATGCCAAAAATCACTTCCATTTTTCCAGTCTCCCCCCTTCGTTCCGGGATAGGCCAACTTTTTTCCAGCTAAACAACGTTCGGCAAAAAAATGAGACACTTCGCCAAAGTTTATGCATCCAGTCTGATTGCGTCTGCGTTGGTTATCGTCGCTGCAGCATTCGCCCATAAAAGCGGAATTACTTCGAGCGACTACATTCATAGTCCATTGATTGCAGTGCAGATTTTAGGCCTCGCCGGGCTTCTTATCACGATCCCTGCCTCGCTCGTCATGGTGATTGTCGTAGCGCTACAGAAGAAGGGGGCGGAAGTTTTATGTATGATTGGGTGTATCCTGCTTCCCTTCGTCACGTGTGGGATCGCGGCTTCTATCAATCCGGAAACGATAGTCTATATGACACAAAAAAAGACGCCGAACCAGGCGTTACAGACAACGACCCGCACTGTCACGCCGGCTGCTTCGCACCCGTCGCGCCAGCGCGTGTCGTGTCTGATCTGAATCGTTCGGCAAAATATGAGTGAGACAAAAATAGCGTTCAGAGTAGCTTTACGTAGCACCGGAACCGCAATCGGCATTCTCTTCCTCATTGGCATTATCGCTACGCTTTCAAAACCCTATCACGAACATATCGGGAAAGACTCGGAGCCACTTATAGCTTTTGTATTTTTACTGATATTATTTTGGCTTTTTTATCGAACGAGCCGCCGAACTATCAAAGACTTCAAGGATACGAACGGCGAATGAAACAAACCACAGAGCCGAACCAGTCGTTACAGACAATGCAGTTTGCTGTCACGCCGGCTGCTTCGCACCCGTCGCGCCAGCAAACCGCATGTCTGATCTAAAGCGTTCGGCAAAATCATGACCACGAAGACCACACAAAGCCGTATTCCTTCGCTCATTATCGGAGCGTTGTTTGGTGTCTTTATTGGCCTTCTTGCGTGCTGGGCGTTTGAAATAAAAGAAGCCATCATCGCGATATCGATTTTTTCGATTATTACGGCGATTGTATGCGCCTATGCCTGCCAAAAAAAGACGGAAAGAATTATAGGCTACGTTATATCAATTTTAAATCCGTGAGCCCTGAAATAAAAACGAAGCCGAACCAGGCGCCACAGACAACGATCTGCACTGTCACGGAATGTGCTCCGAGCCGCACATTCCGCGCCAGCGCAGATCGCGTCTGACCTAAAGCGTTGGGCAAAAAATGAATCAGCTTATCGACATCTTCTATTTTACCGGCGTGCCACTCGCGGCAATCGCCGCGCTCTGCGGTATCTATTTCAGAAAGAAGAAGATTTATCTGCTGGCTTCAGCCGTTGCATTACTCGGCGCTTGGTTGCTGACGATAGAAAATCGTGAGCGTCGATATGACCTACTGACTGAGCATTCATTTCACTCGGTTGATGAAATTCGATCATTATTAGGCACTCCAGACCATGTCCTGAAATACAAGGAAGGTGATGAGCGCTGGATGTATTCAGTTCGCTCTACACCATGGAATACAGTTCAATGGTTTTCCATATACAAAAATCATCTTTTAGGCTACGGCGGCGGACGAAGCATCGGCTTATTTTATCGAGACGAAGACGACCACAGAGATGAAAGAGAATCTGCTTTGGCCAAGAAGAATTTAGAAGCTTTAGACAAGTGGACGACCACACAGAAATGAAAACCATACCGCCCAACCAAGCGTTACAGACAATGACCACAGCTGTCACGTGTCGTGCTGCGCACGCCCCGCGCCAGCTGCGGTCATGTCTGATCTAAAGCGTTCGGCAAAACGGAATCGTATGCTAACACCACAGGAAAAAAAGAAGCTTAGCTATGCACGCGATCACGTGAATCGCAGTGGCGAGAATCAAAAGGCGTGGCGGAAGGCTAAGCCCCTGAAAAAACGGAAAGCAGTCCGGAGTATTCGAAAAGCTGTGAGCGATATATTACGATCCAAAGAAGAAGACGTGGATTCGTCCCCGAAGCTATTATCACTGAAGCAAAAAAAGATCGAAGACTGGGGTGTTCGGAATCTTGGCGATCATATTACGCAGCAGAAGAAATGGCGTGCGGAGCGCGTAGGACTCAAACAGGCCAGAAAGAAAAAGACGCCGAACCAGGCGCCACAGACAACGACCATGGCTGTCACGCCGGCTGCTTCGCACCCGTCGCGCCAGCCACGGTCGCGTCTGACCTAAAGCGTTCGGCAAAAATATCCAATGAACCTACAAGAATTCGTTAAAACCTCTATTACGGAAATCGTTGCCGGCATAGCGGAAGCAAGAAGCGCGATAGAAAGCCATGGATCGACCGTCGGCTCCGACGAGGTTTATGGATATGT
>DATHXF010000117.1:0-9649 GCA_035459785.1 Rariglobus sp. | reverse complement strand
CCTCCGCAGGCTTCACCGGAAAATCCGAAGCCGGCGGCGGCACCACAACCGCCGCCGGTTTCGACGCACAGCCTTCCAGTGCCAACGCCGCCGCCATCAACGCCGCCAACCCAAGAGGTAGTTTGGTCATCGGGAGAGTGGCTCGCTTAATTAAATCAACCGGCTCAGTTTCCGAAAATTCCTTTCAACGCACCGGCGGCACCCGCCGCCTTCGATGCGTCGATTCCGTAGGCGTTGAGCACGCCTTTGAGCAGGCCCTGCTGGTCGGCGGTGACCTCGCCCTTGCTCAGCAAACCGGTCGCCTTCGAGGTCAGCGCCGAAAGATCCTTCTTCTGCAGCGCGCCCAGCACTCCGGAAATCTTCGCCGCGTCAAACCCCTGCTTGAGCGCCCACGCGCTCACCACTTGCGTGGCGGTATCCGCGAGGGCCGCAGCCCCGGGAATGTTCTTCGCAGCCGCGCCCAGCCCGGCCAGCGCCGTCAAGGCCTGCGAAGCCTGCCCCGCGCCCAAGGCGGATTTCACCGCGTTCACTTTCTCAAGCAGCCCGGGCGCGGAACCCGCCACCTGCCCGAGGCCGGACAACGCCTGCGAAGCCAGGGCCGAGAGATCGGCCACCGATGCCGTTTTGAAATCAGGGAGCTTCAACGCCGGAACCGGCTCGGACACCGGAGTGGCCGCAACCACGCCGCCCGCCGATTCAGCCCGTGCACCGCCGGTCACACCGGCCGCGACCATTGCCATCAACGCCACTCGAAACGCATGTGAGGTTTTCATCGCCGCCAGCTCACCCCCAAACCTTCCTCAAAGCAACTGCGGCCGCCCGCAACCGCTTGAATATGCGCGCAAGACTCAGAACGGGCACCCGACCCGCAGCCTAAGGTGAATCGACTGCTCAACGCGGCAGCCACACCCAGTCGCCTTTCGCCGCGTTGGCGCTGGAGCCGCCGCCCTTGGCCGGCGTGCCGCCATCGTCCACTCCGTCGGCGCCCGTGGCGTAGAGGAGATAAGTGCCGGCGTCATTGCGCCGGTAGCGGAAAGGCTCGCCCGTCGCGAAGTCGTGCAAACCGGCGACCGCGGCGGGCAGTTGCGACAACGATTCCGGATAGGCGCCGTGCGCACGTTTCCAGCGCGTCAGCTCGATCGCGGTGCGGGCAAAATCGAGTTGGGTTTGCCCGGACGCGAAATTGGCGCCCAGGCTGTGCATCGCCGGCATGATGATGTGCGCCAGCACCCGATACGGATTGAGGCCGCGCTTCAACTGCACCTGTTCATCCACGGCTTTGATCCGCGCGAAATCGACGCGCCGTGTCTTCGCGTCATAGGCGGGCAAAACATCATCCAGATAAAAATGAGCGACCACCGCCGCGTTCTGATAAACCCACCCCGAAGGAACGCATTGGGAAACCAGCCGGGCGGCTGCGCCGGGGGACGCGGACCCGCCGGACGCCGAGGTCATCGACAGCGAGGCGACCAGCACATCGGGTTCGGCGATCAATTGCAGAAATATCGTCGATACCCCAGCCAGCTCTCCGCGGAAGGAACGCCAGCCAAAGCCCGCCAAGTCCAGCTGGGCCAGGCTCGTCTCGATCAAGGCGAGATCGGACTCCGCCCACACGTCTTTCGCCAGTCCCGCACCCGCGATTTGAACGGCCTGAACGGCGATGGCCCGGGCCATGAGCTGGCTGATGAGCGTGGGATCCTCGTTGATCTTCCTGGCGAGGCGCAGCATCGCGGCGATATCCGCCGCCGCGCCGGCGGCCTGTCCCCGCTCGAGCCGGGCCTCCGCCCTCAAACGCATGATCCGGGAAATTTTTTGCAAGGGCCCGATGTGCGGGATCGCCGCCTTGAATCCGTCCTCATACCGGATGGGGAAGCGCGCATAAGGGCGCAGGGTGGCCGCGGAAATTTCGTCAACGTCGGCCGCATACCGCTCAAGATAAACCAGCAGATCGTCTGTGCCGAGATAGGCGCGCCAGGCGTCCAGCACGCTGAGTCCCGGATCCTTGGGCGGAGTAAAGCCGGGTTCCGGTTTTCCATCGGCCGGACGCGGAAGGATCCAGCGGTCCGCGGCCGCCTTGGCGGTTTTTTCGTCGGTGCTGAACAACGCGGCGACCAACGGAGTCGTCGCAAAATTTTCGTCCGCCGGCACCGCCGGGGGCACGATCTCCGTCATCGTGAGCACTTCGCCACGACTACGCGCCAGCTCCACCACTCCGGCCCACGCGCGCCGGCCGCGCCAGCCTTCCACCACAAAAATCGCCGTGATCAACGTGACCAATCCAATGGCGCAGAGAAGCGCCCGGCGGGCGTTCTTCCAATTAAAGACACGGCGAAAAAAAGAAGGGGATGGGGTTGAGAGACTATTCATGACGAAGCGAAAAAAGCCGGCAGGTTGAGAGTTCAGCACACGTCCCGCATGAGGGCCGAGGCGGGTGTCAGTTGTGAATGGTCGCGGACGGGCGCGGCCACCGGAGCGGGCGCGGATGACGGACCTGCGGGCGCCGCCAGCTCCGCCAGCATGCGCCGCTGCTCAAGCCAGCTCGTGACAGCCGCCACCGTTTCCGCCGCGACCGGTCGGCGCGTTTCGCCGGCGGGCCGGCTCGTGCCGTCCAGGATGAGGAGCACCGCCCACACGGCGGCAAACGCCACCCACGCCGGACGGCAGGGCTCGACCAGTTCGCGCCAGAGCGTGCGCAGCGCGGCCAGCAGCACCGGACGGCTCCGGCCGCCGGTTTCAAGCGCCAGCACGGCGGTGCGCATGGCGTCGAGCCGGGGCTCGGCCGCACGATGGCGGGCGAGGAGGATTTCACGTGGCGAGGGCATCGGGAGGATTGAGTTGGAGACGTTCGCGCAGGGCGCGCTTGGCGTGGTGGAGACGGGATTTCACGGTGCCGAGCGGCACGCCGGTGATCCCGGAGATTTCATCGAGCGAAAATTCCTCGAGCACGTGCAGCACGAGCACGGCGCGCTGCGTCGGTGGGAGTTCGTCGACCAGCGCGAGCAGCGCCTCGCCCTGTTCGGCGCGCAGCACCAGGTCGCGCGGATCCGGCGCGGACTCGTCGGCGGTGTCGTCCAGCAGGTCTCCGAGCGGCTGCTCGCGCCCCGAACGACGCCAGTGTTGCACGCAGAGCTGGTGGGCGATGCCAAAGAGCCAGCTGCCGAAACGGGCGTCCTCGCGCAACGTGCCGATGTGTCGCACCGCGCGGACAAAGGTCGCCTGCACCAAGTCGAGACTGGTCGGTTCATGGCGCACGAGTTCATGGACAAAGGAAAAAAGCGGCAGTTGGTAGCGCCGCAGCAACCGGTCCCACGCGGCCGATTCGCCCGCGCGGGCCTGCGCGACGGGAAGAGGCTCAGGTTCGGGGGTGGAGGACATGCGGGGTGGAAGCGGTCACACCCAGAGGAATGCCGTTTGCACCAAAAGGTTCAACGCCACCGGCATTTTCTACCTACTTGCCATTTTTGGCCGTGATCCGTTGTTTGCCGTTCCCTTATTCATGAACGACGCGTCCCACGACGATGACCTCAGCGCCACCGCCCACGCCGAACCCGGCGAGGTCGGCCTCGTCGAGCCGCGCGACTTCGTCAGCACCGCCCCGTTCACGTTCGACAACGGCCAGTCCATCCCCGGCTTCACGCTCCGCTACGAGACTTACGGACGCCTCAACGCCGCCCGCGACAACGCCGTCCTCGTCTGCCACGCGCTCTCCGGCGACCACCACTGCGCCGGCATCCACTCGCTCAGCGACAAAAAGCCCGGCTGGTGGAACAACCTCATCGGCCCCAACAAGGCCGTCGATACCAACAAGTTTTTCGTCCTCTGCTGCAACGTCATCGGCGGCTGCCAGGGTTCGACCGGCCCGTCCTCCGTCGATCCGCGCACCGGCCGTCCCTACGGTGTCACCTTCCCCGCCGTCACCATCCGCGACATGGTGCGCACGCAAAAACTCTGGCTCGATGCCCTCGGTGTCGCGTCCCTCTACGCCGTCATCGGCGGCTCGATGGGCGGCATGCAGGTGCTCCAGTGGAGCCTCGAATGCCCGACCTTCGTCAAACGCGCCCTCGCCATGGCCACCACCGCCCGCGAAGGCGCGCAGGCCATCGCCTTCAACGAGGTCGGTCGCCAGGCCATCCTTCAGGATCCCGAGTGGAACCACGGCATCTACCCGAAGAACGGCGGCCCGCGCGTCGGCCTCGCGATCGCGCGCATGATGGCCCACATCACCTACCTCTCCGACGCCTCGATGGACCGCAAATTCGGCCGCAAGGCCGTCGCCGCCCACCGCAAGGCCGCGCCCGCCACCCCCGCCGAGGATGTCTCCGAACTTTCCATGGAGGGCGTCGATCCCGTCACGCCCGTCGCCACGTTCGACGTGCGCTTCGAGGTCGAGAGCTACCTGCGCTACCAAGGCCAGAGCTTCATCAACCGTTTCGACGCCAACTCGTATCTCTACATCACGCGCGCCCTCGACCAGTTCGACCTTGCCGCCACCCACGGTTCGCTCGAGGCCGCCTTCGCGCAAGTCGAAGCCGCCACGCTCGTCGTCGGCTTCACCAGCGACTGGCTCTTCCCGCCCGACCAGAACCGCGACATCGCCCTCGCCCTCCTGCGCGCCGGCAAACGCGTGAGCTACGCCGAGCTCTCCACCGACCTCGGCCACGACTCGTTCCTCCTCGAGTCGCCACAACTCTACGACCTCGTGCGCGGTTTCCTCGACTAAGCCGCACCCGTCATGGCCAAACATTCCAACATCAAACGCTCGGTGGACATGCAGATCATCGCCGACTGGGTCGAACCCGGCGCGCGCGTGCTCGACCTTGGCTGCGGACGCGGCGTGCTCCTCGAATACCTCGTGCAGACGAAGAACGTGCATGCCGTCGGCGTGGACCTCGACTTCGACAAAATCTCCGCCTGCGTCCGCCGCGGACTCACCGCCTACCAGGGCGACATGATGGCCCTAATGCGCGCGCTCCCCGAAAACCACTTCGACCGCGTCATCTGCTCGCGCACGCTCGAGGAACTCCCCGACCCCGGCGCGATCATCGAGCAGGCCCTCCGTATCGGAAAAACGGTGACAGTCGGTTTCGTGAACCACGGCTACTGGAAAAACCGCGCCGCCGCCTTCTTCCTCGGACGCAAGCCGCGCAACGCCGTTTATACCACCGCGTGGTTCGAGAGCCGCCCGACCAATCCCGCGAGCATCGCCGACTTCGAGGATTTTTGCGCATTACGCCAGCTGAAGATCGCCCGCCGCGCGCACCTCGGCGGCGACTGGAAAAACAAGAGCAGCCTCTGCCCGAACCTCCTCGCCGGCTA
Organism: Rariglobus sp.; assembly: GCA_035459785.1. Classification (GTDB taxonomy): domain Bacteria; phylum Verrucomicrobiota; class Verrucomicrobiia; order Opitutales; family Opitutaceae; genus Rariglobus. The sequence continues at coordinate 4,333 of DATHXF010000117.1, read as the reverse complement.
CGCCCTCTACGACCTCACGCGCTGAGGCCTCGCCGGCCGTCTCCGGGAACACGTCCTACCCTGCATCCATGTCCTCCGAAGATCCGCTTTCCTCCGAACTCATCCCGGCCCCGCTGCGCGACGCCCTGCGGTTCTCCCCCGACAACGCCCCGCTCCTCGTCCACGTCGCCGACTCCGTGCTGAAGCTCGGCGGCTTCACCGAGGCCGAGGCACTCTTTAAGCGCGCCCTCGCTCTCGCGCCCGACCAACTCGCCGCCAAGCTCGGCCTCGCCTCCGCCTTCTACCACCTCGGCAAACGCAGCGCCGCCCTCGTGATCGTCGAAGCCATCACCCCCGCCGAGTCCGCGCCCGCGTCAGCACTCGTCCTCCACGCCCGCCTCGCGTTGCAGGCCGGCGAAACCCGCTTCGCCGCCCGGCTCTACCAGCGCGCCCGCACCGCCACCCCTCCCCTCACCGATCCCGCCCTCGAGGAAGAGCTCGCGCCCCACCTCCCCTCCGTCGCCAAGCCCGCGCCGGCCAAACCTTCCGCTCCTCTCAAAGAGCTTTCGTCCGCCCCTGAAGAATCCTGGCGAGGCGACTCGGATGCATCCGCCGACTCCGACGACCACGAAACCCGCGAACGCATCCCCGTTGGCGACCTTCCCTCGGACGCCAACGTCGAGATCGAACGCCCGTCCATCAGCTTTGATGACGTCGGCGGCATGGATTCCGTGAAAGAGGAGATCCGCATGAAGATCATCCTCCCGCTCAAGCAGCCGGAGCTCTTCAAAGCCTACGGCAAAAAGAGCGGCGGCGGCATCCTCCTCTACGGCCCTCCCGGCTGCGGAAAAACCTTCCTCGCCCGCGCCACCGCCGGCGAAGTTAAAGCCGGCTTCCTTTCCGTCGGCATCAACGAGGTCCTCGACATGTGGATCGGCCAGAGCGAAAAAAATCTCCACGCGCTCTTCGAGCAGGCCCGCTCGCACACGCCCTGCGTGCTCTTCTTCGACGAGGTGGACGCGCTCGGCGCTAACCGCACTGACATGCTGAAAAGCGGCGGACGCCAGCTCATCAACCAGTTTCTCAGCGAGCTCGACGGCGTGCAGACGACCAACGAAGGCGTCCTGGTCCTCGCCGCAACCAATGCTCCGTGGCACCTCGACAGCGCCTTCCGCCGTCCCGGTCGTTTCGACCGCATCCTCTTCGTCCCGCCGCCCGACCTGCCCGCGCGCGCCTCGATCCTCCGCCTCCTCCTCAAAGGCAAGCCCGTGGACGGACTCGACTTCGACGCCGTCGCCAAAAAAACCGAAGGCTACTCCGGCGCCGATCTGAAGGCCGTGGTCGATCTCGCCGTCGAGTCGCTCCTGCGCGACGCGATGAAGAGCGGAAAAATCCGCCCTGTCGGCACCCGCGAGTTGGTCGACGCCACGAAACAACACCGAGCCACCACGCGCGACTGGTTCGAGAGCGCGCGCAACTACGCCCTCTACGCCAACCAAAGCGGCCTCTACGACGACGTGCTCGAGTATCTGAAGCTCAAGAAATGAGTGGCCATCTCGCGCGCGGTCTCCGGCTCCTCGAGCTCCAACGATATTCCGAGGCCGCCCGCGAATTCGTCAAATCCGCCGCCCACTCCGACAGCCCCGCGCACTCCCTCGCGCTCGCTGCCGACAGCCTTCTGGCCGCAGGCGACGTTTCCGGCGCCCGCGAATTGCTCCAGCAAGCGCGTCAGCTTGATCCCAATGAGCACGCCGTTCTGTTCACCGGGAGTAAACTGTGCATGCGAGATGGTCTGGGTGATGAAGCGCGGTCGCTCTTCGCTCAAATCCTGCATGACCGGCCCGAATGTCCGGATCTCTTGAGCGCAGCGGCGCGGATGGAGCTTACCTTGAACAACCGCCCCGCAGCCCTTCGTTACGCCGAGGCAGGCCTCGCCATAAACCCCACCCACGAAGAGTGCCTTGAGACGATGGTCCACCTGCTCGGCACCACACCGGAAGCCATCGATTACGCCCGGCGTCTCCTCGCAGCCTCGCCCGAAAATGCGGAAGCCCACCGTGCCCTAGCCAGCTTCGCGTGCGATGAAGACCAGCTCGCCGAGGCTTCTGCCCACGCGCGCGAAGCCGCGCGCCTCGAGCCCAATTCCGCGGACTCCCTCGAACGTTTGGCGGCCACCAGCGCCCATCGCCACCCGGTATTTCAGTTTTTGGTGGAGGGTCGGCTCGGACGCCACCACCTCCCTGCCACGATGCGCGTGCTCTGTTTTTTTATTCCCACTCTTCTCTGGTTTGTAGTCACGCTGGCGCTTTCCGTTTACCTCGGCGAGAAAACGCTCGCCGATCTTGCTCCGTGGACGACATGGATCGACCGCTGCTTCCGTCCCCAGTCACTCGCCGCGGCCTGGCTCATCAGCTTGATCGGCTGGCAGGCTGCCTACACCTTGTTCTGCGCGGTTTTCATCCGCTCTTTTCGCCTCCTTCTGCATGACCGCCGGGGTTACCTGCTCACAGCCTCAAGCTTCAGCGCGACCTCCATCGGGAGCCTTCTCGCTTATATTGTTACGGGAGACTGGGCTTTTTACGGCTCGTCATTCCTGGCGATTTTCTCAATCGTCATACTGGGAGCGGTCTTCGGCGCGCACTCCTTCTCCAGAGCCAAATGCATGCTCGCCGTGAGCACCGTCACCCTCGCAGGTCTCGTCGCAGCCGTGCTCGGGCATTACCATGATTTTCCTTCGGGCGTCGTTATCTGGTCACTTGTTTTGGTCGATATCACTGCGTTTCTCGTGCTCAAACCCCGCAGGGCCCCCACCACGATTCACCCGCCAATCCCGTCTTCATGAGCGCCCACCTCCAGCGAGCCCACGTGCTCCTCGCCCAGTCGCGTCCCGCCGACGCCGAACGCGAACTCCTGCCCGCGCTCGCCTCCGCCCCGGACAGCGCCGAGGTCCACGCATTGCTCGCGATCTGCCGCATCCGCCTCGAACGCGCCGCCGAGGCCCTGCCTTGCGCCACCACCGCCATCGGCCTCGCGCCGGCCTGGGCCTTCACGCACTACGTCCACGCGCTGGTCCTCCGGGATCTCAAAAAATTCAAAGCCGCCCTCGACGCCGTCGCCGAGGCCATCCGTATCGACTCCCACGACGCCGACCACTTCACGTTGCAGGCCTCCATCCACCTGCAACGCGACGACTGGACCGCCGCCCTCGCCTCCGCCGACGAAGCCCTGCGCCTCAACCCCGAGGACAACACCGCCGCCAACCTCCGCGCCATGGCCCTCGTGCGCCTCGGCCGCAAAGACGAGGCCGTCCACACCGTCTCGCAAAACCTCTCGCGCAACCCCAACGACGCTTTCTCCCACGCGAACCAGGGATGGAACGCCCTCCATCGCAACGACCCGCTCCGCGCCCAGGAGCATTTCCGCGAAGCCCTGCGTCTCGACGCCTCCCTCGATTACGCGCGCCAGGGTCTCCTCGAAGCGCTCAAGGCCCGCAATCCCGTCTACCGCGTGATGCTCGCGTATTTCCTGTGGTCGGGCCGCGCCAGCCAGAAGATCCAGTGGGCGTTCATCATCGGCGTGATTTTCGGCAACCGCATCATCGGCAATCTCTCCGACGCCAATCCGCAGCTCGCCTGGTTCTTCGTTCCGCTCCAGGTGCTTTTCTACGCGTTCATCTACCTATCGTGGACCGCCGGACCGATGTTCAACTTCGCCCTGCTCTTTGACCGTTTCGGCCGTCACGTGCTCACCCAACGCGAACGCAACGCCGCCCTCATCTTCGGCGCCTCGTTCCTCATCGCCCTCGCCATCCTCGTCTGGTGGATGGCCGGCGGTGCAGGCCTTATCATCACCATCATGGCCGCCTACCTGTCGGCCTTCGTCGCAACCACCGTCTCGTCCACCGGACGACGCCTGCGGATTCTCGGCTTTTCGCTGGCCGCCCTGGCTGCACTCGGCCTCGGCGGACTCGCGCTCGCAATGCGGGGCAACCCCGACGGCATCACACTGGTGCGATACTTTATGTGGGGTTCGCTTGGCTTTACGGTGCTGGCCAACGTCGTCCGAAACAAGTGACCCCGCGCAGGGATCACTCCCGCTTCACCGAGGCCGCTTTTTTCACCGCTTGCAGCAACGGATCACGCTTACCCGCCGGCAACTCAGGCCGCCAGCCACTGCCCAGTTCCCAGATGATTGCGCCTCCTAGTTTCATCCGGCGCGCATACTCGATCTTAAGACGCAGCGAACGTTCATCGTCGAACGAGATGAACGCAGCGCCCTCAGTCGGCTTGGCCGGATTTTTTGCGAGACCGAGATAGGGCACTTCAGCCACGTCATCCCACCGATACCGCTCGGG
>DATHXF010000116.1:0-15890 GCA_035459785.1 Rariglobus sp. | reverse complement strand
TTCTCCGCATTCGCAAAATGCGCCGCCAGCGGCCCCGTCTCCCTCCACTTCGCAAACAACTCAAAGTCCTCCGCAAACGAAACCGCGTCCGCCACCGCCGACGCATCGAGCCCGTGCACCGCCACATCCTCCGCCCGCACGCGTCCCGTCGCCCGGCACAGCCGCGTGCGCGTCTCCACGATCTCCGAACCGCGCATCGTCACCACGCCATATTCGAGAATCCCGGACGCGACACTCCCCTCGAAATCGACGAAGTGAATGAGTTGTTCGGTCCAGGCCATTTTCACCACGAAACACACGAAACCCGCGAAATCCAACCATACTCCGCTTCCCGCCTTTTTTCGTGTGTTTCGCGTGTTTCGTGGTTTCAACAGACCCCGTGGATCTGACGCCCTATCGCACGTTTCTCACCGAACTCGCCCTGAAGAGCGGAGACTTTCTCCGTCCGCATTTCTTCAACCCCGCGCTCGCGGTCGAATTCAAGTCCGACGCCTCCCCCGTCACCGCCGCCGACAAGGGCGCCGAACAATTGCTCCGCGAGCTCATCCTTAAAAAATTTCCCGCCCATGGCATCATCGGCGAAGAGTTCGACAACGTGAACGCCGGCGCCGAGTTCACCTGGGTGCTCGACCCGATCGACGGCACAAAATCCTTCATCACCGGCGTCCCGCTCTGGGGCACGCTCATCGCGCTTCTCCACAACGGCCAGCCCGTCCTCGGCGCGATCCACCAGCCGATCCTCAACCAGCTCATGATCGGCGACGGCAAGACCACCACGCTCAACGACCGCCCCGTGCGTGTGCGTGACTGCACTCTGCTCGATCACGCCACGCTGCTCACCAGCGATCCGCTCAACCCCGCCAAATACCAAAACGGAGCCGCCTACGACGCCCTCGCGAAACGCGTGCGCCTCGTGCGCACCTGGGGCGATTGCTACGGCTACCTCCTGCTCGCCTCCGGCCGCGCCGACATCGCGCTCGATCCAATCATGAACCCCTGGGACATCGCCGCCCTCGTGCCAGTCGTGCGCGGCGCCGGCGGCATCATCACCGACTGGGAAGGCGGCGCGGCCTACCCCGCCGAGTCCACCATCGCCACCGCCCCCGGCCTGCACGCCCAGGTCCTCGGCGCGCTTACGGTTTAGCTCCGGTGGCAGGCGTAGCCTGCGCCTTCGCATACGTGAGCGCCGCCATGCTGATTGCCTTCATGGTTTCCTTCATCCAAGGCGTCATCGTCTTATCCATCTGCTCTCTGGACTGCGCTTCCTTGGCTTTGACGCTTCGCCCTATCGGTGTCGTGTAGAATTCCGGTTCTTTTTTGTCCAGTGCCTGCACACCTCGCATCTGGTTATCAAGAGCAGCCTGACCCAACTCCGATCCGTAAAACTCAGTCTGCGCGCGAAGTTCCTCCTGGGTGTAAACCTCACTCATCACCACAGCCATGAGTGACTGCATTTTCGAAAAATCGAACAGTCGCACGATTTCCTTTTCAAACTCGGCCAGTTGTTCGACCGACGGATTGGGTAATCCCGCATTGATGAGCATTTGCTTGGATATATTTTTCATCCACTCCAGCTGCCGCATTCGTTGCTCAAAATTCATGGCCTTTATGAGTGCATTCGCATCGGCCAGTGCCCCCGGATTATACGTCCCGACCACGCTTTTGCTTAACCGCAGTCGATCTTCCCTATCACCCTTCGCCAACACCAGCACCTCGTCGGCGGCACGATACTCCTTTAATTTCCAACCTCCCACCACTTGGCCGATCATTGCCCATCCGGTCTCGCCGCTGGAGGGAATGAATAACCCGAAACGCTTCCCAGTCCCCTCGACCAGCACTCCGCGAAGCTCGGGCGTTTTTTCAGCTTGGACGTCCTCCGCGCACACCGGCTTCGCGAGAACGGCGATCAATATAAAAACCGAAATCAGTCGAAGGCGTTGCACAAAAAAACGTCCTCCGAATTCAGCCGCTTACGGCGTGGCTGCCGGCGCCGCTTCGGCCTGCGCAGCCGCTGCCGCGGCGGCCGCCGCTTTCTTTTTCGCCGCCTGCTCCTGACCGAACTCCATCGAGAGTTTCTGCACCTTGGGCATCGCCGCCATGATGCGGGGGATCATCAGCTCGTTCATTTTTTGCGTCAGCGCCGGCTGCTTGTCGATCATCGCACGCCCCGCTTCGGTGCCGTAGAAATCGGATAAACCCGCCAGTTCACTCTTGGTGAAAATCTCGCTGTAAACCTTCGCCATGTCGCCGCGCATCGCCTCGGGGTTCAGCTCGGAAAACATCGTGTCCATCATCTTCGACTGAAACGCCGCGAAATCCTTCGTATCCACTCCCTTCATGCTCCCCGTCATCTTTTGGGTCATGGAAACCATCGTCTGCTTTTGCTGCTCCAGGATTTTACCCAGCATCTCATCGAACTTCATTTTTGAAAGCAGCGCCTCGGCGTCGGCCACCGTGGCCTTGGTCGCGTCCACCTGACCCACGGTGCTCGACGACAGCTTGAGATCAAAGTCCCGGCCGTCCCGCGTAAGCACGAGCACATCATCGGCGGCGCGATAGGCCTTCAGCTTCCAGCCGGCAAACTGCTGCCCCACCGTCACCCACGCCGTCGAAGCGCCGCCCGGCTCGGACAACGCAAACCGCCGCTCCGTTCCGGTCGCGAGCACGCCGCGCAACTCGGGCAACGGCACATCCGCCGCCATCACGCCCACCGTTAAGCCGAACCACAAGACTGCCAGCCACAGGGTATTCATCCGGCTCAGCAAAAGGATTTTGCCAATCCGCGCGACATGAAACCGGTCTCGCCGCGAAATCGTTGCCACAGGCTTGCGCCAAACTGCGGACACACTTTAGCGTCCGTTCATCATGCAATTGTCCCGTCCCGGTTTGGTGCGCATCACGTTCTGCTGCCTGGTTCTCGCCGGCGGTCTTTCGCTCGCCCGCGCCGAAGTTCAGACGCTCACCGACAAACAGGGCCGTTCTCTCAAAGCCGACGTCATGTCGGTCGATGGAGACAAAGTGAAAATCAAGCGCGAGGACGGACAGACGTTCGAGATCCCCTTGGCCACTCTCTCCGACGAAAGCCAGAAAGACTTGAAGACATGGGCCTCCAAAGAGGCATCCAGGCCCCTACCTCCGGGGTCACTCGTGGTCGATCTGAGCCGCGGCGTATTCGATACCGAAAAAAAGGACAGTGACGTCACGCTCGTGGGCGGCGACATCGTGAAAAACGGCCGCACCACCACCGAGGAAAAATGGGGCTATAGCGTCACCATCCAAAACAAAACCACCAAACCCCTGGAAAACCTGCGCGCCGAATATCGGCTTTTCGCCACCGTGGACAATGTCCACGTGAAGGAAAAACAAGGCCTCAAGAAAAAGGCCTACCAAAGCCCGATCTCCACGATTCCCGAACTCGGCCGCACTGTCTTTCGCACCGAAACGATCTCGGCCTTTAAGATGAAATATAACGGCAACATCGTTTCGGCGAAGACCGGCGACAGCAGCAGCCGCGAGACGCTCAGCGGAATCTGGATTCGCATCTACAATGGCAAGGATCTCGTCCACGAGGCCTGCATGCCCGACAAACTGAGCGTCAGTGAAACCTGGTAACATCTTCATGAAAATCTCCGTCCTTCCCTTCGTCCTTGTCTCGCTCCTCGGCCTGACGCCGCTGCACGCCGAGATGCTCACCCTCACGGACAAACAAGGCCGCTCCATCAAGGCCGACGTCATCTCGTGCGAAAACGAGACTGCCAAAATCAAACGCGACGACGGCCAGACCTTTGACCTGCCCCTCTCCAATCTCGCCGAGGCCGACCAACGCAAACTCCGGGAGTGGGCCAAGGCAAATCCGCCCAAACTCGGCCCCGACGCCATCGTGCTCGAATTCAGCCGGGGCAAGTTCAGCACCGAGAAGGAAAGCCAAAGCGACGGCGCCGTCACCGCCTACAAAGACCAGTGGGGCTACAGCCTCATACTAACCAATCGAAGCAAGAACGAACTCACCGACATCCGTGCCGAATACATTCTCTTCGTCAAACAGGACAACAGTTCCAATTACCGTGACAAGGGGGCGGGGTTTCGCCGTGTGAAGCATACCACCAAGGTGGATTCGATTCCCTTGCACGGCAAAATCACCTTCCGCACCGAAACCGTCCCCAGCTACCGCTATGTGCTAGCACAAGGCTGGGTGTGGGGCAGCGGAGGCAATCAACCCATCAAAGATACGCTCCACGGCATCTGGTTGCGCATCTATGTGGGCAACGAACTCGTGCTGGAAAAAATAAGCCCCGAAGATCTTTCCAAAACGGAGAAGTGGAAGGATTAACGGCGCGATTTTTTCCCGGCTGGCTTCGCCTTGTATTCGGCCGTCACGACCGAGGAGAACCCGCCGCGAGCCTTGAAGTCGGCGATAATGGTGAGCGCGCGGGGCTTGAGCACCTTGGCCAGGTCGTCGCAAATCTTGTTGGTGGCGGCTTCGAAGAAGATGCCCTCGTTGCGGTAGGCGTGGAAATAAAGCTTGAGCGACTTCAGCTCGACGCAGGTTTTGTCGGCGATGTAGCGCACCGTGATGGTCGCGAAGTCGGGATGTCCCGTCATCGGGCACATCGACGTGAACTCGTGGTGCGTATGCGCGATGACAAAATCGCGGTGCGGAGCGGGATTCGGGAAGGTTTCGAGGATCTTGAGGTCGGCCATGATGGGAAATTGGGACGGGATTAACAGGATGGAACAGGATTCAGAAATGCAGAGGTTCGCATCCTGTCCATCCTGTTAATCCTGTCAAAAATCAGGTGGCCGTTTCCGTAAACCGCGATTCGCGGATCACCGTCACCTTGATCGTGCTCGGATATTGCAGCTCCGTCTCGATGCGCTGGCGGATTTCCTTCGCGATGTCATGCGCCTGCTCGTCGGTCACATTGGCGGGATTCACCACCACGCGCACTTCGCGGCCCGCCTGGATTGCGTAGGCCTGGTGCACGCCTTGGACCGACATCGCCAGCTTCTCCAACCGGTCCAGACGCTGGATATAACCGGTCATCGACTCGGCGCGTGCCCCCGGGCGCACCGCCGACACGGTATCGGCCAGAATCACCAGACCCGCGTAAACCGTCTCCGGCTTCACCTCTTCATGGTGCGCCGCGATGGCGTTCACCACGATCGGCGTCTCGCCGTAGCGCTTCACAAACGCCGCGCCGATGGCCGCATGGCTGCCTTCGTAGTCGCCCTCGATGCCCTTGCCGATGTCGTGCAGCAAGCCGGCGCGCTTCGCGAGATTCGGATCGAGTCCCGTTTCGCTCGCCAGCATCGAGCAGAGGAAGCCCACCTCGACGGAGTGATCGAGCGCGTTCTGCGTGTAGGAAAAACGATACTTCAGGCGGCCGAGCAGCTTGATGATCTCGGGGTGCAGGCCGTTGATGCCGAGCTTCTGCACGGCGTCCTCGCCCGACTGCTGGACGTTGAGTTCCACGTCATCCTTGGCACGCTGATAAAAATCCTCGATTGAGGCCGGATGAATGCGTCCGTCTTTGACGAGACCCTCGAGCGTGATGCGGGCGATTTCGCGGCGCACCGGATCGAAGGACGAGATGAGCACCATCTGCGGCGACTCGTCGATCAGCAGCGTGACGCCCGTGACCGACTCAAACGATTTGATGTTGCGACCTTCGCGACCGATGATGCGGCCCTTCATCTCCTCGGTGGGCAGCTGGACGATGGTCGCGGTAATGTCGTTGTTCGGCTTCGAGGCGAGCCGCTGCATCGCGGTGATGAGAATGCGCTTCGCCTCGTTGTTCAGATCCTGCTCGGAACGATCAAGAATCTGGTGCCGCAACGCGCGTAACTCGTCCTGCGCCTCGAGCTGCACTTCTTCGCGCAGGGCTCGCTTGATCTCCTCGGCATCCATCTGCGAAACGCCCTCAAGCCGCTTGCGCAGGGATTTGGAAAGGGTGCGAATGGCGTCACGCGCCTGCTTGATTGCGGCGCTCTCACGGCCGAGGCGTTCGCTTTTTTGTTCGAGCTGGTAATCGAGCAACGCCAGCGACTCCTCGTGGGAGCGGATCTCGCGCAGCTTTACTTCACTCTCGATGTCACGGCGGTCGAACTCGCGGTTGATCTCGGCGCGGCGGGCGGCGACTTCCTCCTCGGTTTTCTGTTTCAGCTCCTGCGCGGCGACGGCTGCTTCGCGCTTGGCGACTTCCATCAGCTCCTCGGCATGCTGAACGGCCGAATCACGCGTGTGCCGGGTGAAAATCCACACGACAATGAATCCAATGCTGGCGCCGAGAGCCACGGCGGCCGCCAGCGACCACAGGAGCGGGTCGCCGGATACTGCGGCTAGAATTGCGGAGCCTTCTGGATTCAAGAGTCCCGAGATGCTGCGGTCGGATTAAAAAATTTCAACCCCGCATCTTACCTCACCCGCCGGCCAGCCGGTTATCGGCCATCATGGCCGAAACCCGGCAGTTTTACGCGTAAACCCAGCTCGCTGTTGTTCGCTCCGGCCGCAACGGGGACGCTGGCCCACCCCGCCAGCCAGCCATGCACCAAGGCCTCATCATCCTCGAACCCTCCGCCTTTGAACGAATCTACGGTTCCGAACACCTGGAGGCTATCGCGCAGCGGATGCATCTGCTCGCCAAGCCGATGTCGCGCGAAGAGGCGTTGAAACATCCCGGGCTGCTTGCGCAGGCCGACGTGATTTTCTCCGGATGGGGCGCCCCCAAGATGGATGTCGCCTTTCTCGCCGCCGCACCGCGCCTGAAAGCCGTTTTCTACGGCGCAGGCAGCATCCGCTACTTCACCAGCGACGAATTCTGGACGCGCGAGATCGTCGTCTCCAGCGCCTACGCGATGAACGCCGTGCCCGTGGCCGAATACACCCTCGCGACCATTCTGCTCAGTCTGAAAAACTACTGGTATCACGCGGTCGAAATCAAACGCCTCGGCCGTCTCACCGAACGCGTGCCCTGCGCCGGGGCCTACGGCAGCAAGGTCGGCTTGATCTCTCTTGGCATGATCGGCCGCATGGTCCGCGACCGCCTGCGCGCCTTCGACGTGGAGGTGCTCGCCTACGATCCCTATGTGACGCCCGACGAAGCCGACCGCCTCGGCGTCGAACTGGTTTCGCTCGATGATATTTTCCGCCACTGCGACGTGGTCAGCCTCCACACGCCCTGGCTCAAGGAAACCGAGGGCATGATCCGGGGCCGCCACTTCGAGCTGATGAAAACCCGCGCCACGTTCATCAACACCGCGCGCGGCGCGGTCATTCGCGAGTCCGAGCTGTGCGAGGTGCTGCAACGCCGCACCGACCTGACCGCCCTGCTCGACGTCGTCTGGCCCGAGCCTCCCGCGACCGATTCCCCCCTGTTTTCGCTGCCAAACGTCATCCTCACCCCGCATATCGCCGGCTCGCGTGACCGCGAGTGCCGCCGCATGGGCCGCCTGATGATCGAGGAGTTCGACCGCTGGAACCGCGGCGAAAAACTCCAGTGGGCCATCTCCGAGGAAAAATCCCTCACACTCGCCTGATCCGGCGCGCGCCTCCGGAAGGGCGCGAGGCCCGCCCCGCCGCCCGGTGACGCCGTTGACACCGTCCGGCCCGCAACCAGCCTTTCCCCCAACGTCACCCCGCGCCATGCCCTCCCCCACTCGCAGCACCGCTCTCACCATGAGCGAACTGGCCAAGGTCGCCGGGGTTTCGAAGATGACCGTCTCCCTCGCGCTGCGCGGCCACGAGAAAATCTCCGCCGCCACCCGCGAACGCATCCGCGCCCTCGCCGAAAAAATGGGCTACCGGCCCAATCCTCTCGTGCAGACGCTCATGGCGAACCTGCGCTCCACGCGTCCCGCCCGCTATCACTCGACCATCGCCTGGATCACCGCCTTTCCTTCGCGCGATGGCTGGTCCGAGCACTGGGTCTACAAACACTACCACCAAGGCGCCGCCGCCCGCGCCGCCGCGCTCGGCTATAAGATCGAGACGTTCTGGGCGATGGCCCCGCGCATGACCGGCGCCGCGCTCACCCGCATGCTCCGCGCCCGCGGCATCCGCGGACTGATCATCCCCCCGGTCGCCACGCCCGCCACGCGTCTCGACATCGAGTGGGAACACTTTTCCTGCGCCACCATCGGCTACAGTTTCACCGAACCGCGTCTTCACCGGGCGGCGGCCAATCTCCGCGAAGGCATGACCCGCGCGATCGCCGAGTGCCAGCGACGCGGCTTCAAACGCATCGGCTTCGCCATCCCCGCCAGCACCGACGCCCGAGTGAACCACAGCTGGCTGGCCGGCTACCTCGCCTGGCAGCAATTCCTCCCCAAAAAGGACCGCCTCCCCGTGCTCCTCGCCCCGGGCCCGATCGAGGAAATTCTCCCCGCATGGCTCGGCTCGCACCGTCCCGACGTCATCATCAGCCCCAACTTCGAGTTCCTCTCCTGGTTGCCCGCCTTGGGCAAACGCATCCCCGAAGACATCAGTCTCGTCACTCTCAGCTACCCCGACGCCAAGGACGCCTCCACCGCGCACATCAGCGGGATCAACCAGAACAATTTCAGCATCGGCGAGGCCGCCGTGGATCTGGTCGTGTCCCAACTTCAGCACAACGACACCGGACTGCCCAAGCACCCGCGCGTCATGCTCATCGACGGCTTCTGGAACGAGGGCACCACCCTGCAATCGCCCTCGGCGGCCGCGCGCACGCGCACACCGGTCCCCGTCGTGCGGACACGCGCCAAAGTCAGGTCCCGCCCGTCCGCGTGATGCCGCCCGTCTAGGGTTTCGCCTTCTTCACCCGCAGCTCCAGTTCCACTGCAACCGCCTCCAGGCGTGAAGCCGTGGTCGAGAGGATCACCGTCACGCCCGGTTCCCGCGACTGGGCGACCGCGCGCGCCAGCTCCGGCGAGGAAAACACCAGCACGCCACGGGCATCCGCATCCGCGCACGCCGCTTCGCCCAGATAGATCACCGCCGCATCGCCGAGCCGGTAATCGCCCGTGACCACATCGCGGCCCGGAGCGCGGCCGGCTTCAAGGTCGGCCGCCGTCCAATCCGCTCCCGCCTCCCTTCCTTGCGGCACAAAGCGGTTGCTCAACACCAGAACCTTCACCTTCGCCGTTTTCTCCGGCACGCCCGCCAGCCGCACGCGAAACACCGCCCCGTCGACATCGGCGGCCGACGCCGCCGTATCGAAACGCACATAGAGATCTCGGCGGCGACGGCCGTCTTCGCCGCCGGTCAACACCCGACCCTCGCCTGCAGGCGACAGCGCCAGCGCTCCGCGTCCGTCCTCCGGCCGCACGATCCGCGTCTCGAAATCCTGCGGACGTTTCACGTCGGGCGCCCGGACAACCGGGAGTTTTCCTCCCGTGTAAGGATTGCTCGAAACCAGCCTCGCGGCGGCGCCTTCGGCCTCCGGCAATCGCAAGACAACCCGGGCGCCTTCCGGCCCCAAGCGCATCGCGGCAACCTCCCGTCGTCCGCCGTGCACAGCCTCTACTTCGTAATCACCGAGGAAGCCGCGCACCTCATACGCGCCGGCGCCATCGCTCCGCCCGCGTTCCTCCGTCCACCAACGCCCGAAGACGCGCTCCATCCATACTTTCCCGGCGGGCTTGAGCGACCAATCGGCCCGGAACAACGGCGCGTTGCCGTTCCAGATGAGCGAATCCTGAAAACCCCACATGATGAAGCCCGCCGTGAGCGGATGGCTGAACCACGCCGTCAGAAACTCGTCCAAAAAGCGCGCCTCGTCCTCGTCTGAAAACCGGTTGTCCGCGTCGTATTCGGTGATCTGCACCGGCAGTCCATAAGGCGCGAAATAGTCGAGATCATCCAGGATGTTCTGCCCCGAGGGCAGCGTGCGGTGCCACATGTGCCCCTGCCAGCCGATCCCGCCGATCGGAGCGCCCGCCGCCTGCAACCGGCGGATCCACTGCTCCAGGCCCTCGCGATTCCCGCCGGCGAACTCCACGTTGTTTTCGTTGAGATAGAGCCGTGCGCGCGGCGCGTCTTCCCTCGCCCAGCGAAACCATTCCGCCGCCTGCCCGTCGCCGAGGATGCGCAGCAGATCGTTGTGCACCGTGGGTTCATTCATCACGTCCCAATCGGCGAGGCCATACGGCGCGGTCGCTTCAAGCCGCTCGCGGAACAACCGCCGCATCACCGCGCGCAAGGCCTCAGGATCGTCCTTCGCCGCGTTCTCCGCCTTCGATGACATCTCAAGACTCGGCCAGGTGAGCACGTGCCCGCGCAGCGCGATGTTGCGCTCCCGCAACCAGCCCAGGGCCGCCAGCGGCGCTTCCAGTCCCTTCACCTCCACCGTCTTCGTCTTCAGCCCGTTCTCCAGCGTCGCGTAGTTGAAAAAGTTCTCCACCACCGAGCGGTAAGTATCAGCCTGGGCTTTGCCCGGTGGCGCGAGCAACAACGCCGGGCTCACCGCCGTCCCGAACGGATACGCGTGCCGGCGCATGAACACCGCCACCTCCGCGCTGGACACCGCACGACCCTGCGCATCTTCGACCCGCACGCGCAACGGCGCCATGCGGTGCTCGCGGATCCGCGCCTCCGCCTCGACACGCCAGGCCTGCGCCTCCGCCTCGTCCAACGCCTGCAGTGACACGCCGCGAAATCCGATGCGACCGGCCTTCGGCTGCAACAACTGCAACTCCAGCCGCACGCGCCGCGCGCCCGCCGGCACCGGGAACTGCCGCCGCACCGCCCGCCAGTCCGCCGTGCCCGTCAAACGATCCAGCGTATAGGTTTCGCCCAGCACCTGGCCGTTCGCATCGAGATACGTCACCAACAGCCGGCCCGAATACCATTTCCGTTCTCCGCGCTCCACACCGTCGAGCTTCACCTCGCCACGCAGCATCACCGCCGACGGCGGCGGCTCCGACAGCGCCGTCTCCTGCCGCATGGCGGGTGCCTGCCCCGCTTCATCCGCTCCCAGCCAAATTTCCGCGCCACCCGCCGCCGCACGGTTCCAGCGCACCTCGCCGCCGCTGCCGGACAATTCCCACCCGGCGGGCAGATTTTTATCGGTCGCCTCGGGTGCGGCAAAGTCGCCGTTGCGCAGCAGTTCGACACCGGCGGCGGCCGACGCCACACCGGCCAGGACCGCGACGCAAAGCACGACGCGGGCAACAAACAGGGGGTTCAAATTCATTATGCGTTCCGTCTAAGGGGGGACTTTCCACGTCAGGCCGGGCCACAACGCGAGGAAGGAGCTCCCATCATGCCTCGCAAAGGCCGATCGGCGACAATGATCCCCGCGGTTTACGCGTATAATGGGGCTTTGTGACCAAGGCCGGGGTGCCCTTCCGCCCAACGGGCCGGCCACCGGCGCGAAACTCGTGGCCGATGCGCCTGGCGCGGATGCAAAAAATCCCGCGATCGGCAGGCGACCGCGGGATGGAATTACAATGAGTTACGACAAACCGTTAAGGGCCGGTATACACGAGCCGCACCGCATCGGCGATGGTGTATCCGGAGGCCGTGGCGGTGATCTTCACGGAATTGCCGGTGCCCGCGGCGAGGCTGTAGTTGCCGATCAGAACCCAGACGCCGTTGTTCGTTTGTTGGTTCACTGTTTTGGACGTGTCGGTCCCGCCATTGTAAGCGATCGCCAAGGGTGCGGCGGACGGGCGGTTGGAACCGGCGGTCCAATTCATGTAGATGTCGTAGTGCCCGGCCGTCGCAACCGTGGGTGTCCACTTTGCCCAGCGGGTCGAAGCGTCGGCCCCCGCCGTGCCGTCATGAAGATAGTTCGAGCCCACATAGCCGCTCGTCGATGTGCTCGCGCTCCAGGCGGAGTCGGTGGTGAATCCCGCGTCCGTGTTGTCGATGACGATGTCGCTCGGAGTGGCGGTGTCGTATTCGAGCGCGCCGATGTCGGGCGCCCCGCCCTGCGGCACGGGGGTGCTCTCGAAATCCTCCGTCAGCCCGACATTCGCACCGGCGTCGATCGCGGGCGAGCCGGTTTGCAGATGGAAGTCGCCGGTCGTCGGGCTCACCCACAGCGGGTTCGCGGTCGTCGAGTGGGCATCCTGCCCGCTCGCGGCCTGCCAGGAGGCAAGGTCGTAATAAGCCACTCCGGCAAAGTTGAGCAGCGATTCGGTGCCTATGTCTTGGTAGATGTTGTTGTCGATCGTCACGGAGCCACCGGCGATCACGGATGACACGAGAAGCCGGAAACGCGGGGCGCTATGCCGGCCCCAGACGATGTTGTTTTTGATCACGCCGCTGAAAGGCTGGCCGATGCTGATGCCGTAGTAGGTGTGATAAACGATATTGTTGTAGATTTCGAAATTACTGCGGGGCTGGGAGTGGCCGCTGACGTCGTTGGTGAGGGTGATGCCCGCGAAGCCAGAGCTCTCGGTCACGATGTTGTAGCGGATCTTCATGCCATCGTTCGGCATGTCCTGGGACACACGGATGCCGCCGGCCACACCGAAGCCGGTCACGTAGTTGTTCTCGATTACCATGTTGTCGCCGCTGACGCCGATACCGAACAATCCCTTGGAGCAGAAGTTGCCGGCGATGATGCCGTCGTTGCCCATCTCCGCGATGATGCAGCCCTTGTTGGTGCTGGAAGCGGGGCGAATCACCGTGTTGTTGAGGATCTTGAAGTTGTAGCAGGCGTTGGGTGTGGTGGTTTTGGCGCCGATCTGGATGCCGTCGGCCCCCGCATAGACGCCTCCGTCGAGGACGTTTTCGATGTAATTGTCACTGATCTCCACATCGTGCGCCCGCCACGACAGGATGCCGTCGCCGAGCGAGTAGTTGACGTGGTTGCCCTTGTAGAGGGCGTAGTGCCCCCGGTCGGCGTTGATGCCGCCTCCGGCCTGGATGGTGCTGTCGTTGCTAAAGAAGAGATCGCAGTCCTGCACGGTCGGATACGTGCAGTTGTCCACCAGCACATTGGCCAGGTTGGTCTTCTGCAGCGAGAGCCCGCGGATCGTGATGTAGTTTTTTCCGGCGGGAATATACGCGGCGTTGTCGCGCTGCGCCGCCTCGATCAGGTGCGAAGTGGGATCTGCACCGATGTTGACGTAGAGCACGCCGGCCGACCAACGGTATTGGTTGGCCGCCAGGGTATCCACTCCCGAGCCCTTCGCCAGAAAGGTGTTGTCGGAGGTCACCATCACCGTGGCGGTGACCAGCGGGGCGTAATAGGTATTGGCCGTGCCCGTGGTTGAAAGCGTCCAACCCGTGACCACCTCCGCGCCGGAAATGACTGGCTTCGCGCCCGTGCCGTAGGAGGTGAAGGTGATCCGTCCGGCGGAGCTGCCGGAGGAAGGCACCGCCAATCTCTCCCGCCACTGGTCGCCGCATTTGAAATAAACCGTGTCGCCCGGCACGAAGACCGAGGCGTTGACCTTGGCCACCGTGGCCCACGGTTGGGTTTGGCTGCCCGGACCGGTGTCGGTGCGGGTGGGGTCGCTCGACGAAACGTAGTAGGTTGCGGCATGCGCGGAAACGGCGAGCAAAGCGCCGGCTAACAATACAGACACGCGAAACGGATGCAGGGGCATCGTCTTCATAGAATCCTCCGGGGTTGGGGGTTTGAGGTTAAGACTAACCAGACGCGCCACGTTGCGCCACGGCCTTATCGCACCGCAATAACTTCTCAAGTTTACGCGTAACCTGAAAATGAATACGCAGAAAAAAGCCCCCGTGGTTAAATCCACGGGGGCCGATCGCTTTTTTTTATTAAGTTCGAGCGCTCGGGCTCAGATGCCGCTCTTGCGGCGCCAGGCAACCACTCCCAACGCGATTACCCCCGTCAGCGCCGCATAGGTGGACGGCTCCGGAATGGTAGCGGCGGTGAGATATCCGCTGGCATCGAGGCCGGCGGCGAAGCCATTGACCGTGATCTGGCTGAGCTGGCCGGCGGTGAGCGCCGTGTCGCTCGTGCCGAACCTGACGGAGGCCAAGTCGGTAAAGGTGCCAATGATGCTGAGGGTGCCAGTCCAAGACCCGGCCAAAGCCGAGCTGTCCGCAAAAACGAAGCTGCCGCCGGAGGACAGATCCAATGTGCTGCTGGCGGTGAGATTCAACGTCCCCAAGGTCTGGCTGAAGGCCGATCGGAGGGTGCCTCCGGAGAGCACCACGTTGGAGCTGGAGGAAACCGCGCTGTTTACGCCCAGGTTGAGGATACCCGCCGAAACCGTCGTGTTGCCGGTGTAGGTATTCGCACCGGAGAGAGTCCAAGTGCCGGCACCCTGTTTGGTGAGAGCGCCCGCGCCGGTGCCGATGATACTGGCGATACTGCTGCCCGTTGCCGTGCCACCGAGAGTGAGACCGAAAGAACCGGTGATCGTGCCGGTATTGGAGAGGAGGATGTTGCCGCTACCGGCCACAATACTGCTGGCGCTGCCCAGAGTAACCAAACCGGCGTAGGTGCCGGCGTTCGCACTGCTATTGTTAAGCGCACCAGCCGAACTGATGCCCGTGCCCCTAAGGGTCAGGGCGTTGGTGTTGGTCATCGTCGTGCCACCCATGTCGAGGGCCGCACCGCTCGTGATGCTAACAGCGCCCGTGCTGTCGCCCAGTGCCGTGGCGTTGCCGACCTTCAGGGTTCCAGCCGAAATCGTGGTGCCACCCGTGTAAGTGTTCGCGCCGGAGAGCGTCAAGGTTTTGGAGCTGGCACCAGCCTTGGTTAAACCAGCCGTGCCCGTAAGGACGCTGCTAATCGTAAAAGCATTGGCGCTTGTTGAGATAGAGCCAGCCGTGGCTCCCATATCGATCGTGCCTCCGCTAAGAATGATGCTGCCGGACGCAGTCCCTGCAGCCAGGGTTGCCGCATTGACGGTGCCACTGATGGTGACCGTGCCGGAGCCAAGAGCTACTGAGGCTGTGCCAAAGTTCAGGGTGTCGGCAGTGGTCGTCGCGACAGTGCCTGTTGGGGCAACTGCTCCTGTAGAACTCGTGCTCCACAGACTGGCAGACTCAGACCAAGTGCCTCCAGCCGTGCCAAAGCCAGCGGTTGTTGAATTGTTATCCCAATAATACGCCGTGGCCTGCGCGGATGGCGCAGCGAACAGGAAGGCCGACGCCACTGCGGCGGAGAGGGCGAAGGAAAGTCCGAAGGGGGATTTTACGGTTGTGAACCTGCGTGGAAGGCAGGGGGATCCGGACGTCTTTTGGGCGGTAGTTTGCGCGATCATAGGGTAAATAGGGCGGGGTTGAGAGTGAACCGGTCACTTAACGGCACCGGCACAACGAAAGTGTAGAAAAGTAAAGTAACGCGGAGCATGGACCTCAACGGACACCAAGGTTTACACGTAATCCGATTGTGCCGGCCAATGACCCCGTCGGAGGTGTTGTCACAGGTTCCACCTGGTCGCGCAGCAGCACCAATTCCGGGTTTCCGGGGCGCTGCAGGTTGTCGATCAGGAACACCAGGACGCGCTGTCCCGCCGCCATGGGCAGCATCGTGGAGCGCAGCTTGCGCCAGCCGCCTGCCGCGTCCCGCCGGGCCAGTCGCAGGGACAACAACTGGCCGCCTGCCGAAAGCGTGGCCGGCACGACCTGATCCCGTCCGGGAACCACCGTAAACACCTGCTCACCGAGAGAGCCGGCCAGCTCCACGGTGGAATGATTGATAAATCGCACCGACTGCCCGGGAAACACCGCGTAGCTGTCGTCGATCACCGTCACGCGATAGGGCATCGTCCCGGGTCCGCGCGTGGTGTTGCGGCCAAACACGAGCAACACACGTGTCATTCCCTCGGGAATCTCCGCCGTCGC
The DNA here is from genome assembly GCA_035459785.1 of Rariglobus sp. GTDB lineage: Bacteria > Verrucomicrobiota > Verrucomicrobiia > Opitutales > Opitutaceae > Rariglobus. The sequence goes on along the minus strand of DATHXF010000116.1, from coordinate 133 downwards.
CACCGGCACCTCGGTGCTCTTGCCGTCGCGCATGACCGTCTGCGTGAACACCAACGAACCCGGTCCGTCACAAGCCTGGGCCACCGACCGGTCCCGCCAGGCGATCTCCATCGTCTGTTTTTTCCCCTTTCGC
>DATHXF010000115.1:0-4807 GCA_035459785.1 Rariglobus sp. | reverse complement strand
CGGTCGCCGTCGTAGCTGTGCATGACGTCGCCGAAATCCCAGAAACCATACCAGTGGCGCTGGTCGGTTTGAAGGAGGTAGGTCTTGAGGAGGAAATCGAGCTGGTTCTCGATGCGCGCCTTCGCCGGCGACGAGCGGTCGGGCAGCGACCAGTTGCTGAAAACGCCGGCGGCGTGGCAGTGCGCGGGCGAGGCGGCGAGCTGCGGCGGGCGACGCAGGGACTCGGTGAAACGGGGGAATTCGTCGCGGGCGGGCGTGGTGGCGGCGACGCGGAAAATCAATTCGTGCGAGCGGGCGATGCCGTGGGGCGTGCCGAAGCCTTTTTCGTAATCCTCGTAGGTGATATCGAGACCTTCGAGTTCCTCGGCATGGGTTTCCATGCCCATGCCGTCGTGATAAAACCGCATGTCCATCGGCTGGGCCTCGGGCGACCACAACCAGGCGGTGACCTCGGCGGTGTCGGTGTGGGCGGAGCGGATGTCGAGCTGCGCGGGATATTTTTCCCAGAAGTCGCGGACGCCGAAAACAAGACCGCCGGACACGCCGCCGACGTAGCCGAGACCGGGAGCGCGGCGTCCGGCTTCGGAGCGAATCCAGGCGTGGCCGGGCTTGGTGCGTTTGCGGATCTCGAAGCCGTCGGCGGAGAGTTGGCCGAGCGTGTAGTCTCCCCAGGCGGGGATGAGGTGGAGGTTTTTGGAGACGCTGGTCGCCCAGGTGTCCACGGGCGGTGTGGCGAGGCCGGCGACCTGGGCTTTGCGGACGGCTTCGCCCGGATCGCGGCGGAGACCGGTGATGCCGCGGACGGCTTCGCCGAAGAGACCGCCGTCTTCGCCAGAAAAACGGATGTGGCGGTCGTGGAGTCCGTCGGCGAGCGGGACCTCGAAGCGGAGGCCGAGGCCGCTGATAAAGTCTTTGTATTCGTCGCCGTCATACACGAACGAATGCATGATGCGCACCGCGTCGCCGCCGGCGTGGAGATAGAGACGGACGGTGAACGGGAGCCAGGTGCGGTCGGAGGTGGCGGATTTCTGGCGTCCGTCGATACGGATGACGGCGCGGACGGGGCCGCTTTGTTCGACGGTGACTTTCTCGGTTTCGCCGGTGAACGACTCGGCGGGGGAGACGACGTCGGGTTGGTCTTTGCGCAGGGAGACGAGGCGCCCGTGGCGGGCGATCTCGCGACCGTCGCGACGCAGCGAGGAGACGAGGTGCGGGCCGGAGCGCGGGACGACGCAGGTGATGAGGCCGGTGTCGATCTCGACGGTGGCGGGGGTTTCGCGGACGGAGACGGGCGTGGCGGGGGCGGCGGGAGCGCGACCGGGGGCGAGGACGAGTTGGGAGGCGCGGCCGGTGCCGGCGGGAAGCGCGTGGCCGGTCCACTTGAGGGAACCGTCGGGCCAGGTGGCGAGCGGCCAGGTTTGCACGGGCACGTTGGAGCCGTCGGCGGAGCGCAGGGCGAAGGGAGTGCCGGGCTTCACGGTGCCGCGCGGCCAGGGAACGCCGAGGGTGGTGCCGGGCTGGTCGGCGGGGACGCCTTCGAGCCAGGAGAGCGTGGCGCGTCCGGGGGCGGCGGGCGTGGTGTTGGCCGGAGAGCCGGCGGGCGCGGCGACCGGTGCGGTTTGGGAACGGAGAAGCGCGGCGAACGGGAGTGACGCTGCGGCGAGGGCGCCGGATTGAACGAAGGAACGTCGGGAAAGCGACATGGGGTAGGGCGAGGGTAGAAGACGGGATATACGAAACGGCTCCGCTGTTCTGCTACGGTCGGAGGCTTAGCGAGCCAGGGGGGCGACGGACGGAGCGCGTGTCAGGGAAACGACGGAAGAGAGCGGAGAGTCCTGATGCATGGCGCGCTCGAGGGCGGCTTCGAGACCACGGACGGCGGGGGTTTCGTCGCCGGTGGACGCGTTGGGCAGCCAGTCGATGAATTCGTCGGCGATCGTGCGGATTTTTCCGGAGGACTGGACGGCTTCGATCAGGCGGACGTGTTGCTCGGCGATGGCGGTGGTGCAGATGAAGGTGGCGGGGTCGCGCAGGCGGGAGAGCACCAGGGTGAACATCGTTTCACGGCAGGCGACGGCGTCGGGCAGCGGGATGGTTTCGCGGCGGCCGTCGGCGGCGATGATCACGCATTGTTCCTCGTGATGCCATTCGACGCTGCCGGCGTCACCTTCGAGGTAGATTTCAGGCTGGCGGGTTTCGCGGGTGGCGTGGCTGAAGCCGAGCCAGAAACGGACGCCCTCGGGGGAGGCGCCGCGGATGACGGCGGTGTCGAACATCTCGATGGGATGGGCGCGCAACAACTCGGCGGAGTCGATGCGGAGGGAAGCGGAGGTGACGGCGGTCGGGCCGGCGAAGAAGAGGCCGAGATTAACAAAGTGGGCGAAGGCGTTGTTGAGTGGCGAGTCGAGCACGGCGGCGCCGTCGGCCTCGATGCGGCCGGCCCAGTGGTTGCGGGCGAAGTAGGCGCGCGGGCGCGGCCAGAGGCCGACCATGCGGATCTCATGGAGACGTCCGATGGCGCCGGAGAGAAGGCGTTCCTTGAGGCGGCGGGCCTCAAGAGCGTAAACATCCTGGAAGCCGACGGCGACCCAACGGCCGGTGGCGGCCTCGGCCTCGCGCATGGCGGCGGTGTCGGCGAGGGAACCGGCGAGGGGTTTTTCGACGAGGACATTCATGCCGGCGTTGAGCGCGGCGATGGTCAGGCGGGCATGCCACTGGATGCCGGTTGGGATCATGCAGAGGTCGATCTTGCCGGCTTCCTTGGCGAACAACTCCTCGGCGGAGGTGTAGATCACGGTGCCGCCGGTCTGAAGCTCTGCGACGGCCTCGGTGACCTGGGCGGGGTTGATGATGACGGCGGCGACAAACTTCACGCGACGCTCCTTCACGGCGGTGCGCAGGAGTTGATGGTAAATGGTTCCGTAGCCGGACACGCCGATGAGGGCGACACGAGGCAGGGAAGTGGAGACGTCGGAAGACATGGGGCGGAAAAAGAGAGGCGCAGGGGGCGCGCGACTTTAAATTAAAAACCTAGGAAAATGCGTTTTGCCGAGGGGGTCTAATTACCCTGCGTGTTACAGTAAGAAAACAGAGCTCGGATTTCGGAGCGGACGCTACACGGAGAGGCGTGCCTGCCGTGGGGGACGTAGCGGATGAATTGTGTTTGATAGTGACTGTAAGATTGGATTCGTCGTGGCACTCGTGGCGGGGTGGCTACAAAGTGGGCAACCCCTTACCCCCAATGGCTTCTTATCTGTCAGAGTCTCCTAAACCGGAGCAGACCCCAGTCACGCCGGCCGGTTCATCCAAATCGTGGAGCGCAGGCACGCTCACCTACACCACGGCGGGGTTGGTGGTGTTGTTCGCGTGGCTCCTGTGGGGAGACTTTGCGTGGAACATGAAGGAGCGGGCGGTGCAGCCGATGGCGCAGATGCTTTTCAAGCAGTTCAAGGCGTCGGATCTCATCCTCGGCTTGTTAGTCACGTCGCTGCCGGCGGCGCTGGGCATGTTGCTCGGGCCGATCATCAGCGTGAAGTCGGACAACCATCGGGGACGCTGGGGGCGGCGCATTCCCTACCTGCTGATTCCCACGCCGATCGCGGCGGCGGCGATGGTGTGCATGGGTTACACGCCGCAACTGGCGAATGTGCTGCATGCGATGCTGGGCGAGGGCAGCAGCCTCGATATTACGGCCTGCCGGTTGATCGTATTCAGCGTGTGCTGGACGCTGTTTGAGATTTTCACGGTGATGGCCAATGCGGTGTTCGGCGGGCTCATCAACGACGTGGTGCCGCAGCGGGTGATCGGGCGCTTCTTCGGACTCTTCCGCGCGGTGAGTTTGATCGCGGGCATCATCTTCAATAAATTCCTGATCGGTCACGCGGAGGAACACTACCAGGTGATTTTTCTGTCACTCGGTGCGCTCTACGGACTCGGTTTCACGATCATGTGTCTGATGGTGAAGGAAGGTGAATATCCGCCGCCCGCACCCAAGGAAAAAGGCACGTTTTCGACGCGGTTCATCGACCCGATCAAGTTGTATGTGAAGGAGTGCGCGGCGCATCGGTTCTATCTGTGGCTGTTTCTCGCGATGATGGCGGGCAACGTGGCGTTCCTGCCGATCAACTCCTTCGACGTGCCGTATGCGAAAAGCATCGGCATGGACATGGATTACTTCGGCCACCTGCGTGTGATCACGTATACGATTTCGCTCTCGCTGGCGTTTTTCCTCGGCTGGGCGGCTGACAAATTTCATCCGCTGCGCATCGGCATCGTGTCGCTCGGACTCTACGGGGTGATCTCGTTGTGGGCGGGCTTGTTCGCGACCGGGCCGGCGAGTTTCTCGTTTGCCTACGTGTCGCACGGCGTGATCTCGGGCATCTTTTTCACGGGCATCGCGTCGATCGGCCAGCGGCTGTTTCCGCGCGCGAAGTTCGCGCAGTTCGCCTCGGCGGCGGGCATCATCAACGCGATCGGTTTCATCTGCGTGCCACCGGGCGTGGGGCGGTTGCTCGATGTGACCGGGCATATCTACCACTACACGTTTGTGATCGGCGGTGCGGTCGCGGTGCTGGGGATGGTGTTATTCGTGGTGGTTTACCGGCAGTTCGGTGAACTCGGCGGGACGAAGAATTATCAGCCGCCGAGCTAAGGTGTGTGAGGGGAAGCCCGACCGCTGGCGGTCGGGCCTACATGGGTTTTAATTCACTTTTCTGGATTCCAGTGGTCGGGGCCGCCGAGGACGGATTGCGGAGTGAGGGCGGCGGCTGCGGCGGCGGTGAGTTGATGCGACCAAGGGACGCGTGCG
>DATHXF010000114.1:0-22511 GCA_035459785.1 Rariglobus sp. | reverse complement strand
GTCTCGACCTTGCAGAGGATGTGGATGGGCTCCTCGTGGGCGGCGTATTCGCCGGTCTTGGGGTTGACGTAGAAACGGCCTCCGACGGTGCCGGCGAACACCGCGGCGTTGTCCTTGTAGGCGGAGAGGATGCCTTCGCTGTGGAGGTTGTAGGTGTTCTTGATCATCTGGAACAGCGACTTGTCTTGGAGCTGTCCGTCGATGTCCCAGGTAGCGTTGAAAATCTTGTGGCGGCAGTGCTCGGAGTTGGCCTGCGCAAACATCATGAGCTCGATGTCGTTCGGGTCGCGCTGGAGGCCGGTGAAGGCTTTGACGAGGTAGTCGATTTCGTCGTCGGCGAGGGCGAGGCCGAGGGAGGTGTTGGCTTCGACGAGCGCGGCGCGGCCCTTGGCGAGGACGGGCACGCTGGTCATGGCGCGGGGTTGCTCGTGGCTGAAGAGGGTGGAGCAGGCGTCGAGATTTTCCAAGACGACCTGGGTCATGCGGTCGTGGAGCTTGGCGCGGAGGATGGCTTGCTCGTCGGCGTTGAGGACCGCAGTGCCGAAATCGACGGTGTAGGCAATGACGCGCTCGATGCGCTTGAGGGCGGTGAGTCCGCAGATGTGGGCGATGTCGGTAGCCTTGGAAGACCACGGGGAAATGGTGCCGGGGCGGGGGGCGACGATCTGGACGAGGCCGGTGACGGCGGCGGAGGCGCGGCTCGGGCCGTAGGTGAGGAGTTTTTCGAGGACGCTGCGCTCGTCGGGCGTGAGTTCGCCGGTGAGTTCCGCGACGTGGACGAACTCGGCGGAGACGGCGCGGACGGGGAGGCCGGCGGCGACGAGGTCGTTAAGCAGTTTGTTGAGACGGAATTCGGAGAGGGCGGAGGAGCCGCGGAGGGTCAACATGGTCGAAAAAATGAGCTTTATCTGAACAGGGCGCGGGACGGCTTGGCGATAGGGAAAATCACAAGCGTTGTGAACCGTATTGAACCGGTGGCATCCGGATGCATCGTGAGCGGGAATGACGCCATTGGATTTCCGTAATACCAACACCTTGTGGTGCAGCGTGCTGGCCGAAACGCTGGTGCGGCGCGGGGTGGCGTGGGCGGTGATTTCGCCAGGGTCGCGGTCCACTCCGCTGACCATGGCGCTGGTGCAAAACGAGGGCATCGAGGCGATTCCCGTGCTGGATGAGCGGTCGGCGGCGTTTTTTGCGCTCGGACTGGCGAAGCAGACGGGACGGCCGGTGGTGCTCGTGTGCACGAGCGGGACGGCCGGGGCCAATTATTTTCCGGCGGTCATCGAGGCGCAGGAGAGCGACGTGCCGCTGATCGTAATCACGGCGGATCGTCCGCCGGAGATGAGGGATTGCGCGTCGGGGCAGACGATCGATCAGCAGAAGTTGTTTGGTGGTTTTGTGCGTTTTTATCACGAGCTGGCCGTGCCGGAGGCGGCGGTGGCGATGCTCGGTTACCTGCGGCAGACTGTGGCGCATGCGGTTGAGCGTGCGACGGCGGGCGGTCCGGTTCATTTGAACGCGCCGCTTCGCGATCCGTTGCCGCCGATTGCTGATGCGACGGCGAAGGGATTGGCGGGCGAGGATTGGACGGCGTTTTTTGCGCATTTGGATGCGAAGGCACCCGTGGTGAAGCAGACGGTTGCGTGGAGCACACAGGCGACGCGCGGCGTGATCGTTGCGGGGCCGGGGGTGGAGGCGGAGGACGTGCGCACGTTGGCCAAGGCGACGGGATGGCCGGTGCTGGCGGATGTGTTGTCGCCGGTGAGGCATCAAGCGGGCGAAGTCGTGGCGGCGTATGATGTGATTTTGCGGAACGCTGAACTCGCGCGTGAATTGACGCCTGGGGTGGTGCTGTGCTTGGGCGGATGGCCGACGAGCAAAGTGCTGCGTGGTTGGATGGAGGCGAGTGGCGCGGAAGTTTGGCTGGCGGCGGACGGGGAGGCGAACCGCGATGCCCTGCATGGCCGCACACGAGTTATCCGGGCGCGTGCGGAGGCGTTAAGTGTGGAAGCGCCGGCCGTGGACCCGGCGTATGCGTCGGCGTGGTTCGAGGCCGAACGCAAGGCGGCGAAGGCACTGGTCGAAGGCTTGAAGGTGGAGACGGTCCTCGTGGAGCCGCAGGTGACGGCGACCTTGGCTGCACAACTGCCGGAAGGAACGCCGCTCTTCGTGGCGAACAGCATGCCGGTGCGGGATCTCGAATATTTTTGGCCTGCGAACACGCGGGGCGTGAAGGTGTTTTTCTCGCGAGGCGCGAATGGCATCGACGGCACGCTCTCCACGGCGCTGGGCGTGGCGCATGGAAATACGCCGACCGTGTTGCTCACGGGAGACCTGGCTTTGTTGCACGATACAAACGGATTTCTCTCGGTGCCGCAGCTGTGCGGATCTCTGACCATCGTGCTCGTGAACAACGCGGGGGGAGGAATCTTCAATCACCTGCCCGTTGCACAGTTTGATCCGCCGTTTGAAAAATACTGGGCGACGCCGCAGTCGGTGGATTTTGCGAAACTTTGCTCGGCTTATGGCGTGGAGCATGTCGCGGTGAACGACACCGCTCAGCTGGCTTCGTTGATTGCGAATTTGCCCGCGGCGGGTGTGCGCGTGCTCGAAGTGCGCACGGAGCGCGCGCGTGACGCGGCGTTCCGGAAAAAACTGTTCGCCGACGTGGCGGCCGGGCTGACCCAGTGACAATCGCGGGCAGGCGTGCTTTCCGCTAGCCCAGTTCCGCCGAATCCTTCACGTTCGACGGCATGTTTGATCCCATTGAGAAGCTGAAGGAATTCATCCGTCACCCCAGCGTATCCGCCGATCCTGCGTTCAAGGCCGGCATGAAGGGCGCGCTCGATTTTGCCTCGGGGTTGCTGACCTCGATCGGCTTTAAAGTCGAAGTCGTCAAAACCGATCTGCATCCGATCATCCTCGCGACGCGCGGCGACAATCCCGAGTGGCCGCACGTGGTCATCTACGGTCACTACGACGTGCAGCCGGCCGACCCGCTCAACCTTTGGCAGTCTCCCGCGTTTGAGCCGGAGATTCGCGGCAACCGCCTCTACGGGCGTGGCGCGGCGGATAACAAAGGTCCGCTCATGGTGCATATCGCGGCGGTGGCGAAACTGTTGGAACGCCGTCCGGATCTTCCGTTGCGCATCACTTTTTTGATCGAGGGCGAAGAGGAGATGGGCAGCCCGAGTTTCCCGAAGTTTTTGGAAACGCATGGCGAGCGTCTGAAGCAGGCTGATCTCGTTTACCTCTCGGACACGCTGCTGCCGAGCGAGGACCAGGTTGTCATCACCTGCGGTCTGCGCGGATTGGTGCTGTGCGACGTGGTCGTCACGGGAGCCAAGAGCGATCTTCACTCGGGCCTGCATGGCGGCGTGTTGCGCAATCCCATCCAGGCGATCGGCGAGCTGTGCGCGTCGCTGCACAGTCCGGACGGACGCGTGGCAATCGACGGTTTCTATGACGATGTGATGCCGGTCGAGCCGTGGGAGCGCGAGCAGATCGCCAAGCTCGGTGCGAACACGGAAGAGTATCGGAAATTTCTCGGTATCCCTGCTTTCCATACACCTCCCGGCTATACTCCGTTCGAGGCGATCCGCGTGCTGCCGACGCTGGAGTTTAATGGCATCGGCGGCGGCTATCAGGGCGAGGGCAGCAAGACGGTCATCCCGAGCAAGGCGTTCGTGAAGATCAGCTGCCGCCTCGTCGCCAATCAGACGCCGGAGAAAATCCGCGCGCTGCTCTACAAGACGATCCGTGAACGCATGCCGAAGGACGTGACCTTTGAGATCATCGACCAGCACACGGGCACGCCGTATGTCGTGGTGCCGCCGGATCGCTCAAACACGCCCAAGGATCAATCGCCCGTGCTAGCCAAGGCGTTTCGCGCTGCAGACACGGTGATTGCCGAGGTGTTTGGCAAGCCGCCGCTGTATTTGCGCGAGGGCGGCAGCGTGCCGATTATCTCGGATATCAAGCGCGTCACGGGGCTGGATTCGGTGATGATGGGACTCTTTCTTCCGGAGGATAACCTGCATGCGCCGAACGAGAGCTTTAACCTCGATGTGATGGCGAAGGGAATGCGTGCGTCGGAGCGGATTTTGGAATCGATTGCGGCGAAGTGATCGACAGATATCGGAAACCCGACCAGCGTCCGGGTCTACACCAAGACACAAAAAAGCCCCGGAGTGATCCGGGGCTTTTTGCTTAAAACGTAGTCGTTTTATTACTTGAGGACAACCAGCTCGACGCGGCGGTCCTTGGCGGTGGTGACTTCATCGGCACCTTCGACGGCATCGAGGTCGCCCTTGGAGAGAACTTCGAGTTTGTCGGCAGTGACGCCGAGAGTCTCCAGGTATTGTTTGACGGCGTTGGCGCGGCGGTCGCCGAGGCCGAGGTTGTATTCAGGGGTGCCCTTCCAGTCGCAGTGGCCTTCGAGGAGGATGCGGACGGTGGGATTGGACTCGATGTAGGCCTTGGCGGCATCGAGCTTGGAACGCTCGGAGCCTTTGATGCCGGACTGGTCGAAGTCAAAATAGATGGTCTGGGCGGCGAGGGCGGTGCGGTCGCCGTTGGCGGCACCACCACCACGGGGGTCGAGACCGCTGTTCGGGTCCAAAACGGTGCCGCCATCGAGGCCACCGATGCCATTGCCGGCGAGACCGCCGCCGTCAGGTCCGAGAACGGTTGAGGTGGGATCGGGGCGCTTGGGCTTCTTGGAGCAGCCGGTGAGAACAACGGCGGAGGCGATGATGACGAAGGTGAGTTTCTTGATGGAGAGGTTCATGAGTGAACGATAAAAAATACGAGGTAGTTTGACCTTATTGGTCATTCAAATTGGGTCGCAAGATATTTAACACCCTCTTTGCAAAGCATGTCATTTCCGTCTTCCACCGCATGGTTCCTGTTCGACAACGGATCTTTGCGCGCGGAATCGACGCTGAGTCTGCGCCGGACGGCGGGCGCCTTGAGCGAACGAACCGGACTGCCGGTGCAGGCGGTGTCACTTTTGCACTCGTCCAATGTTGCCGTCGAAGCGCTTGAGGGTGAACCGGCGCGTCTCCTCGAGCCGGCGCTGGCCGCTCATTTTACGCGGTTTCCCGCGGGCGAAGCCGTGTTGCTGCCCTTGTTTTTCGGGCCGAGCGCGGCGTTGACGGACTATGTGCCGGCACGGATTGCGGCCGTGAAGGTGCGATTCCCGCTGGCGAAGGTGCGCATGGCGTCGTGGCTGGTGAATCCTTCGGAGGCAGATGCCCGGCTTGCCGCGATCCTAACGGACCAGGTGCGCCTCACGATACGGTTGCGCGGCTGGGCAAAGCCGAAGGTCGTGCTCGTGGATCATGGTTCGCCGCAGGCGTCCGTAGCCGCCGTGCGAAACCATCTCGGTCAACAGCTGAGGACAGCGCTTACCGGCGAAATCGAAGCACTGGCGGTCGCGTCGATGGAAAGGCGGGAAGGCGCAGCCTACGCCTTCAATGAACCGCTGCTGGCCGCCGCCTTGCGAACGGCGCCGTTTGATCGCGGCGAAGTGGTCGTGGCGTTGCAGTTTTTGTCGCCGGGACGTCATGCCGGGCCGGGTGGAGATATTGCGGAAATCTGCGAAATGGCCGAGCGCGAGCAGTCCGGTTTACTCACGCAAATGACCGAACCGATTGCGAACGATCCGCGGTTGGTCGATCTGCTTATGGAACGGCTGAACGGGGCGTCGCCTGTTTGACGGACATAAAAAACGCCAGCCGCAGGAGACGGCTGGCGCAGTAAGATGCGGACGGGGCGCGCCGGTCGTTTTTTAGACCGGTTTCTTAGGCTCGATGAGTCCCACTTCGAGCGCATAGCGGGTGAGGCTGGCGACGTCGTGGAGGTTGAGCTTGCGCATCAGGTTGGTGCGGTGGTTGTCCACCGTCTTCACGCTGATATCGAGGCGTGAGGCGATTTCCTTGGTGCTATTGCTCTCGGCGACGAGTTGAAGGATTTCGCGTTCGCGATCGGTGAGGAAGTCGGCAGTGGCGCTGGCGGCGGGATTGGCGACGACATTGCGCAGCAGGGAAGCGACGGCCGGGCCGAAGTAGGTGCCGCCGTTGGCGACGGTCTCGAGGCCTTTTTTGAATTCGAAGAGGCCGGCGGTCTTTTCAACAAACCCATGGGCGCCAGCTTCGAGCATCTCGCGGACGAGCACCGGGTTTTCGTGGCCGGAAAAAACCAGCACGCGCACGTTCTTCAGCTGCTTCGTGAGGCGGCGGAGGAGATCCACGCCGTTGAGGCCGGGGAGCTTGGCATCGAGCACCAGAAGGTCGGGCTTTACGTCGAGGCAGAGCGTCAGGGCGCTTTGGCCGTCTCCACTCTCACCCACCAGTTTGTAGTTGGGATCGAGCCGGAGGATTTCCACCAGCATTTCGCGGATGGCGGTCTGATCTTCAATGATGACAAGTCGTTTCATGCAGGCTGGACGAGGGTGATTTAAGGGGCTAACAGATAAGACTAGCTCCGAACGACCCAACAACAAGACGCCCTTCGACTTGAAGCGACATCTTTTTTGTAATCCGGACGCAGGTTTTTGGACGCAGCCGCAATAATTACCCCATGAAACGAACCACGTTGCGTGTTTTCAACCTGTGTTGGCCGATCCTGCTGGTCTGTTCAGGCTGTTCGGAAACGGTCCCATCGTCCGCGATCGCACCCAAACCGGCGCCGGCCACGGATGTGGGCCGTGTGCAGGCATGGAACGATGCCGAACGGGTCGCCGCGAGCGATGCGGGACGGGTGACGGTGATCGGCAGCGGCGAATCGATGCGCCCGATCTACGGGGAGAACACCGTTCTGGTGATTTCAAAAATAGATTACGCCAGTCTGAAGCCGGGCATGCAGGTGGCCTATCTCAATCAGTCGGGGCATCGTGTCGTGCATGTTTTATTAAATGTGGATGCACGCGGCTGGCGGGTGCAGGGACTCAATAACACGGAGGAAGATCAAGAGCGTGTGACGCGATACAACCTCATCGGCGTGGTTTACGCCTCGTTTGCGACGGACGAAGAGCTCAAATAGCTTCTCGCAACATTGCTCCCGCACTGCGGTCGGCTTGTGGAGACGCCGTTTCACGATGGTTTTCCAGTCAGTTTGAAGTGTGATAAACTTTCTCTTGCCTGCCACGCAGAAGCGCCCGTAAAACTTCCGACTCTTCGGTGACGAACGAGGTTCTGGATGTCGGCGCATAGCCACTGTGATTCTCCCTTACGGGTGGAATGGCAGGGTAAAAAACCGCTCAAGACACTTCGCCAACCCACTGAATGATCCGTGTTGGGGGTCGATAGCTCAATGGTAGAGCAGCATCCTTTTAAGTTGTTGGTTCCGGGTTCGAATCCCGGTCGACCCACCACCGGAATTATTGTCGGATTAGCGGCCTGAGGCCGCCGAGCGATGCGGGCCTGCGCATTTTCCTATCAAAAGCCTTTGCCGTTTGACACCTTGAGCGGCCGGACAACGTCTATTGCCTCGTGCCTGCGATTCTCGCGCCCGTCCAACCGGCTCAACCGCCCCGCCAAAACTCACGCATAAATTTGGGAACAATCCAGAAATACGCGCATCACACTTCCTCTGAACTTATGTCCACGAAAGCTCAGGAAGTAGCCTTGGATCGCCTGCTGGTTGACCGCTTTAAGAGCGGAGACGAAGCCGCGTTCAATGAAATGGTCAGCCGTTACTGGGATCGCATCTACGGTATGGTCCACCAGCTCCTGCGCAATCAGCAGGACGCCGAGGAGGTCACCCAAGACGCGTTTATCCGCGCCCATCGTGGCCTTGTGAACTTTCGCGGCGACGCCGCCTTTTCGACCTGGCTTTACCAGATCGCCACCAATCTTGCGCGCAACCGCTACTGGTATTGGTGGCGCCGCAAGCGCGATAAGACGGTCTCCTTCGACCAGCCGGTGAGCGATGACAACAGCACCCCTTTGTCCGAAGTGTTCGCCACCGAGGCGGCAACTCCGGGCGACATCACGGTGACGCAGGAACTGGTTGATCATATCGCGGTCGGCATGGAGAAGATAAGTGCCAAGCATCGCGAAATCCTGATTTTGAGAAACGTTAAAAACATGGCCTACGAGGAAATAGCCGAAGTGCTCGGCATCTCCGTGGGCACCGTCAAAAGCCGCATCGCCCGCGCCCGCGAGAGCCTGCGCGATGTCATCGGAGAGGAATTCAAATGAACGAACCTCGTTTCATCGAACTGCTAAACCTTTACCTCGACCATCAACTCGCGCCAGAGGAGGCCGCCGAGTTGGAGTCGGAGGTCATGCGCAATCCCGTCCGCCGCCGCACTTACGACCAATACTGCCGCCTACAGCGCGGTTGCTGCATGCTCGGCGAACGTGAGCGTTCGGCCGCACCCGCGTCGCAGGCCTTTGCCCGTTCGCTGCGCGATGTGGAGCGCAAGATCGCATCTCCCCGTCGTTCCACCTGGCAGCCGGCTTATTCAGGATTCTTCGCGGTAACCGCCATGGCGGCCTGCGTGGCCGTGGTCATCATCGTCAATCGTTCGCCTTCCGGAGACTCAGTTCCGGCTGCACCGGAGCAGATCGCCAAAGTTGAGCCGCAAGTTATCCAGCCTGCGGTGACTGAATCCGTGGTGGTTGCGACCGCCCGGCCGACTGTCACGCCCGCCGCAGCCACCTCCACCTCGTTCGATCTTCAACCGGTGCTGGCGGCTTCCGGATTTGGCGTCGCCCGCAATGCTCGTGAAGCCGAGATCGCCGCCGCGGATCCCGAGGCGCTGGAGTGGATGAAGCGAGTCGAGCAACTGCCCTTGCAGCAGATCGTCGTGGATGACCAGGCGTTTGAGTCGCGCGCGACCCTGCATCAGGACAACCGCGTGTTCCGCAGCCGTCAGGGAATGCAGGGAACCGCCGAGTTCACGGCGTTTCAGTTCCAGCGTTAATCAGCCAAGCCGGTGGCTGGCTGATTTCTAAACGCAACCGTTACGACCCGAGGGCTTTTTTGATCAGCTGCTCGGTCGTCGCTTTAGGACCGAGCGCAAGTGTGGCGCGACGAATGGCTTCGTCGGCATCGGCTGTTTTGTAACCCAGGGCGCTAAGCGCCATCACGGCGTCGCGCATCTTGGTGTCGGACGGAGCGGCGGCGCTCTCGGAGCCGCTGGCGGAAAGAACCGTCTCGGCCGAACCGGTGACTCCGACCTTGGCACGGAGTTCGATTACGAGGCGCTCGGCGGTTTTCTTGCCGATGCCGGGGCACTTGGAAAGCGTGGCGATGTCGCCGCTGCTGATCGCGCTTTGCAACGAGGGCAGGGAGAGCTTGCTCATGATCGTGAGCGCGCTTTTCGGGCCGACGCCGCTGACGTGTTCGATCATCAGGCGGAAAAAATCGCGCTCCGCCGGAGTGGCAAACCCGTAGAGCGTCTGCGCGTCTTCGCGATAAATCACAAGGGTGTGCAGCTTCACTGTCGAGCCGGTGGCGGGAAGTTTTTCCGCCGTGGTGACGGGGATATTCACCTCATAGCCAAGGCCGTTGAGCTCGATGATGGCGTGCAGCGGAGTCGCCGCGGTGAGCAGGCCCTGGATCGAGGTGATCATCTCACTTCAGGCCGAGCACGTCCTGCATGTCGTAAACGCCGGCGGGGCGTCCGGCGAGCCACTGCGCGGCGCGGACGGCTCCGCGGGCGAAGATGCCGCGATCCGAGGCCTTGTGCGTGAGTTCGATCCGCTCGCCGAGCGCAGCGAACATGACGGTGTGATCGCCGACAACATCGCCGCCGCGCAGCGCGTGAATGCCGACCTCGGTGGAGGTGCGTTCGCCGGTAATACCTTCGCGGCCGTGACGGAGCGCGTCGGCGGTGAGCTTGCGCTCTTCAAGGATGATTTCAAGGAGACGGGCGGCGGTGCCGCTGGGCGCGTCTTTCTTGAAGCGGTGATGCATCTCGACGACCTCGGCATCGTAATCGGAGCCGAGAACAGCGGAAGCGCGGCGGGTGAGGGCGAAGAGCAAGTTCACGCCGACCGAGTAATTGCCCGACCACACGCAGGGAATCTTGGCGGCCTCGGCGAGCAGGTGCTTTTTTTCCTCGGCGGGGTGGCCGGTGGTGCCGATGACGAGCGCTTTTTTATGCTGTGCGCAGAGGCGGATGACCTCGGCGGTGGCTGAGTGGAAACTGAAATCGATGACGGCGTCGGCCTGGGCGATGCCGGCGGACAGATCGTCGCCTTGGTCGAGCGTGGCGACGACCGTGGCGCCGGCGTCCTTGGCGGCGGCGATGTTGGCCTGGCCCATGCGGCCGCGGGCTCCGACGATGGCGATGCGAAGCGACATGGGATTATTTGCCGAGGGACTTGAGGACGGAGACGAGCGTCTGCTCGCTGGCCTTGGTGAGTTCGGACAGGGGCTCGCGGACGATCTCCGAGCCGATGATGCCGGCGCGCTTGAGCGCATACTTCACCGGAACCGGATTCGGCTCGATGAATAGCGTCTTGAAGACCGGGTAGAGCTTGCGGTGAAGCTTCGTGGCCTTGGCGAGATCGCAGGCGAGACCGGCATTGACAAGTTGCACGACCTCTTTGGCGAACAGGTTGGACGCAACGCTGATGACGCCCTCGGCACCGACCGAGATAAAGGGAAGGGTGAGGCTGTCGTCGCCGCTCAGGACCGTGATGTCTTTGCCGAGCGCGTTCTTGATTTGATCAACGCGATCAACGGAGCCGCCGGCTTCCTTGATGTAGCGCACGTGGGGATACTTGGCGCGAAGGCGCTCGATGACGGGCACGCCGATCTCGATGCCGCAACGGCCGGGAATTGAGTAGAGGATGACCGGCTTGTCGGTGGCCTCGGCGACGGCGGAGAAATAGCGGAACACGCCTTCCTGCGAAGGCTTGTTGTAATAAGGTGCGACCACGAGAACGGCGTCGGAGCCGGCCTCGGTGGCGAGCGTGGTAAGCTCGACGGCCTCCTTGGTGGAGTTGGAGCCGGTGCCGGCGATGACCGGAACGCGTCCGCGCGTGGCCTCGATCACGGCGCGGACGACGTCGAGATGCTCTTCGTGGGAAAGGGTGGGGGACTCGCCGGTGGTGCCGACGGGGACCAGGCCGTTGATGCCCGACTTTATCTGAAATTCCACGAGCTTGCGCAGATCGTCGTAGGCGACGGACTGATCGGGCTTGAAGGGGGTCACGAGCGCGGTGATCGTGCCAGTAAGAGGTCGGAGTTTCATGGAGGGTTTACGGAAGATACCTTGCACAGCACAGCACCCCACTTTACCAAATCCGCAACGTTTTTCATCCACTTCCAATCGTATGTCGCAGACCACTGAAATATTTAACGAACTGCTGAAACTGGCTGTCGAAAGCGGTGCGAGTGACATCGTCATCAAGTCCAACAAGCCCGGCTATGTCCGCCTGTCGGGCCGTTTAAAGCCCGTGGATATGGACGCGATCTCGGCCGAAGAGGTTCGCGAGTTTGTGGATACGCACGTGCCCCGCGTCTTCAAGACGCGATGGGAAGACGAGGGACAGGTGGACTTTGCCTATTCGGCCGAAGGTATCGGACGCTTCCGCGTAAACGGATTTCATCAACGCGGCACGGCCAGCATCGTGATGCGTCACATCAAGAGTCGCGTCCCGACGTTTGCGAATCTCGGGCTCAATCCCGAGCCCATGCTCAACCTCGCGAAAGCCAAGGACGGTATCGTCCTCGTATGCGGCGCCACCGGCTCCGGCAAAAGCTCCACCATGGCCGCCATGCTGGGCTGGATCAACGAGAACGCCGACAAGCACATCGTCACTCTAGAAGATCCGATCGAATTCACGTTCCAAGACGACAAGTCGGTGTTCCAGCAGCGCGAAATCGGTCTGGATGTGCCAACCTTCGAACTCGCGATCAAATCGGTGCTACGCCAAAACCCCGACATCATCCTGATCGGTGAAATGCGCGACAAGGAGACATTCGAGACCGCCATATCGGCCGCCGAAACGGGCCACTTGGTGTTCTCCACCATGCACGCCGCCACGGTGGCGCAGTCGTTGACTCGTCTGTTCGAGTTTTTCCCGCCCGAGCAACAGGTGCAGGCGCGCCGCCAGGTCGCGGGATCGCTGCGCGGATTTATCTGCCAAAAACTTGTTCCAACGATGGAGGGCGGCGGTCGCGTGCCGGCCAATGAGATTCTTTATGCCGACCCTGTGATCCGGACGCTGATCCTTGAGGGCCAGTTTGAGAAGATTCAGGGCCTGCTCGAAAGCGGCACGGACTCGCATAGTTTCTCCTTCAACCGCGATCTCTACCGCTTGGTGAAAGCCGGAACAGTGAGCAAGGCGGAGGCTCTGCGCTTCTCGCCGAATCCGCAGGCGCTGGAGATGAATCTGAAGGGTATCTTCTTTAAATCGTAAACCCGACAGGCGCGGACCGGATGTCCGCGCCTGTTTTTCGGGCTTGGTTTCAAGGGGGCGGGGCCTTAGCCGTGATCGTTTCCAATCATGGCAACTGCACTTATTTTCTCCGGTCAAGGCGCCCAAAAAGTCGGCATGGGCAAGTCGCTCTACGAAAACTCCGCGACCGCGCGCGCCCTCTACGACGAGGCCAACCGCGTGCTCGGTTGGGACCTTGCCAAGATCTGCTTCGAGGGACCCGAGGCCGAACTCACCCAGACCAAGGTCTGCCAGCCCGCGCTGTTTGTTCACGGCCTCGCCGTTCACGCCATCTTGAAAGAGCAGGGGAAACTCGGCGACGTGAAGTTCGCCTTCGGCCTGAGCCTTGGTGAAGTCACCGCACTAACCGCCGCCGGCGTGTTTGATTTCGCCACCGGACTCAAGGTTGTCGCCGAACGCGGACGCCTCATGCAGCTCGCCTGCGAGCAGTCCACCGGCAGCATGGCCGCGATTCTGGGCGAAGAACGTGCGACGATTTACGACCTTTGCGCCGCGTTTGATATCGAGGCCGCCAATTTCAACGCCCCCGGCCAGATCATTGTGTCTGGCGAAAAATCCAAGGTGGATGCCGCCGTCGCCGCCGCAAAGGATCGCGGTATCAAGAAAGTCATTCCGCTCAATGTCGCCGGCGCCTACCACAGCCGCCTGATGGAACCGGCTCGTGCCGCGTTCGCCGCTTACCTTCAAGGCGTTACCTTCAATGCTCCCGCCGCCGGCCTCACCGTGTTCACCAACACCACGGGCCAGGCCGTCAGCGAACCTGCCGCCATCCGCGAGGCGCTCGTGAAACAGGTTGTCTCGTCGGTTCTCTGGGAAGATTGCATGCGTTCGGCCGTCGCCGCCGGTGCGACTTCGTTCCTCGAACTCGGGCCGGGCGGCGTGCTCGCGGGTCTCGCCAAGCGCACTGACAAGGCGTGGGTGGTGAAGAGCATCGCGGAGTTTTCCGATTTAGCCGCTTGAATGCCGTGAGGGGCCGCCTCACGTTTGCCCCTTAACTCTAATCAACCGCATCCGCAGTCCCGCCCCACGGGACTCCCTCAGCCTGACCGCATGGACGTCTCCCTTACCCGTAATTTCTGTATCATCGCCCACGTCGACCACGGCAAGACCACGCTGTCCGACCGCCTGTTGGAATACACCAACACCGTCACGCAGCGCGTGCTCACCGAGCAGCATCTCGACTCGATGGATCTGGAGAAGGAGCGCGGCATCACCATCAAGAGCCATCCGGTGACCATGGCCTATCCGGCCAAGGACGGCCTGATCTATAAAATCAACCTCATGGATACGCCCGGCCACGTGGACTTCGCCTACGAAGTTTCGCGTTCGCTGGCCGCCTGCGAAGGCGCCGTCCTCCTCATTGATGCGGCCCAGGGCGTCGAGGCGCAGACCGTGGCCAACGCCCATCTCGCCACCGCACAGGGCCTGAAAATCATTCCAGTCATCAACAAAATCGACCTGCCCTCGGCCAACCTCGATCTCTGCATCACTCAGCTCGAAGACATTCTCATGATCCCGGGCGAAGAGGCCATTCTTGCCAGCGGCAAGTCCGGCATCGGCATCCAGGATATTCTCGAGGCCGTCGTCGCCCGCATCCCGCCGCCACGCTGGTCGCATCATCCCCACGTGCGCGCACTCGTGTTCGATTCGCTCTACGATTCTTACCGCGGCGTGATTACCTACGCCCGCGTGTTCTCCGGCTCCGTGAAGGCCGGCGACCAGATGCTTCTGATGAGCAACAATCAGAAGTCCGAAATCAAAGAGGTCGGCGTCTTCACCCCGAAGATGACCAAGATGGATGTCCTCGGCGCCGGCGATGTCGGCTACGTCATCTCCAACATCAAGGACACGTCCGACATCAAGATCGGCGACACGCTCACGCTCGCGAAAAATCCGGCCACCGACATGCTGCCCGGCTACAAAGAAGTCCGTCCGATGGTGTTCTGCGGACTCTATCCGCTCGAATCGCAGGACTACGAAAAACTCAAGGCCGCCCTCGGTCGCCTGCGTCTCAACGACGCCGCGTTCCTTTATTCGTCCGAAAGCTCCGTCGCGCTCGGCTTCGGTTTCCGCTGCGGCTTCCTCGGCCTGCTCCACATGGAAATCATCCAGGAGCGCGTGCGCCGCGAACACGACGTCGAGATTATCTCCACGTATCCGAGCGTCGTTTACAAAGTGAAGACGCACGGCAAGGACGAGATCGAGGTGGACAACCCGGTGAACCTACCGGACCCGGGCACGATCCTCTCCATCAGCGAGCCGACGATCAAGGCCTCGATCCACATCCCCAACGAGTCCATGGGCGACATTCTCGCCCTCATCATGGAAAAGCGCGGCGTGTGCGACCACACCGATACGCTCGACGGCAATCGCGTGATGCTCAGCTGCAACCTCCCGCTCAACGAAATCCTCGTCGATTTCAACGACCGCCTGAAATCCGTCACCCACGGCTACGGCTCGATGGACTACGAACTCGGCGAGTATCGCGAGAGCGACCTCGTGAAGATGGACATCATGATCAATGGCGACCCCGTCGATGCGTTCTCCAGCATCGTCCACCGCGACAAGGCCGAGGGCAAAGGCCGCGTGCTCTGCGAAAAACTCGCCGAGATCATTCCGCCGCAAATGTTCAAAGTCGCGATCCAGGCCGCCATCGGCGGAAAGATCATCGCCCGCGACAACGTGAAGGAAATGCGCAAGGATGTGACCGCGAAGTGCTACGGCGGCGACATCTCCCGTAAGCGTAAGCTCCTCGATAAACAGAAAGAGGGCAAAAAGAAGATGAAGATGATCGGCAAAGTGAACATCCCGCCGGACACGTTCATCCAAATTTTAAAGAACTAATCGCCCGACTGCGCGTCACACTTCGAACCCACCTCCCATGTTCTTCGGACTCTTTGACTCAGTCGAAAAGAAGACGCGCAAGATCGCGGCCAACTGGTTGGAGTTGGCCGACAAGGTTTATCACTACCGTCGCGACGTGCTGAGCGACGCGGAGCGCACGTCGATCCAGCAGGCGGCGGGAAATCTCCGCCAGCAGTTGTCCCAAAAAAATGACGCCAGCCGCCTGAAGCTCAGCATCGAGGCATTGGAAGGCGTGTTGCGCCGCACCGGCGGAATGCATTACCCGAAGTCCGGATTGGTTGAGAACATCGAGTTCTTTCTGGTGGCGGCGATCGTGATTCTCGGCGTGCGCATGTATTTCGTGCAGCCATTCAAGATACCTACCAACTCGATGTGGCCGAGCTACAATGGCATGACCTCCGAGGTGTTTGCATCGAAAGCCGACGAACCGGGTCCGGCGGGCAGGGCGTTACGACTGGTCGCGATGGGCGCGCGTCCACGCACAGTCGATGCACCGGTCGGTGGCGAAGTGCTCATTCCGCTGATTAACAACGGCTCGAGCGCCATGTTGCCTTACCACGAGGTCAAGGGACGCAGCTGGTTCATTTTCCCGGCGCGCCTCAAAGAATACACACTGCTGGTCGATGGTAAACCGGTCCGGCTTACGCTTCCGTGGGATTTCGATTTTGAGTGGGTGATCCGCGATGCTTTCTTCAAAGATCGCGTGAGCTCACGCGATCCTGGACGGGTTGATCTCGGGACGTTGCTTAGGGCCCAGCGAAATACTTACACGGACGAGAAAAGCGGCATTCAATTCCTCCGCACCGGTAAAACAGTCAAAGCAGGCGAGCGGGTTCTCTCGTTCGATATTCTGACCGGCGACCAACTCTTCGTTGATCGCATGAGCTACCATTTCGTGAAGCCGAGCGTGGGCGATGGATTTGTTTTTCGCACCGGCAACATCGAGGGAATCCGCTCTCAATACGGCGACCAGTATTACATCAAGCGCCTGGTCGGCACACCGGGAGATCTGCTCCAAGTGAAAAACTTCCGCCTGTATCGCAACGGAGCGCCGATCACTGGATCGAAAGCCTTTGAGCGTAACGCCAAACAGGAGGGCAATTACGTGGGCTATCGCAACGAAGGTCTTCTTGCCGGAGACAACACGTTCTCTGTGCCAGCAGACTCGTATTTCGCGATGGGGGACAACTCTGCGAACAGCGGAGACAGCCGTTACTGGGGCACCGTGCCAGCCAAGGATGTCGTCGGGCGGCCGCTCTTCATCTATTATCCGTTCACCAAGCGCTGGGGACCGGCTCCGTAAATCAGTCGACGGTCTATTTACCCAGTAGGGTAAGATTAAGATGACGGCGGCGGTGTGGAACAGCGGATTTATCGAGCCACGGTTGGATTACGAATTGAGCCTCAGCGGGCCAAGCATTTACTCAGGTTAGCCAGCCAGGCTTGGTTTGTTGGCCCACAATGATTATCGCACAATAAACATTATGTCTAATCATGGAGTTGGGCGTGCTTTGGCTTGGTGCACATCCACTGCCTTCACGGTCCGTTGAGGTATCGCTGCGGTTTCAGAGTGATTTGGGCATGCGAGCCATTACGACCACCCGGCTCTACCATGCAAAACCCGGTGATGCATCCACGGGGTGATGCACTGAGCCTAGCGACTGCTTACCTTGTTAGCAAAGAGAGTATTTTGCCAAGATTCCGATCATGGCCGATACAGGGCCGGCCTTTGCCTCCGCCCTTCTTTTACGCCCAAACACACACCGCGCCGCCCTCATGCTCCATAATCCCGTTCTTGCCGGGTTTCGTCCGGACCCTTCGATTTGCCGCGTCGGCGACGACTATTACCTCGCGACCTCGACGTTTGAGTGGTTCCCCGGCGTCTCCCTGCACCACTCACGCGACTTGGTGAACTGGCGCCCCATTGGGCACGCGCTCACCCGCCGCTCGCAACTCGATCTGCGCGGCGTGGCGGACTCTGCCGGCTCGTGGGCTCCGTCGCTCAGTCATGCAGACGGCAAATTTTGGCTGATCTACACGAACATCGTCACCACGGGCATGGGGCGGCCCTTCAAAGACCCCCATGTATTTCTCGTCACGGCCGAAAATATCAGCGGCCCGTGGTCCGATCCGATCCGCCTGGATTCGATCGGTTTTGACCCCTCGCTCTTTCACGACGACGACGGCCGCAAGTGGCTGTGCAACATGCAGTGGGACTTTCGCCCCGGACGCCATCGCTTCGCGGGTATCGTCGCCCAGGAATACGATCCGATCACGCAACGTCTCACCGGTCCGGTGCACGAACTCCTCCGCAAGGAAAACATCCTCTGTGAAGGTCCGAATCTGTATAAGACAAACGGATACTACTATCTGTTGCTGGCTGAAGGCGGCACCGGATGGAACCATGGTATTTCGATGGCCCGGTCCAAGTCGATCACCGGCCCCTACGAGCTCGATCCGGCCGAGGCCGTGCTTACCACCCGTCACGCCCCGGACCATCCGCTTCAAAAAGCAGGCCATGGTGAACTGGTGAAAACACCCGCCGGCGAATGGTGGCTCACCCACCTGTGCAGCCGTCCGCTGCGCACCGGCGCCGCCGCCAATCCCGGCTCGCCGGACAAGACCGCCAGCGCGGCCGCCCATGCCGGTGATCGCTGTGTGCTCGGACGCGAGACCGCCCTCCAGCGAGTTGTCTGGAACGAAGACGGCTGGCTGCGGCTTGCCCACGGCGGCGTGTTGCCCGAGGTCAAACTTCCTGCACCCGCGGGACTGCCGGTCGCACCTTGGGCGCCCCTGCCCGCGCGCACCGACTTTGCCGAGCCCGCCGCGCTCGATCCACGCTGGCAATCACTGCGGCGCCCCATGGATGCCCAATGGGCCTCGTTCGCCGCACGTCCCGGCTGGCTGCGCCTGGCCGGCGGAGAATCGCCACACTCTCTGCACGATCAAAGCCTGCTCGCCCGAAGGCTGGAATCCGTCGCCGCCACCGCGACCACACGTATCGAGTTCGCGCCGGCCCGGTTCTCCCAGTTTGCCGGACTCGTCTGTTGGTATGACACCCGGACCCATTACGCGCTGCGCGTCACCCATGACGAAAAGCTCGGCCGGGTGGCGCGCGTGCAGTTGAGCGATGACTTTGCCTATGCCGAGCCGGATGACGCCGTGCTGGCTGTCAACGACTGGCCCGCCGCGCTTTATTTGCGCGCGAAGATCGACCGGACCGAATTGCGGTTCTTCGCCTCGCCCGACGCCCGCCGGTGGGAGCAGGTCGGCGGCGTGTTCGACTTCAGCAAAGTCTCCGACGATTACGGCTCGGTCCTCCACTTCACCGGCGCGATGATCGGCATTTCGTCCCACGATGTCGCCGGCCAGCGGGCGCACGCAGACTTCGAGTTTTTCGAGCTTCTTCACCACGCATGAGCACCACTGTCACGTCCCGCGCCCCGCTTCTTTTCAATACCCACATCCGTCCGGGTGAAATTTGGCGCGATACCGGGGGCCACCCCATCAACGCCCACGGCGCCGGTTTCCTTCACCACGAAGGCATCACCTACTGGTATGGTGAGCACAAAATAGACGGTGAAGCCGGCAATGCGGCCCATGTGGGCGTGCGTGTTTACGCATCCCGTGATCTGCTCAACTGGAGCAACGAGGGTGTCGCCTTGGCCGTATCCAAAGATCCGACACACGAGTTGACCGCGGGCTGCATCATCGAGCGACCCAAGGTGATTTTCAATGCCCGCACGGCTCGTTTTGTGATGTGGTTCCACCTTGAACCCGCCGGGGCCGGCTATGAAGGCTCGCGCAGTGGCGTGGCCGTCGCGGACACGCCCGCCGGGCCTTTCACCTACCTCGGCAGCCTGCGCCCCAACGCCGGCATTTGGCCCGACAATGTCCCCGCCGAACAACGTCTGCCCCTGAGCGCGACCGAATCCGACCGCCTGGCGTCAATGGAACTGCCCGGCGGTCCCCTGCCCTATTATCCCAAGCACCTGCTTTTCCGTCGCGATTTCTCCGGCGGCCAGATGGCGCGGGACATGACGTTCTTCGTGGATGAAGACGGTGCGGCCTACCACGTCTATTCCTCCGAGGCCAACGGCACGCTCCACATCTCCCTACTCTCCGAGGATTACCTGCGTCCGGCCGGTCGCTATGTTCGTGTCTTCCCCGGCGGCTTCAACGAAGCGCCGGCGCTCTTCAAATATGAAGGACGCTATTTCATGATCACCTCGGGCTGCAGCGGCTGGGCACCCAATCAGGCGCGTGTCTCTGTTGCCGATTCCATCTGGGGTCCGTGGGAAGAGCTGGGCAACCCGTGTCTCGGCGACGGCTGGCAGACCGCCACGACCTTTGACGCCCAATCGACCTATGTGCTGCCCGTTCCGGAGAAACCCGGCGCGTTCATCTTCGTCGCCGACCGCTGGCGGCCCGCCAATGCCAGCGACGGCCGTTATGTGTGGCTGCCGATCCGCTTCCGTCACGGCGTGCCGGTGATCGAGTGGAATGCCGAGTGGGACTTGGGGATTTTTGGCTGATCAGCCGCACGTCAGGCGGACGCCGTCGGTTCAGCATCGGCAATGGGACGCGTGCGATGACGCTCATCCAATTTTTGCCGAACCTCGGTCATGATCTTTTCGGTAAGCGGAAAACTCAGTGCCAGGGTGAAGTAGCCGGCGGTGAAAACAATGTTCGGAATCACGGCCAGCCAGAAGAGCCGGCGCAGGACCCACTCGGGCTGGGCGGAAACCGTGGTATCAAGGCCCGACCAAACCACGAGGTAGCCCACGAGCAAGGCGCACAGGGATATTTCGATTTTTTGAACAAAGCCCATTACCGCGGTGAAAAGTCCTTCACGCCGCTGGTTGGACTCGAGTTCATCGACGTCGCAGATGTCAGGCATGATCGCGTTGGCGATCGTGTTACTGATTGAGATCAGCGTCACCACCATGATGGCGGGGAAAAGCATCCAGTAGGGATGCTCCGGCGAATAGGCAAAGGGCGTGATGAGCGCGGCTGCGAGGCTGCCGCTGGCACCCAGGATGAGTCCGCCCTTTTTACCGAGCCAGCGGCTGATGGGCTTGATCAACGGCACGCTGCCGAAGCCCCAAATCGTGCCGATCACGCCGCCGATTCCCGTGATCTTGGTCGCGAGACCCTTGTCTCCCTGGCACACAAAATAGATGCCGACGAAAAACAGGATGCCGCCGGCGGCGCGCTCGCCGAGGGTCTGGCATATCTTGATCAGCATAAGACTGCGAAAGGCGCGGTTCTTTATCGTGGTCTTGAACGCCGGCAGTATGGCGACCTTGTGCTTCTTGGTATTGGCGTGAGTGAACCGCTCCTTGCACACGCAGACCGCGACCAACGCGGTGCAAATGGCGATCACCGCCACACCGCCCGCTATCCACCGGATGCCATTGATCTCGTTGCCAAAAAACGGACGCAGGGCGAACCAGTAAACCCAGCTGTTGCCCAGCAGGACGAAGGAAAGAAACAGACTGCCGATGGCGGAAATTTTCGACCGCTCGTGATAGTCATCGGTCAGTTCGTAGCCGATCGAGTTCCAAGCCATCGAATACAGTCCCCACGAACAATAGAAGACCGTCCCCACAACAAACAGGTAGGCCAGTTGGCCGGTGGAGGACCAGGTGCGATCCGCCCACCAGAGAGCCGCCAGAGAAGCCGCCGCCAACACCGAGCCGAGAACAAGGAAGGGCTTTCGCCGCCCCCACCGCGTATGGGTGTTGTCGGAGAGATGACCAAGAATCGGATCCGCGATACCGTCGATGAGCCGCGGCAGCATCATGGCCCAACTCACGAGAGCTGCATTGAGAGAAAACCCGATCGTGAAGATCGCCGTAGCCTGCCCAAAGGTGCAGATAAGGATATGGTTGGCGATGCCTCCCACGCCCCAGGCCCAGATCTGGGATGAGGGAGCGGAATAGGGTTTTGGAGAATCGTGTTGGGGCATGGGGGAAACCGTCGGTTGCAGTGTTTGTATCCGAAAATCTGAAAGCCGCTTACGGCCAATTTATCGGCCGGAGAAAACATCAGCAGCTATTCGCTTTGCGGAGGCCGGCCTTGGGTGGCGTGAACTGTTGCGGGCTAAGCCATACGCTCAAGGTGCTCTCGTTGGACCTGCCAACGCAGGGGACGGCCCGCGAGATAGTTTTTCAGCTCCTCCACCATGTAGTGACCCATCCGCTGGCAATCGCGTCCATGGGAGCCGGCGATGTGCGAGGTCACCGTGACATTGCGCAGCGCCAGCAAAGGATCATCCGCTTTGGGCGGCTCAGGGTCGGTGACATCGAGCACGGCACGCAAATCGGGACGCCGACGCAGCACCTCCTCCACTTCGCGTTGCGCGATAATGACACCACGGGCCGTGTTGATCAGGGTGGCTCCGGGCTTCATTGAGGAGACCAGGCGGGCGTTGACCAAACCGATGGTCTCGGGGAGCACCGGTGTATGCACGGAAACAACGTCAGATCTCTGAAAAAGCTCATCCAAGCCCACGCGTTCGACCCCGTCGGCGGCGGCTTCGGCAGCCGAGAGATAAGGACAATGCACCACCACCCGCAGATCGAACTGGCGTAAAAACCGGGCGACCGTGCGTGCAATGGCACCATACGAAAGCAGGCCCACCGTGGCACGGAAGGATCCGGGGATGGGTCGCGTATGATCACCCCACCCTGCCCCCACATGGGCATCGGCCGCCCTTGACCAGAACTGTCGCAAGCTCAGCAGCACGGTTCCCACCGTATATTCGGCCACCGGCACGGCATTCGCGGAGGAGGCGCTGGTTACCAGAATGCCGCGGTCCCAAAATGCGGGCGTCACAAAATACCGCACGGATCCCGCACCATAGAAAACCGCCTTTAACCGCGGTGCCGCGCGCAGAAAATCTTCATCCATCAACGGCGCGCTCCATCCGGAAAAAATCACTTCCGCTTCGGCAAGAGCATCACGATGGTCGCTCCATTCCTTGAACGGGATCACCGCCTCGGAAAGCACCGTCAACGTGCGCAGTTCCTCGATTTCCTGCGGCCCGTAAATGAGAGCCTGACTGGCCGGATCGAGCAGGAAGACAGCACGGGGACGTGTCGTTTTTTCGAGACTGGCCGGGTTGGCGTCAATTTGACCGGAGGGTCGGGAGATCGAAGAACTCATGGGGCGGTCCGCGCATGGATTTGCGAGGTCTGACAGGAGACAACTTGCATCGAC
>DATHXF010000113.1:0-6622 GCA_035459785.1 Rariglobus sp. | reverse complement strand
CAAAGCCTCGCGAGGGATCGAGGACATCTACGAGCTGACCTACATTCGCAAAGACGGCAGCCGGTTCCCGGCGGTCGTGTCGGTCACGGCGTTGCGCGACGCACAGGACGCCATCATCGGCTATCTGCTGATCGGCACCGACAACACTGCGCGCAAGCAGGTCGAGGAAGAGCGCATGCGGCTTGATCAGCGCCTGCGGGACCAGCACTTCTACACGCGCTCGCTTATCGAATCCAATATCGACGCACTGATGACCACCGATCCGCGCGGCATCATTACCGACGTCAACAAGCAGATGGAGGCGCTCACCGGCTGCACGCGCGACGAGCTGATCGGCGCGCCGTTCAAAAACTACTTCACCGATCCGGAGCGGGCGGAGGCCGGCATCAATCTGGTTTTAAGTGAAAAAAAGGTGACCGACTACGAACTCACCGCGCGCGCCCGCGACGGCAAGGAAACCGTGGTGTCTTACAATGCGACCACCTTCTATGATCGAGATCGCAGGTTGCAGGGTGTCTTCGCGGCGGCCCGCGACGTGACCGAACGCAAGCATTTCGAGCAATCGCTCCAGGCCAACCGCATGAAGAGCGAGTTTGTCGCCAACATGTCCCACGAGTTGCGCACTCCGCTCAACGGAATCATCGGCTTCGCCGAATTCCTCCAGGACGAGAAACCCGGCCCGCTGCTGCCCAAGCAGAAGGAATATCTGGGCGACGTGCTCAACAGCGCGCGCCACCTGCTCCAGCTCATCAACGATGTGCTCGACCTCGCGAAGGTCGAGGCTGGCAAGATGGAGATGCACCCGGAGGTCTTCCCGGTGCACAAGGCCGTCGAGGAGGTCACCGCCGTCATCAAGGGCATTGCCCAAAAGAAGCATATCGCCGTCGGGATCGACGTCGGCGAGGGGCTCGAAGCGGTCACGCTCGACCAGCATAAGTTCAAGCAGGTGCTCTACAATCTGCTGTCCAACGCGGTGAAGTTCAGCGACGACGGCGGCAAGGTGGACATCTGCGCCCGCCGTCTTGACCGGGACCGGCTCGAAGTGCGGGTCCGTGACTCCGGCATCGGCATCAAGACCGGGGATTTGAAGCGGCTCTTCACCGAGTTTGAGCAGCTGGATTCCGGCACCGCGCGGCGGTTCGAAGGCACCGGACTTGGTCTGGCGCTGACGAAGAAAATCGTGGAATTCCAAGGCGGCAGCATCACGGTCGAGAGCGAGTTGGGCAGAGGCAGCGTGTTTACGGTGATCCTGCCGGTGATGACGAAAAGGGGGGAGGTATGAGTGCGCGAATCTTGGTGGTCGATGACAACCCAACGAACCTCAAACTCGTCTCCGACGTGCTCGAGTTCGAGGGTTACGAAATTCTCAAGGCCGTGGACGCGGAGGAGGCGCAGGTCGTCTTGGCCGGCGTCTTGCCGGACTTGATCCTCATGGACATCGCCCTGCCCGGCATGGACGGGCTTACCCTTACGCGTATCCTGAAGGCAGACGTGCGCACGCGACACATCCGCATAGCCGCGCTCACCGCCTTCGCCATGAAGGGCGACGACCAGAAGGCCCGCGACGCCGGCTGCGACGGCTACATCACCAAACCCATCGACACCCGCAAGCTGCCGGGGCAGGTCGCCGAAATCCTCCAACGCACGGCCACGCCTGCAAACCAAGATCTGACCCCATGAACATCCTTCTCGTCGAAGACAACCAGACCGATTTGAAACTCTTCAGCGCGGTGCTGCAATCGAGCGGACATCGCGTTTTTGAGAACGGCTCCGCCGAACAGGCCTTGGAGGAGATCAAACGGAGCCAGCCCGAGGTCATTCTCCTGGACATGAACCTGCCCGGCATGGATGGCCTTGCCCTGGCCCGGCAGCTGAAACAGGACCCCGCCACCAAGCACATTCCCATCGTGGCGATCACCGCGGCGGCCGAGCAGTTCAGCCGCGCCGCCGCCCTGGCCGCCGGGTGCGACGCCTACATCACCAAGCCCGTGAACACCCGCAGGCTTTCGGAACAATTAGCCGAAGCCACCGCGGGTTCACATCGATCGGGAACCTCATGAACATTCTCATCGTTGATGATCATTCGGCGAACCGGAAGCTCCTGGCGGTGACGCTCGAAGCCGAGGGGCATACCACGCTCGAAGCCGCGGATGGTGTCGCGGCCTTGCAAATTCTCGTCCGGGAAAAGATTGATGCGGTCATTTCGGATGTGCTCATGCCCGGAATGGATGGTTACCGGCTTTGCTATGAAATCCGCCATCACGAGGAATGGAAGACACTGCCGTTCATGTTCTACACGGCCACTTACAATTCGCCGAGCGATGAAAAACTGGCCTTCGATTTGGGCGGGGACGCCTTTCTGAGCAAACCGGCGCGGACCGAGGCCATCCTGGAAAAATTGAATTACATCGTCTCCGCGCAGCACCGGTCGCGTCCCCGGGTCGAAATCACCAAGGGGGATGTGCTCAAGGAATACAGCGAGCGGATGGTCACAAAGCTGGAACAAAAAAATATCGAGCTGACCACGCAGACCGCGGCATTGCTGGCCACGGAAAAACAATTGAGGTCATCGCTCGACGAGGTCGACGACCTGAAGGCCGCGCTGGATGAACATGCCATCGTCGCGATCACCGATCCGGAGGGAAGAATCACCTTTGTGAACGACAAGTTTTGCGCGATCTCACTTTACTCGCGCGGAGAGTTGATGGGACAGGATCACCGCCTGGTGAACTCGGGTTTTCATCCCAAGGCATTCATGCGCGATCTGTGGCTGACGATTGCCGGCGGCAAAGTGTGGAAGGGTGAAATCAAAAACAGGGCGAAGGACGGTTCGTTCTACTGGGTGGATGCGACCATCGTTCCCTTTCTGAACGAGGACGGGAAGCCCCGCCATTACGTCGCAATCCATGGGGATATCACCGCACGCATGCGGTCCGAAGAGTCGTTGCGACTGCTCAGTTCCGCCGTGCTTCAATCCACGGAGTCCATCCTGATCACCAATGCGGAGCTCGATTTGCCGGGACCGAAAATAATCTTCGTCAATCCGGCCTTCACGCGGATGACCGGCTGGTCTGCGGAAGAGGTCATCGGGAAAACGCCCCGGATGTTGCAGGGACCGCGCACGGACAAAGCGGTGTTGCGCCGGCTCCGGGAAAACCTCGAACGGGGCGAAACGTTTCAAGGTGAGACGCTCAATCTCCGCAAGGATGGCACGGAGTATATTCTGGAGTCGCAAATCACGCCCATTCGGGAGACCGATGGGAAAATCACGCATTTTGTGGCAGTCCAACGCGACGTCACCGAGCGCAAGCAGGCCGAGGCCCACATCCGGGAGCAGGCGGCATTGCTCGATCAGACGCAGGACGCGGTGTTTGTGCGCGACCTCGGGCATCGGATTCTCTTTTGGAACAAGGCGGCCGAGCATATCTACGGCTGGACAGCGGCGGAAGTCGTGGGTCGTGCCGTGCATGAACTCATCTACCGGGACAAGGGGCAGTTGGTTGCCGCGATGGACGCGCTTCTCAAACATGGCGTCTGGAGCGGCGAGCTGCATCAGGTCACCAAGGCCGGGGTTGAGCTGACCATCGAGAGTCGTTTGTCGTTGCTCAGGGATGAGCGCGGAGATCCCAAGTCGATACTTGCGGTGAACACGGATGTGACCGAGCGAAAGAAGATCGAGCAGCAGTTCCTGCGGGCGCAGCGTCTGGAAAGCATCGGCACTCTCGCCGGCGGAATCGCGCACGACCTCAACAATCTGCTTTCGCCGATCGTCATGGGCATCGACCTGCTCAAGCAATTTCATGAGAGTCCCGGGGCCCGGCCAGTGCTTGAAAATATGGGTCATAGCGCGAAACGAGGCGCCGATCTGGTTAAGCAGGTGTTGTCGTTTGCCCGCGGAGTCGAGGGAACCCGTCTCGCCCTGCAAGTCCGCACTGTCATCGGTGAGATCGAATCCATCGCCGGAAACACCTTCCCGAAAAACATCACCATCGAGACGCATTGCGCGTCGAGTTTATGGCTGGTTACGGCGGACCCGACCCAGATCCATCAGGTCCTGCTGAATCTGTGCGTAAACGCCCGCGATGCCATGCCGGATGGCGGCCTCCTCGGTCTGACGGCCAGCAATATTGAGCTGGATGAGCAGTATGCCGCCATGGATCGCGGCGCGATCCCCGGCCGGTATGTCGTTGTTCAGGTATCGGACAGCGGATGCGGCATGCCCCGGGCGGTTATCGACCGGATTTTCGAGCCCTTTTTCACAACCAAGGAACTGGGCAACGGCACGGGACTGGGGCTCTCAACCGTGCTGGGTATCGTGCGCAGTCACGGTGGTTTTGTGAACGTTTGCAGCGAACCGGGCAAGGGCAGCGTGTTCAAAGTCTACCTGCCCGCGCTGGCGGATGGCGATGGTGTGATCGTCCCTGATGCCGAGGCCGAAACACTGCCTTTGGGCAATGGTGAGTTGATTCTGGTGGTGGATGACGAGGTTTCCATCCTTGAGATCACCAGGCAGACGTTGGAGATGTTTGGCTACAGAGTCCTCACGGCCGAGGATGGAGCCCAGGCGATCGGCCTCTATGCGTTGGATCGCGAAGCAATCGCGGTGGTGCTGACGGACATGATGATGCCGGTCATGGATGGTCCGGCGTTGATCGCGGCCCTGCATCGCATCAATCCCGCCGTGAACATCATTGCGGCCAGCGGCCTCAACTCCAAAGGCAGCGACGTCCTGGCGTCCCGCATCGGGGTGAGGCATTTCCTTGCCAAGCCCTACTCGGCGGAGGCCATGCTCAAGATGCTGAAGACGGTGCTGGCAGGATGAGCAGACGGGGGGGGGCTGGCTTGATTCGCCAAGTCCGCCCGCGTCCATGCGCGGTTGTCGGGGCGGAGTGGAGAGCCTGCCTTGGGCTTTGATTGGCCGGGGAGGGGCATTAGGGGCTGCTTCGGTTTCCGTAGTTGAGCAAAAATGTGTTCTGAAAAATGCCGGACGGATCGTAGCGGTCTTTGAGTGCGAAGAACTCACGGGCCTGGGGGTAGGCCTTGGCGAACTGTTCGCGGGAGGCGTGGGCGCGATAGGTGAGATAGTGCCGGCCTTCACAGGCAAGGGCTGCGTCGGTCAGATCACGGGTGAGCGCCTGCATCGCTTTTTCGGAGGCGTCGTCGCGGCGTTGATGGAACAGCATGACGAGGCCGAAGACATTTCCGGTGGCGTAGCGGAGGAAGGTATCGTCGTCCCGTTCCACGTTGCGGACCGTGATATTGAGCAGTTCGGGCCGGTGTTTTTGGAGCACGGCGCGGGATTGGCCGATGAAATCGGCCAGGCGTTCTCCGGGGATGAAATACTCGTGTAAAATATCGGTGCTTCCGGGATCGCGGGTGGCGTAGGCGTCCGACGGCTGGTTCATGATCTGGTTGCGCGACAGCACGGTGGCACCGTTCTGCCCGATGGATTTTTCGAGGAACCAGCGAAGATTTTTCCCGTAGTCGCTGCCGATGCCGCCGAGGAAGACGAGCCGCTTGAGGAGGCTGGGTTTTCCGTCCTTGAGCGTATCGCTCACGGGGCGGCCGGAGGGCTCGCGTTTGAGAAGGGTGATGATGGCGTCCTCCATGAAACCGTCGGGGGCGACATTGATACGACCGTAGGCCAGGCCGACATCGGTGCGCGTTTTTATCAATTCGCGATACGTGCGGGCGTAATCGACGGTTTTCACGTCGTGGGCCTCGGCCTTGTAGAATTCGTTGGGGACCACGCGCAGGTCGACTTCAAGGATCACGCCAAAAAGACCGTAACCGCCAAGCGCCAGGGAAAAGAGTTCGGTGTTTTCCGTGCGGCTGCATCGCACAACCGCGCCGGCGGGGGTGAGCAGCCGGAACGAATCCACGGTGCTGCTGATGGGCGGGGAATCGTGCTGCCAGCCATGACAGTTGACCGAGATCGATCCGCCGACGGAAAAATCGTTGTTGGACTGCATGACCGCGACGGCGAGACCGTGCCGGTCGAGAAACGGGATGATCTCAGACCAACGCGCTCCGGCCCCGACCCTGAGGATACGGCTCTGCTCATCGAGCGACATGCGGTTGAACGGATCCATGTTCAGAGCGATGCCGCCGGGATAAAGCGTGTGTCCGCCCATCGAGTGTTTGGCGCCGCTGATGGAAATGCGGAGGTGTTGCTCTGTGGCGCGCTTGAGGAGGGCGGAGAGTTGTTTTTCCGCATCGGCGGGGTCGGGCTCCATCCGGATCACCTCCGCAGGGGTGTTGTTGTTCATGCGGCTGGCGTCGTTGGTTCCGGGCGAGACCGAGGGCCGCGGAGGTGCGCGGTCATTCCACCAGACCTTGGAAAGAAAGAGCGCGGGAGGTCCGACAACGAGCGCGAGCACCAGCAGGAGCAACGAAACGAGAAGCTTCTTTACGCGCATGGATCGGAATTTGGGCCGTGCCGTGTCCGCGCCTGGAAGTTGCGACGGGTGGCGGTGACGCTTGCTCAGTAGAACAAGTTGCGGTCGAGGCTGCGGTATTGGATGGCCTCGAGCAGGTGGGGGGCCTCGATGCGGTCGGAGGCGGCGAGGTCGGCGATGGTGCGGGCGACTTTTAAAATGCGGTCGTAGGCGCGGGCGGAGAG
>DATHXF010000112.1:0-10249 GCA_035459785.1 Rariglobus sp. | reverse complement strand
CCCACGAACAAGTAGGCGTGGGCGATGCGGTTGCGCGCGATGGCGTTGCGCAGCGTGCGCACGACGTGGTCCTGCCCGACGACGTCGTTAAACGTCTGGGGGCGCCACTTGCGGGCGATGACTTGGTAGGACGAAGACACTACGCGCTAGTGCAAAGCGGTTCGCCGCCGGTGCAACTGAAAACTCGCGTCCATGACGTTCATTTCGCGCCCGCTCAAAGCTCCACCAAGATGCGCAGACCCACATGACGGGCGCGGTCGCTCTTCGGACGCAGCTCCGACGGCACCTTGTTGAGGACTTCGGGCGCATCCAGATAGCTGCCGCCGAACACGAGCGCCTTTTCCGCATCGGGAGCGGCGGAAGTCCATTCGCACAGATTGCCCAGCAGGTCCGCAAAACCGCTTGTATTCAATTTCTGGTTACCCACTTCGTGGCTGCGTCCTTCACTGTTATGACTGCCCCAGAACCCGCCGTAGACATCTCCGAGCGCCACGCGGAATTCGTCCGATGACGGCAGCCGCACCGTCGTCCCGAGCATCCACGAGAGCCGCGTGCACAACTCCTGCGCATCGGACCAGTTGATCGAGTCCACCGGCAGCGTGCGCCCGGGATTGCGGCTGGGGTTGGTGTTCATCACGAGAACGTAGAGTGACTGCGGCACCTCGGTCTTGAAGAGCATCAGTCCGTCGACTCCGGGCAGCGGCAGCAGCCGGTCATATACTTCGTCCTGCAACGCCCGCAGGTCCGCACGGCGCAGGGCAAGGTAGGCAAACTTGATGCGCAGGCCGCCGTCGAGCCGCCGGCTCTTGGGGAAATCCTGATAAAGTTTCTCAATGAGCGGACCGGCCTCGGCGATTTTTTGCTCGGCGGCCACGACCTGGCGCTTGCGCAGGTGTTCGCCGATCGCACGGTCAAGTTCCACGATCGAATCGGCCAATTCGGCCGACAGCGCCGTCTGCCGTTTGATGCCCAAGTTTTCGATGCGCTGGGAAGAAACGAAACGGCTGCGCGGATAATTTTGATTTACCTGCAGTTGCAGCGTCTCCGCTTGGGCAAACCAAGCCGCCGCCTGCAGGGACTGATTGAGCGCCGCCGCCTTGTCGCCGGACTTTTCGCGCGCATCGATTTCAGCCGCGATACCCGCCGCGTTGAGCGACTCGATTTCGGAATTGAGGCGATCCACCCCCGACAGATCCGCGTAGCGGGTGCGGCCGAACTCGCGGTTGATGCGATCCTGCGCGTCGCGCGCCGCCGTGTAGGCGGTGAGTGCATCGGACCAGCGTTTTTCCTCGGAAGCCTTGCGCGCCGCCTCCAGCGCCGCGTCCACCTCGAGCTTGAGCGGAGCCGCTTCGACCGCAGCCACCGCCTGAGTAAGTGAAGTCTCGCGCACATAGTTCTTATAGCGAGAGCTCGCCGAACTCAGGTTGACCTCACGTTGCAGACGCAGCGCGTCGCGCAGCTTTTCGCCTGCTTCGGCGACCTTGCCCGCCTTGAGCGCCTCTTCGCCATCGCGTTCCAACCGGTCCAGCAAGACGACTTTGTCACGGGCACGCACGCCGTCCAATTCACTCTCCAACCGCACCAGCCGTGTCGACTGGTCGAGGCCGGCCTTGGAAAACGTGCGCAACAATTCGCGTTGTTTTTCCACGGCCTTGGTCAGCGCCTCCGTGGACTCGGGCGTGCTGAGTTTCGCGTCCGCCGCCTGTCGGTATTGCCGCTCCAACTCATCGATTTCACCCGAGAGCTGCGCCATCGCCGGATCATCCACTGCGGTGACCACCGTAGACGCGTTACCGACCCGTTTGGGGCCGAGCTGGGTCAGGAAAAACAGGAATCCGCCGAGTGCGGCGACACCGGATACGATCAAAAGCCAGACTCGTGCCGTTTGCCAGAAAGCCGACAGGTGATGTTTGTTGCGGGAAGCCGCCATGGGTAAAGGGTAGGTGCGCGAGCAAACTCGCGTGAACGGAAAATGCAACGCGTTCCACGACCCGTCCGCGATAAACTCGACAACCCCCTCCCGTTGGCGTTTTCACAGAAGCGTGCTGGACAACCTCGTCATCCTCGCTCCCGGCCTGCTCGGCGGCTCCGTCGCCCGCGCCGCCCACGCCCGCGGACTCGCCCGGCGCATCACCGTCTGGGCGCGCCGCCCCGAGTCTCGCTTGCAACTGGCCGCACAACCGTGGGTGTCGTCCGTGGCGGATACACCCGAGGCCGCCGTCGCCGGCGCATCGCTCGTCGTGCTCGCCGCCCCGGTCGATAAAATCATCGAGCTCGCCCGCCAGATCGCCCCGCATCTCCCTGCCGGCGCACTCGTGACCGACGTCGGCAGCGTCAAAGGCGAGCTCTGCCGCGCCTGCCACAACGCCCTCACGCCGCACGCGCAGTTTGTAGGCGCCCACCCCATGGCCGGCAGCGAAAAAACCGGCTGGGAAAACGCCACCGACACCCTCTTCGAAAAACGCGTCTGTTTCGTCACCCCGCTCGATGGCACCAATGAAGCCGCCGCCGCGACCGTCGCCCGTTTCTGGCACGATCTCGGCGCGATCGTCACCACGGTCACGCCCGACCAGCACGACGAAATCACCGCGCACATCAGCCACCTGCCGCAAGCCGTCGCCACCTCGCTCGCCACCTTCCTCGGCGCAAAAAATCTCGGCTGGCGCAACCTCTCCGGCAACGGTCTGCGCGACACCACCCGCATCGCCGCCAGCGACGCGACCATGTGGATCGAGATCTTCCAGCAAAACCGCGACGAAGTCCTCCGCGCCCTCACGAAGTTTGAAGACGAGTTGCACGGCTTCAAAACCGCCCTCTCCAACCGCGACTGGATCGAGGTTCGCGCCCGCCTCGAACGCGGCAAAGCCTGGCGCGACGGTTTCCGGCCCTGAAACGGGCCGCAAAATCCCCTTGGCGGCTTCGCCGGTTTGCGTGAACGTCACCCCTTCATGCCTCCGTCGCTTCCCGCCGTCCTCCCGATCCAGCCCTTCACCCGCCCCGTGCGCGGCGAAGTGACGCTGCCCGGCTCGAAAAGCCTCACCAACCGCGCCCTGCTCCTCGCCGCCTTGTGCAAGGACAGGGTCGTGCTGACCAGCGCCCTCTTCAGCGAAGACACCCACCTGATGGTCGAGGCGCTCAAAGCCCTCGGTTTCACCGTCAACGCGAACGCCGATGCCGGCACCATCGAAGTCTCAGATCAGGCCAACGGCTTCAAAAAAGACGCCGAACTCTTCGTCGGTCTCGCCGGCACGGCTGCCCGTTTTCTCACCGCCCTCTGCGTCGCCGCTCCGAGCGGCATCTACCGCATCGACGGTATCCCCCAGATGCGCAAGCGCCCGATGAAGGGCCTGATCGACGCCCTCCGTTCGCTCGGCGCCGACGTTCGCTGCACCGGTGTCGAGGGTTTTTTCCCCCTCGAAATTCACGCCAAGGGACTGCGCGGCGGCGAAGTCGCCATCGATGCCAGCGAGAGCAGCCAGATGCTTTCCGGCCTGCTCATGGTCGCGCCCCTCGCCGACGCCCCGATCAGCATCAAACTCTCCGCCAAAGTCCGCGAGCCCTTCGTCCAAATGACGAAGAACATGGTCAATCAATTCGGCGGCGCGGCCGACTTCAACGCCGTCTCCGGCTCATGGGAAGTTGCGAAAAAGTCCTACACCTTCGCCGGCACCTATGCCATCGAGCCCGACGCCACCGCCGCCAGCTACTTCACCACGCTTCCCCTCGTCACCGGCGGCGCGCTCATGCTCCTCAATCTTCAGCAAGGCCTCCAAGGCGACACCCAATTCGTCGAGGTCATGCAACGCGTCGGCCTCACCGCCACGTCGTCTCCCAGCGGACTCGAAGTATCATTCGCCCCCGGCTCGATCCGCACTGGTATCTCCGAAAACTTTAACGAGTTCTCCGACACCTTTCTTACACTCGCCGCGGTTTCCCCGCTGCTCTCCGGCCCGACCCGCATCACCGGCATCGCCCACTCGCGCAAGCAGGAGACCGACCGCGTCGCCGGCATGGTGCGCGAACTCCGCAAGCTCGGCCAGGAAGTGGATGAACACGCCGACGGCGACGGTCTCACCATCACGCCCCGCCCGCTCACAGCCGGCGTCGAAATCGAGACCTACGGCGACCACCGTTTCGCCATGAGTTTCGGTATCCTCGGCTGCCACGACTTGCACGGCGACGGCCGCCCGTGGCTCTCCATCAAAGACCCGGCCTGCTGCGCCAAAACCTTCCCCAATTTCTTCGACGTGCTCAACTCCCTCCGCCCCTTCCTCATCGTCGCCATCGACGGCGGCGCCGCCTCCGGCAAATCCTCCACCTCCCGCGCCCTCAGCGAGCGGTTCAACTTCCTCCACGTTGACACCGGCTCCTACTACCGCGCCATCACCGCCGAACTGCTCCGCCGCGGCCTGCGCACCGACCAGATCGACGCCGTCAAAGCCGCCCTGCCCTCCATCACGCTCGGCACCCAGGTGGACGGACGCGCCGCCCGCATGGAGATCGGCGGACGCGTCGTCCCCGAGTCCGAGATTCGCGGACCCGAGGTGACCGCCGCCGTCTCCCACTTCGCCGCCATCCCCGAAGTCCGCTCCGCTCTCCTTACCTACCAACGTAACCAGGCTGACGTCGCCCGCGCCCACGGTTTCGGCGGCATGGTGATGGAAGGCCGCGACATCGGCTCCATCATTTTCCCCGACGCCGGTCTGCGCCTCTTCTTGCATGCCGATCCCGTCGCCCGCGCCAAACGCCGCGAACTCGAAGGCCGCGCCGACGCCGTCGCCGAGCGCGACCGCCTCGACGCCACCCGCAAAACCGCCCCGCTCGTCCTTGCCTCGGGCGCCATCGACATCGACAGCACCTACCTCAACCTCGAACAGGTCGTGGACAAAATCTCCGGCCTCATCACCGAAAAACTCGGTTAATTTCCTCCGCGATCATGCAACGTCGCCACAGTCATGTTGAGATGGATTTCCTGTATGGGATTTGCCACTACGCGATCACCGTTCTCTACGACATCGCCTTCCGCGGTGAAGTGGTTGGCTTGGAAAACCTGCCCAAGACCGGCCCCTTCATCGTCGCGTCGAACCACGCCAGCCACCTGGATCCGCCCATCGTCGGTTGCCACATTCCGCGCCAGCTGGCCTTCTTCGCCCGCAAAACCCTCTGGAAAGGCGGCTTCGCCACCTGGTGGCTGGACGGCGTCGGCGCCATCCCCGTGGATCGCGACGGCACTTCCGATGTCGGTGCGATGAAAAACGTCCTGCGCGCCTTGCAGGCCGGCAAAGTCCTCACGCTTTTCCCCGAAGGCACGCGCTCACCCGACGGCACGCTTCAACCCGCCAAGAGCGGCGTCGGCATGATCGCCTGCCGTTCGCGCGTTCCGGTCGTCCCCGCGCGGATTTTCAATTCCCACATCGCCTTCGGCCGCGACGGCAAACTCCGCCCCGGCACGCGCGTGTCGGTGGTTTACGGTAAGCCCCTACAACCCGCCGATTACGACGACCCCAAGGCCGGCAAGGAACGTTACCAACTTGCCTCCGAAAAGATCATGGCCGCCATCGCCGCCCTCCACGAACCGCAACCGGTCGTCGTTTAACCGCGTTACCCACCCGTCGTCCGCCGCCGTGAGCCGGCCCGGGCGTCACGGTTTTGTGACTTGCCCCTCACCGCCCCGCCCCGAAACTCCACGCTTTCTAATCCTATGGTCATCAAACCCAAAGTCCGCGGCTTCGTCTGTGTCACCGCCCATCCCGCCGGCTGTGCCGCCCACGTTCAGGAACAAATCGATTTCGTAAAGGCCAAGGGCCCCGTCAAAAACGGCCCCAAAAAGGTCCTCGTGATCGGCTCCTCCACCGGCTACGGCCTCGCCTCGCGCATCTCCGCCGCTTTCGGTTCTGGTGCCGCCACCATCGGCGTCTTCTTTGAACGCCCCTCCGAGCCGGACAAGACCGCCACCCCCGGCTGGTATAACACCGCCGCCTTCACCGCCGCCGCCCAGAAAGCCGGTCTCTACGTCAAAAACTTCAACGGCGACGCCTTCTCCGACCAGCTCAAAACCGACGTCCTCGCCGCCATCAAACGCGACCTCGGCCAGGTTGACCTCATTGTTTACTCCCTCGCCTCCCCCCGCCGCACGCACCCCAAGACCGGCGTCGTCCACAAATCCACCCTCAAGCCCGTCGGCGCACCCTACACCAACAAGACCGTCGATACCGACAAGGGCATCGTTTCCGACATCACCATCGAACCCGCCAATCAGGCCGAGATCGATGACACCCGCGCCGTCATGGGCGGCGAAGACTGGGAGATGTGGATCAACGCCCTCGACGAGGCCAAGCTCCTCGCCCCCGGCGCCACCTCCGTCGCTTACAGCTACATCGGACCGTCCGTCACCTGGCCCATCTACAAAAACGGCACCATCGGTCTCGCCAAAAACGACCTTGAGCGCGCCGCCAAGGCCATCAACGCCACCCTCCGCATCAACGGTTACGGACGTGCCTTCATCTCCGTCAACAAAGCGCTCGTCACCCAGGCCAGCTCCGCGATCCCGGTCGTTCCCCTCTACATTTCGATCCTCTACAAGATCATGAAGGCGAAGGGAAATCATGAAGGCTGCATCGAACAGATCGACCGCCTCTTCCGCACCCAGATGTATGGCGGCACCGGCCTCACCTTCGACGACGCCGGCCGCGTGCGCATCGACGACTGGGAAATGCTCCCCGACATCCAGGCCGACGTCGCCGCCCTCTGGCCGCAAGTCACCACGGAAAACCTCGCCGCCCTCACCGACATCACCGGTTACCGCAGCGAGTTCCTGAAGCTCTTCGGTTTCGGCATCCCCGGCATCGACTACGAAAAGGACATCGACCCGCACGTCGAACTCCCCGCTTAACCACCCAAAACACCCGGCCCTCAAAACGCCGGGTATTTTTTTGTGCCTGATCATCTCCGCTCAACCCCAAACCCAATTTGTCACTTAATAAGTGACAAACCCTCCGGTCACCCTTGGCGCGCCGCTTCCCGCCACGCCCTCGGCGTCATCCCGGTGTGCGCACGAAACACCCGGATAAAATACGACGCCGCGCTGAACCCGCACGCCCACCCCACCTCGGCCACGTTGTAGCGCGCGTCTGCCAAAAGCTCCTTCGCCAAGGCCACACGCTCCTTCGCGATCCAGGTGGTCAACGTCACCCCGCGCTCGCGATGGAACTGACGCGACAACGTGTCCGTCGCGCACCCCACCGACGCCGCCAGCCGCTCCACCGACAACTCCGGCTCCGGCAACATCGTCCGCACCAGCTTCTCCGCCTCGCGCACAAACGGCGACCGCGCGTCGCTCTCCACCGCCGGCCGGTGCAACTCGCTCAGCAACGTCACCAAAAACGCGTCCACCAAGCCCACCACGAACCGTTTCCTGTGCGCCATGGGCACCTTGTCCGCTTCTGACACGTCGTCGAGATAGCGAAACGCCTCGCGACCGCGCGGACTCGCGAGCCGCTCTGCGACCCAGCCTTGAATCGTGCGCTCCGGTGTCGCCCGGCCTCGATTCATCCCAAAACCATCCCGTGAATGAGTGCATACCAACACGCTATACGGAGTCCGGCGGTCAATCGGCGTCTCCGCATGCGGCACCCCACGCGGCATCACCACCAAATCGCCCGTGCTCAGGGTAAAACGGTCGGCCGGACACTCAAACGCGGTCGCCCCGCCCGTCTGCACAAATAATTCCGGCGCCGGGTGAAAATGCGAACGCGGCTTTTTACGGTGCAACTCCACTGACTGCGGCACGTGCACTCGCATCTTGCCCGCACGCAACCTCGCCAGCGCCGCCTCCAAATCGCGCGCATACGCCGTCTGTTGTTTGGGTATCTCCGCCATGATCGGATTTTTGCTATAAATCACGGAGAAATACGATCCCTCATTATTGCCCGCATTCATGCGACGCGCCTTTAATCAACACCCGTTACCTAGGAAGTTCTCCCTGCTTCCGTCCCCTCACCCCCTGTCCTCTCAATCGTAAAAGTCTTATGAGCCAAACCATCCGCGTCACCGTCTGGGGCGAATTCCGCC
The DNA here is from genome assembly GCA_035459785.1 of Rariglobus sp. GTDB lineage: Bacteria > Verrucomicrobiota > Verrucomicrobiia > Opitutales > Opitutaceae > Rariglobus. The sequence continues at coordinate 2,179 of DATHXF010000112.1, read as the reverse complement.
ACGAGAAAAAGAACCCGAAAGTCGCCGCCCTCTATCCGCAGGGCATGCACGAAACCATCGCCGGTTTCCTCCGCACCAATGCCGACTTCACCGTGCGCACCGCCTGGCTCGACCAGCCCGAGCACGGCCTCACCGACGCCATCCTCGCCGACACCGATGTCCTCATCTGGTGGGGCCACATGGCCCACGGCGACGTGCAGGACGCCGTCGTCGCCAAGGTCAAAACCCGCGTGCTCGAAGGCATGGGCCTCATCGCCCTTCACTCCGCCCACTACGCCAAGATTTTCAAAGCCCTCCTCGGCACCACCTGCTCCCTCAAGTGGCGCGAAGCGACCGACAAGGAACGTCTCTGGAACATCAACCCCGCCCACCCGATCACCCAAGGCATCGGCGAGTATTTCGAGATCCCGCAAGAGGAGATGTATGGCGAACCTTTTGGCATCCCCGAACCCGACCAGCTGATTTTCATTTCGTGGTTCACCGGCGGTGAAGTTTTCCGCAGCGGCGCCACTTGGCAGCGCGGCAACGGCCGCATCTTCTACTTCCGCCCCGGCCACGAAACCTACCCGACCTATCACCACAAGCAGGTCCAGCAGGTCATTACCAACGCCGTCCGCTGGGCCCGCGCCACCGTCTGCATTCCCGATGTCTGCCCGAACGCCAAACCCCTCGAGCCGCTCCCTGTCGACGCCGAAGCCGCCGCCCGTCCCACCGTCGGTCACAAATAATCCCATGCCCTCTCCTAAAAAATCTCCCGTCCGCCTCGCCATCATCGGCACCGGCGGCATGGCCAACCAGCACGCCAAACGCTACAAGGACGTCCCCGGCTGCAAGCTCGTCGCCGCCGTCGATGTCAGCCGCGAACGCGTCGAAAAGTTCTCCGCCGACCACGGCATCCCGAACCTCTTCAATTCCGTCGACGAGCTTCTCGCGTGGAACCAGTTCGACGCCGTCTCCATCGTCACGCCCGACGCCTTCCACGCCGCCCAATCGATCCAGTGCCTCAAGGCCGGCAAACACGTCCTCTGTGAAAAGCCCCTCGCACTCAACCATGCCGACGCGATGAAGATGGTCACCGCCGCCCAAAAGGCCGGTGTCATCAACATGGTGAACCTGTCCTACCGCGACTGGCCCGCCATCCAAGCCGTCCAGGCCGTGATCGCCGCCGGCAAAATCGGCCAAATTCGCCACGTTGAGGCCAGCTATCTCCAATCCTGGCTCCCCAGCAAAGTCTGGGGCGACTGGCGCACCACCTCCGCCTGGCTCTGGCGCCTCTCCACCAAGCACGGCAGCCGCGGCGTCCTCGGCGACGTCGGCGTGCACATCGTGGACTTCACGACATTCCCCGCCGGCCCGATCAAATCCGTTTACGGCAAGCTCAAGGCCTTCGACAAGGCCAAGGACAACCGCGTCGGCGAATACGTCCTCGACGCGAACGACTCCGCCGTGATGACCGTCGAGTTCGCCAACGGCGCCCTCGGCACCATTCACACCACGCGCTGGTCCGGCGGACACGCCAACCGCCTCTTCCTCAAAATCTCCGGCGACAAAGGCTCCGTCGAGATCGACTCCGAGCGTTCCACCTCGAGCTACAAGATCAGCGTCGGTCCCGACCTCGACAAAGCCGTGTGGAAAGAAGTCGCCTGCAAACCCACGCCCAACAACTACGCGCGCTTCATCAAGAGCATCCGCACCGGCAAACAGGACCAGCCCGACTTCGCCCGCGGAGCAGAGGTCCAGAAAGTCCTCGACGCCGTCATCACCTCCGACGCCAAGAACAAGCCCGTCAAAGTCTGATTCCCTTGGCTCACCAACGCCGGTCTCTCACGGGACCGGCGTTTTTTTATTCCGGCCTCCAAGGAGCCATCAACTCCCACACCAGCCCCGAGCGCAGATTCTCCGCCATGAGCAGCGTGATGCCTTGGTCGATGCCGATCACATCCGTGCCCACCCAGCCCGTCACCGGGTTGAACGCGTCGGCAAATCCATACGGCCCGTAGATCTTGTCGCCCCAACGCGCATGCATCTCGCGCAGCGCCGCCGTGCAGTCCGCAGGAACAAACGGCAGTGACCCTGCCGCCGCGCACGGCACCACCGTGCCGTCGATCCGCGCATCGATCACGCCGCTCACCGGCGGACCACCCCAATCGACATAACCCGCCGCCCCATCCGACGACGT
>DATHXF010000111.1:0-5712 GCA_035459785.1 Rariglobus sp. | reverse complement strand
ATCAGCCGTGAAGAGCTGACGGCAAAGGTTCGTGGTATCGTCGGTCGGGCCTTCATTACCACAGTCCTGCGGCAGTTGGCAAAGGACCGCACCGGAGTGCGCACCATGCTGGCGGAGTTTGCCGAAGTGGGCCGTCTGGCGGGATGGCGTTGGCGATTGGTCCGGTGTGTGTCGGTTCTGCCGGCACGGGTGCCCGGAGGTCTTATGGCGCTGAATGCCATCCGGAAAAAATGGCGAGGTGCCGGAAAATGAACACCCTGACGATTTGTATCCCGACCTACAACCGGGACACTTTCCTCGACGAATGTCTCGCCTCATTGTGTCCGCAGTTGATCGAAGGTGTGGAGCTGATCGTGCTCGATAATGCATCTCCCGATGACACGCCGGCCATCGTCCGCAAATGGCAGGGGCTGACGCCGGCCGGGGTCGGCTATGAGCGCCATCCGGAAAATATCGGCGGCAATCCGAATCTGGACGCCGCCGCACGGCGCGGGAAAGGACGTTATGTATGGGTTCTGGGTGATGATGAGATCGTCTTGGCCGGGGCGGTGAAACGCATCCTGTTACTGATCGCAGAAGGGGCTGATTTTGTGGTTTTGAATCACACGATCCATGACCTGAAAATGGAGAAGCAGCTCGGGCCGTCCTGGTTTGTGCTGACGGAAGACCGTGTGTTGAAGAGCCGTGAGGAGACGATGGCCATGCTGGGTCCAATCCCCGGATTTATCTCCGCGATCATCGCCAGACGCGAAATCCTGACTTCGTTGAATGCAGAACAAACGGCGCATTATGCAGCGTTTGGATTCAATCAGCTTTTTGCCTTTTACAAAGGATTGCCTGTCGGAGTGCAGGGTAGGGTAACGTCATCCGTGCTGATTAAAGTCCGTGCAGGTAATGCAGGGCTGTATAACTGGGATGATTTTTTTGTCGTGGGTCTTGGCGTGATTTTCTCCGATCTGCGTCGTGATTATAACTACAGCTCCGGCAGTGTTCGCCGTGCCTTGGCCGAAACCATCATGCGGTATCAGGTGGGTCGTGTTTTGGATTTAAAGCAGGAGGGGCGGGCGACTGCATTCATGGCCCGCAGAGGTTTCCCTTATTACAAGAGTTGCTGGCAATACTGGCTTTTTTTGCTGCCTCTTGTTCTGTTGCCGCAGGCCGTGATCAAAATGCTTCGTGCGTTCAGGTTGTTTTTGAAAAATGCGGTGCGACCGGGCGGGTTTTCAACGGGATGATTCGGAGTCTTGGCCTGAAAAATTAGATAAAATCGACTGAAAATTATTTTATGCGTGGCAAGACGATGGATATGGGCGGGCCTCTATTATTGGTGAACGGCAGCTTCGTCGGCAGGCGGGTGACGGGCACGCAGCGTTATGCGATTGAGATGACAAGGTCGCTCCTTGCCCAGGGAGTGCCGTTGCGGGTGTTATTGCTGAAGGACACCCCCCGGCCGGACTGGCTGCCTGAAGCGGCTTGCGAATGGCTGCCGAGCCTCGGGCAGGCGCGGTTGGCGCGGTTCATCGTCAACGGTCTGATCGCACCGTTGTGGGTGGCGGGGAAATATCGCGGCCGTGATTACGTGGTCTGGAGTCCGTGCAACGTGGGGAGTCCGCTTTTCCCCAATCACGTGGTGACCATTCACGACATGACCATACGGGCGGGCCCCGAATGGTTTGCCCGCGCGTTTGTTGGGTTTTACCGAGTTTGCTTCATGGCTTTTTCTGTGCAGCGGGTCGGTGTGATCACGGACTCGGTTTTTTCGGCGAAGGAGATCGCGAAATATTATCCGCCGCTGGCGCGCGATACCGTGGTGATCCGGTGCGGCGTTGATCCGGTCAAAGCCCAGACGATTTCCCGGCCGGCCGGACTGGCCGGCGACGTGCCGTTTGTGCTTTCGGTCGCGTCCAAGGATCCGAGAAAGAACCTGGGGTGGATCCTGGAGTCGTGGCGGAAGAGGAAGGCCGCTTATCCCTCGCGGTTGGTTTTGGTGGGCGGTGGCAGCGAAGTCTTCAGGCGCATGAATGACGGGGCGTCGGATGGCGGTGGCTCGGATATGGTTGACCTGGGTTATGTCAGCGACGCGGAACTGGCGTGGCTGTATCGGCACTGCCATGCCGTGGTGATGGCCTCGCTTTACGAGGGTTTCGGGCTCCCCGCTACGGAGGCTTTGGTGCAGGGGGCGCGCGTCATCTGTTCCGACATCCCTCCGTTCCGCGAGGCCGCCGGCGATGCGGCTCGTTATTTCAAGCTGGGTGATCGCGCCGGTTTTCTCGCGGCGGTGGACGAGGTTTTTGCTCTCGGTCGGTTCACGGGGGAAGCTCCGCGATTGAGCACTTGGGCGGAGGTCGCAAAACTCTTTGCGGATCATTTGACCAAGCGCGGGCGGGTGCGGGCGGGCCGGGTGATTTGAGCGCGAGGGTCGGGCAGGATGCGTGTTGCAGTCGGGGCGGCTAAACGGCACGCGATAGAGTGTGTCTATGCAAAGTAACCAACACTCAGGGGATGGCCGGGTGGAGCACCGTGGGCCGCGTGAGGCCGGCAAGGTTCATCTGGCGCATCATTGGTGGGTTCATGGGCGTGGGGGCGGCCGGGTTTTTGAGGCGATCGCGGGCATGTTTCCCGAGGCGGGCATTTCGATGCTGGTGATGGCGCCCGAGACGTTGTCACCGGTCATGAGCCCGAGGACGATCACGACCTCGGTGTTGCAAAAGGTGGCGCCGCGCTGGGTGGATCATCGTTGGTTGCTGCCGTTGTTTCCGTGGGCGGTTCGGCGGATGCGGGTGCCGGACGGGACGCGTCTTTTGGTGTCGAGCGATGCGGCGGTGATCAAGGGGTTGCGCATGCCGCCGGGCTGCGTGCAGGTGTGCTATTGTTACTCACCGCCGCGTTATTTGTGGGAGATGACCGATGCTTATGCGGAGAATACCAGCGGTATCGGCGCACCGGGTCGCTGGCTGTTCCGCAAGGTGGTCGCCCGTGTAAAGAAGTTCGATCTCGAGGCGGCCGCCGGTGTGGCGCACTACATCGCCGACTCCCGGTTTGTGGCGGACCGCATCCGCAGGCACTACGGCCGCGAGGCGACGGTGGTGTATCCGCCGGTGGAGGTGGACCGTTTTTCTTCCAACACGAAGGCCGGGGACTATTATTTGGTGGTGTCGGAGCTGGTGGGCTACAAGCGCGTCGATCTGGCGGTGGAGGCGTGCAGCCGGTTGGGGCGAAAACTGGTCGTGGTCGGTGACGGTGCCGAGGCGGGCAAGCTGCGGGCCTTGGCGGGACCGACGGTGAGCTTGCGGGGTCGTCTATCCGACGGCGAGGTGACCCAACTCATGGAGGGATGCCGGGCGTTCTTGTATCCGCAAATCGAGGACTTCGGCATAACGGCCGTCGAGGCGCAGGCCGCGGGTCGTCCGGTCATTGCACTGGGCATCGGCGGCGCACTGGAGACGGTGATCGAAGGAGTGACCGGCTGCTTTTTTGCGGAGCAGACGGTCGAGTCGTTGATGGCGGCCATCGAACGGTTTGAGGCGGGTGCCGGCAATATCAGTGCCGAGGCTTGCCGGCGGAATGCCGAACGGTTTTCAGGCGAACATTTCCGCGAGGAGTTTCGTCAGGCACTGGTCACGTTTGGGCTGGGGGAGTTGATCCCGTCCGAGTGAGTCAACCGGGGTTGCGCCAGCGGAAGAGAGTGAGGATCAGAATTTGCAGATCCAACCAGGGGGACCAGTTTTCGATGTAGTAGATGTCGTGCTGGATGCGGCGGGCGAGATCGTTGCCGCCTCGCAGGCCGTTGATCTGCGCCCAGCCGGTCATGCCGGGTTTCACGAGGTGGCGGGGCAGGTAGTGGGGAATTTCGTCCGAGAGACGTTCGACGTGGTGCGGACGTTCGGGGCGCGGGCCCACGAGGCTCATGTCGCCGCGCAGGACATTCCAAAATTGGGGGAGTTCGTCGAGGTTCCAGCGGCGGAGCGTGGCGCCGATGCGCAGCAGGCGGGTGTCGCCGGCGGGCGTGCTGACGCTGAGGTGGTCCGACGAGGCGGCGTCGGGCGACATGCTGCGAAGTTTCCACATGGTGAAGTGGCGTCCGCCGGCGCCCATGCGTGTCTGGGAAAAAAATACGGGGCCGCGGGGAGACTCGCGCTTGATGAGCAGGGCCAGCACTGCGATCACGGGAGTCGAGAGCACCAAGCCCGCCAGCGCGCCGGTGAGGTCAATGATGCGTTTCAGGGCGCGGTTGAAGAGGCGGTTGATCGCGAGTTCTTCGACGCCGAGGACGGGGAGGCGCCCGACGGTTTGGAGCCGGAGTCCGCTGACGAGGATCTGGAATGAAGAAGGGATGATTTTCCAGTCCACGAAGGCTTTTTCGCAGTCTTCGACGATGGCGTGGAGTTGTTCGCGGGGAAGGTCGGTGCGGGCCGCGATGAGCACGTCGATCTGTTGGGTTCGCAGAATATCCCGCAGGGTTTCGGTCGAGCCGAGGACGGGTTGTCCGGCGGGGGGCACTTCCGAGGGCAGGGTGATGACGCCGGCAAAGGCGAACGGATGCGAGGGATTGGCGGCGAGATCGGCGACCAGGGTGTCGGCCTCGGAGTTCCATCCCAGGATGGCAACGCGTTGGCGCAGTCGTTGGACGAGGCGGCCGGAGTTGAAGATACGGTAGGCCGTGCTTCGCCAGACAAACATCAACATGAGCACGATCACATAGGCGAGAATCACGAACCAGCGGGAGATGGGTGGCTGGAATTTCAGGACCAAGGAGAGGCCGAGATAGGCGATGAGCCAGAAGGTCGTGCCTTTGATGATGAGATTGAGCGCCTGGAATTTTCGCAGGAGCAGGCGCTCTTCGTAGAGGTTGAGCTGCGCGTAGGCGGCGATGAGAAAGGCGGTGCCCAGCAGAAGGAGCGGCAGGTAGGCGCGATAGGTGGCGTCGGGCACATCGAGGCCGATGCTGCCGATGGGCGTGGCGTAGCGCAGCCAATAGCCCAGGGACAGTCCGGCGAAAGCCACGATCGCGTCACCCGCGACGAGCAGGGACGGTAGAATGACTTTTCTCAGGCGGGCGGATTCGGCCATGGCGGGCGGTTCGGGACGGGTTCTTTAACGCAAAGACGGAGAAGAGCGCGAAGGGAGCAAAGCAAAACGAATCAAGGGGCGGCGGGGTTTAGAAATTGGAGGAGCGTTTGGCCGTCGAGCCAGCCGAAGGCGGGCACGCGCGGACGAAGATCGGAGGGAAGATTGGCGCGGATAAAAACGGGGTAATCCACCGGAGGGGCGCCTTCGGGGTGGCCCATGAGCACGCCATACCCGCTGCGGACGCGGCGGTAAGGGGCACCGGACGGGGCGGGTGTCGAAAGTTCGCTCCAGGGATCGACGCCATGATTGTTGGCGAGGACGGTTTCCCGGGCGAGGGAATGGATGCTGGATTGCAGCGCGGCGAACGGAGGCTGGTTCCAGACGGGCGACCAGGCGGTGGCGGGATCGAGCAGCCATTCGGTCGCGAAGGCACGGACGGCTCCGTCGGTATCGTTCGTCCGGATACGGGCCAGGCCGAGCCCGAGATAAACGGCGCCGCGTTGCGGGGCGAGGCGGGCGGATTTCACGAAATGACCGGCGGCGGCTGCGGGGTCGGATTCCAGCAGCAGCCAGCCGAGGTTGTAGTGGGCGTATTCGAGGTCGGGGTTGGCGATGAGGGAGGTCCTCAGGCAATCGATGGCG
>DATHXF010000110.1:0-1516 GCA_035459785.1 Rariglobus sp. | reverse complement strand
GTCTCAACCCGTCCGCCCTGCGCGGGACCGCTGGCGGGGAAAACGTAATGCTCCACCTCGGCAAGCGAGAGGATGTTGGCTTCGCTCTGAATGAAGAACGCCTTGCCGCCGAGTTTTTGCGCGCAGAGACGATAGAGCTGGTAGGTGTTGGAGGAGTTTTTTCCGCCGATGATAAAAGCGGCGTCGAGCGGTTCCTCGAGGGCGCGCGCCAAGGCGTCCTGGTTGACCTGGGTGGCGTAACAAAGCGTGTCGGTGCGACCGCTGCCGCCGACGCGGGCAGGAGTGTCGGGCTGGTCGGCGCCGAACGTGAACGCGTAGAACTCGCGCAAATGGGCGATGATTTCCTGGGTCTCCTTCATGAGGAGAGTGGTCTGGTTGACCACGGCGACGCGGGCCAAATCGCGGACGACGTCGAAACCGGGCGTGTGGCGCTCGGCGAACTCGCGCTCGAAGCGAGCCTGCGCGGCGGCCGGATCGCGGAGGGCCTCGGCGATGATTTCACCGAGGAGACGGGTCTCGGCAAGGTTGCGCACAATGACGGCGGGGGCGTAACGGCGGGTGTTGGAGAAGGTCGCCTTGGTCTCTTCGTGTTCGTGCTTGCCGTGAATGACCACGGTGTATCCGGCACGGCCATACGTGCGGGCGGCCTTCCAGACCTTTTCGACCAGCATGCAGGTGGCGTCGTATTGGCAGACTGCGATGCCTTTGCGGACGAGACGCTTTTTGTCTTCGTCGGTCGCGCCGAAAGCGGGGATGATCACGATGTCGTCGGACGTGAGCGTATCCCAGAGGAGCGGCAGGCCGGGGGCGGAAGTGGACTTCTGGCCGTTGATGGCGAAGGGAACGCCTTTCTCGGTCTGAAGATAGCGCAGGCCGCGGCGGAGCAGGTCCTCGTTGACGAACGGATTGTGGATCAGCTCGGAAAGCATGAACACGCGGCGGCCGGGATTGGCGGCGAGTGTTTCGTAAGCGCGGTCGATGGCGTTTTTGACGCCCAGACAGAAACCGAAATGGCTCGGAATCAGATAGCGCACCGCGCCGAAATCGAGCGGGATGGGAGCGGTTGCCACGCCTTCGCGACGGCGGGCGATTGACTTGATGGCGGAGCAGAGAGCGGACTGGTAGAGCGCGCTGGTATGGGCGTCCTGCGAGTAGAGCGAAAGATTACGGTCCTTCTCGGGGCGGAACTTGTAGATGAAATCGTTTTCTCCCAGCTGGAGGTAGGGAATGTGGATCAGGTGCGGTTCAAGCGCGGGCAACACGGCGGCCAAAAGTGGAGACAGGCGTGACGGGTGGGCGGCGAGTTGTTCCAAAGAGAGGAATTCAACGCCGACTGCGGGCCCCTCCGTCTGCGCAAAAAATACGTGGTGGGTCCGGCCGTCGTGACCAAGGGTGAAGAACTCGGCGGGTTTGGTCAGTTCCGCGAAGGTGGCGGCGGGGGCTGCCGCAAGGCCGTGGACGCCTGACTGGACGGCGAGGCGGTTGCTGGAGTCGAATACCAGGGTGAGGGAGGCGC
>DATHXF010000109.1:0-31091 GCA_035459785.1 Rariglobus sp. | reverse complement strand
CTCGTGCTCACCGAAGTCGCCGCGCAAGCCAACGCACTCGTGCAAGCGTGGCATCCTGGACTGCAAGGCGGGCCCGCGCTCGCCGCCGTGCTCTGCGGCGATCTCGCCCCGACCGGACGCCTGCCGATGTCGTTCCCGCGTGCGACCGGCCAGGTTCCGGTGTTCTACAATCACCACACGACCGGACGTCCCGACATGGTCGATTACCGCGATCTCACGCGCGATCCGCTCTTCCGTTTCGGCTTCGGCCTCACTTATACGAATTTTGAATTCGGCAAAGTAGAGATCATCAAACCCGCCACGGCACGCGCCACCGTGACCAACACCGGCAAACGCGCGGGCGAGGCGGTCGCCCAACTCTACATCCGCGACGTCGCCTGCTCGGAAGGCGCACGCCCGGCGCAGGAATTGCGCGGCTGGCAGCGCCTCACGCTCGAGCCGGGGGAAACCCGCACGGTGGAGTTCGCGCTCACCGACGAAGTGCTCGGTTTCGTGGACCGCGAAGGCCGCCACCGCGTGGAGCCGGGCGAGTTCCGCGTATGGATCGCCCCGCAGGCGGGCACCACCGAGGCGGCCGTTTACCAGAAGCGTTAAGCGTTTCCGGGATTGCCGATACCGAATCACCCCTTACTTCTTTCCTTCTTATGGGACGTCAATGGCTTCACGCGAAACGCGCTATCGTTAACAACAAAAAGGGTCAGTTCGTCGGCAAGATCGTGAAAGAAATCACGGTCGCCGCGAAGATCGGCGGTGCCGACCAGGCGGCCAACGCCCGGCTCTTCGCCGCCGTCGAAAAGGCGAGGAAGTCCAGCGTCACGCGCGACGTGATCGAGCGCGCCATCAACAAGGGCGCCGGCATCGGCGGCGAGAAGATGGTCATGGACCACATCGTTTTCGAGGGCTACGCGCCGCACAAAGTGCCGATCATCGTCGAGGTTTACACCGACAACGTGCAACGCACGACCCCCGAGATGCGCGTCTTGTTTAAGAAGGGCATTCTCGGCACCACGGGCAGCAACAAGTTCCTCTTCGAGCACGTCGGCATCGTCGAAGCCTTCACGAATACGGCTGGCGCCGACCTGGAAGCCGCCGCCATCGAGGCGGGCGCGAATGATTTTGAGGCGATCAGCCACCAGCAAAACGACGACGTGCCCGAAGGCGCGACCGGCGCGCGTTTCCACACGGATCGCACGCAGGTCCACGCCGCCTCGACTTGGTTGAGCGCCAACGGCTGGACCGTCGTCACGAGTGAAATCGGCTACGTCGCCAAGATGTTCCCCGAACTCACCGACGAACATCGCGCCGATGTGGGCGAATTCCTGCAGGCGCTCGAAGAGCACGAAGACGTGCAGCGCGTGTGGGCGGCGGTGAAGTGATCTGAGCATCTCTCTTCGCTCTCCCAAAGCCGCGTCATGATCGACGCGGCTTCTTTGTGCCAGAATACGGAAATCTAAGGCCCCAAAGGATGAACGTTAATCAATTTCAATAGTTGCGAAACGGCTGCGACCCATTTGCCTCAAGGGTCGCATGTCCAAACGCGCATCTGCATCCCCATCCACCGCAGCCGGCTTCACGCTCATCGAGCTGCTCACCGTGGTGGCCATCATCGGCATTCTCGCTGCAATCATCATTCCCACAGTCGGCAAAGTGCGTGCCAAGGCGCGTCTCACCCAGTCCACGTCGAATCTACGGCAGAGCGGTCAGGCCATCCTGCTTTACGCCAGTGATCATCGCAACGAGTTGCCCGGCCGCAACGACGGCAGCAACCCGAACACAGGCACCCACGGGCTGTCTGCGGTCGTTCAGGACAACTACAACGCGACTCAATTTGGACGGCTAGGCCTCTACATCGGCACCTACGTCGGCGCCGAAGTGCCCGCCGGCACGGACAGCGTCAAAGTTTCCACACTCGAAGATCCCGTCGCGCGCGACGCCACCGGCGACGACAGCGCCCTAATGCCCGTGTGGGTTCTCAACCATGAGCTGCAAGGCGGCGATGGTCATTACACGAGCATCGAACTGGGCACCGTGCTGCGTCCCTTCGGCAGCGACAGCAATATCCCGGCCTACGCGCCGATGCGCTACAACGACATCAACTCGCTCGTGGAACCCACCACGACCTGGATGATGATCCAGGCGGACAAAACGCTATCCGGCGTGAGCCCGCTGCCCGCGGGCTCACTCACCGGCGCACCGGACACACCTGTGGCCGAAAGTTACCGGCTCGCGCTGTTTTTCGACTGCAGCGTGCGCAAGATCAGCCTGCAAACGAATCTTGACCGGCCGATCACGGAAAGCCTCTGAGCATCGGCAACGGCAACAGGGCATTAAAAAACCGCACCCATAACCGGGTGCGGTTTTTTATTTTCAGTCTGCGAGAGCCGAACTCAGGCGCCGCCACCGCCGCTGGCGGCGGGCTTGGGCTTGAAGGCGGCACGGAAGCTCGCGGCGATGTAGTCGCGGTTCATGCGGGCGATGAAGTCGTGGCTGATGAGCTTCGGGCACGCGGCACTGCACTCGTATTGGTTGGTGCAGTTGCCGAAACCGAGTTCGTCCATCTTCGCGACCATGTTGAGCACGCGGGTGTCGCGCTCGGGCTGGCCCTGCGGGAGGAGGCCGAGCTGCGAAACCTTCGCCGAAACGAAGAGCATCGCGGAGGCGTTTTTGCAGGCGGCGACGCAGGCGCCGCAGCCGATGCACTGGGCGGCGTCCATCGCGAGGTCGGCGACGTCCTTCGGGATCGGCGTGGCGTTGGCGTCCTGCGCGGAGCCGGTGCGGATGCTGATGAAACCACCAGCCTGCTGGATGGTGTCGAACGCCGAGCGGTCGGAGATCAGATCTTTAACAATCGGGAAGGATTTGGCGCGGAAGGGCTCGATGGTGATGATCGAGTTGTCCTCGAAGCTGCGCATGTAGGTCTGGCAGGAGGCGACGCCGTGGTGCGGTCCGTGGGGTTTGCCGTCGATGACGAGCGAGCAGGTGCCGCAGATGCCTTCGCGGCAGTCGTGGGCGAACGCGATGGGATCCTCGCCGATGCGCTCGAGCTGGTCGTTGACGACGTCGAGCATCTCGAGGAGCGACATGTTCGGGTTCAGATCCTTGGCGGGATAATCGACGAACTTGCCCGGCTGGTCGGCGGCGGGCTGGCGCCAGACGCGGATGGTGACAGAGATGTTTTTGGAAGTTTCGGCAACCATGATGGGTGTGCTTTTGAGTGGTTAGCGTTGGGTGTGGCTGCGCGGCTTACTTGTAGGAGCGCACGCTCATCTTGGTGAACTCGTAGTTGAGCGGCTCGATGTTGCGGAGCGGCTCGTTGCCTTCGCCTTGGAATTCCCAGGCGGCGACGTGGGCGAAGTTTTCGTCGTCACGTTTGCACTCGCCGTCCGGCCATTGGTGTTCCTCGCGGAAGTGGCCGCCGCAGCTTTCCTCGCGGGCGAGGGCGTCGCGGCACATGAGTTCGCCGAGCTCGATGAAGTCGGCGAGGCGGTTGGCGCGCTCGAGGGCCTGGTTCATGTTGTCGCCGGAACCGGGGACGTTGACGTTGGCCCAGAACTCGGCGCGGAGGGCCTGGATCTTCTTGATGCCGTCCTCGAGGCCTTCCTTCGTGCGGGCCATGCCGCAGTGATTCCACATGATGAGACCGAGCTTCTTGTGGTAATAGTTGACGGGCTCCTTGCCCTTGGCGGCGAGGAGGCGCTTGACGATGCCGGAGGCGTTTTCCTCGGCGGCCTTGAACTCGGGCGCGTCGGTGGACGGGCGGGAGGTGGGTTTCACCGTGGCGAGGTAGTTGCCGATCGTGTAGGGAACCACGAAGTAACCGTCGGCGAGACCCTGCATGAGCGCGGAGGCGCCGAGGCGGTTCGCGCCGTGGTCGGAGAAGTTGGCTTCGCCGAGCACAAAGAGGCCCGGGACGTTGGACATGAGGTTATAGTCCACCCAGAGGCCGCCCATGGTGTAGTGCACGGCGGGATAGATGCGCATCGGCTGCTTGTAGGCGCTCTCGTTGGTGATCTCGTGGTAGATATCGAAGAGATTGCCGTAGCGTTCCTTCACGGCGGCTTCGCCGAGCTCGAGGATCTTTTCCTTGGAGGGGTTGTGGAGGTTGGCGCGGTTGGCGACCTGCTTGCCGTAGCGCTGGATGGCTTCGGCGAAATCGAGGTAAACGCCGAGGCCGGTGTCACCGACGCCACGGCCTTCGTCACACATGCGCTTGGCGGCGCGGGAGGAGACGTCGCGCGGGGCGAGATTGCCGAAGCTCGGATAGATGCGCTCGAGGAAATAATCGCGGTCGGCCTCGGCAATGTCGGCCGGGGGCTTTTTGCAGTCTTCCTTTTTCTTGGGGACCCAGATGCGTCCGTCGTTGCGGAGCGACTCGGACATCAGCGTGAGCTTTGACTGATAATCGCCGGACACCGGAATACACGTCGGGTGAATCTGCGTGTAGCAGGGATTCGCGAAGCAGGCGCCGCGCTTGTAGGCGCGCCAGATGGCGGTGGTGTTGGAGCCGCGGGCGTAGGTGGAGAGATTGAAGACGTTGCCGTAACCGCCGGTGGCGAGGATGACGGCTTCGCCGGAGTGACGGTGGAATTTGCCGGTCACGAGGTCGCGCGTGATGACGCCGCGGGCGTGACCATCGACGACGACGAGATCGACCATCTCGTGCTGCGTAATGAGTTCGACGGCACCGGCACCGACCTGCTTGGAGAGCGCGGAGTAAGCGCCAAGGAGAAGTTGTTGGCCGGTCTGGCCGCGAGCGTAGAACGTGCGGGACACCTGAGCGCCACCGAAGGAACGGTTGGCGAGGAGACCGCCGTATTCGCGGGCGAAGGGCACGCCCTGAGCGACGCACTGGTCGATGATGTTGACGGACACCTCGGCAAGGCGGTGGACGTTGCCTTCGCGAGCGCGGTAGTCGCCGCCCTTGAGCGTGTCATAGAACAGGCGGTGAACGCTGTCGCCGTCGTTCTGGTAGTTCTTGGCAGCGTTCACGCCACCTTGGGCGGCGATGGAGTGCGCGCGGCGGGGCGAGTCGTGAAACACGATGCACTTCACGCGATAGCCGAGCTCGGAAAGCGTGGCGGCGGCGGACGCACCGGCGAGACCGGCACCGACGATAACGACCTCGTATTTACGCTTGTTGGCGGGGTTGACCAACTTGAGGTTGGACTTGTAGGTGCGCCATTTGTCAGCGAGCGGGCCGGGGGGAACGTTGGAATTGAGAGTGGCCATGACGGGTAAGGGATCAGTTGTGGGCGGCGGGGGCGGTCACGGAGAGGCCGGCGGCTTTGAGCGCGGCAGCGGAGCCTTCGGCAGGTTTGGCGATGCCGGTGAGGATCGCGCCGGGGATGATCAGGTTGCCCAGGAAGTAGAGAACGACGAGGCCGGTAACGGCTTTGCGGAGACAGCAGCACCACGTGCCGTTGCGCCAGCCGATGGTCTGGAAGAGCGACTCGATGCCGTGCAGAAGGTGAACCGAGAGGAGGGAGGTCGCGATGATGTAGAAGATCGAGACGATCGGATTCTGGAATCCGAGGAAGATCATGCTGTAAACGTCGTGAACAACCTCGCCCTGTTTCGCGAGGGTGATGCCAAGTTCCTTGGCGTCATGCTGCATCGTCCAGTTGAAGTTGGACTTGAAGGTCTCGTGATCGGCGATGCCGAGCGTGAAGTGCGCGAGGTGATAAAGTATGAAGAAGAACACGATCACGCCGGACCAGCGCATGGCGCGGGAAGCCCAGGTGGCGTGCAGCCATTTTTTGACTCCGTAATCGTTGGGCCCGCGGGCGGCGCGACTTTCAATCGTGAGCACAACGGCGGCCCAGATGTGGAGGCCGACGGCGACGAGGAGCACGATGCGCACAAGCCAGAGCGCCGGTCCGAGACTTTGGAGAAAGTGGGCGTAGCCGTTGATGTGATCGGGTGAGAGGAAAATCTGGAGGTTGCCCACCAGGTGGCCGAACACAAAGCCCACGAGCACGAGGCCCGTGATGGCCATGATGAATTTTCGCCCGATGGACGAAGTGAAGAGGTTACCGATAAGGCTCATCGCGAAGGTTGGTCAGGGTCAAAGGGTCAACAAAACCGACCGGACGCCATTAAAACGCCAGCTGGTCCTATTAGCCAAACACCCGCCTTCCGCGTTGTAAAGGTGTCGCTCCCTCTAGGTTGCGGAAGGGTTGCGTGTATTAGGCACCCTAACCCGAAGAAGAAGACCTTCGCTTGCCGCGCCCACCGGCGGCTACTTGGTCAGAGGCTTGAGCAGGGCGAACTTACCGCTCGCCGCCGGAGCGATAAAACGTCGGCGGAACGCCACCACCCGCGCACCGAAGCCGAGGACTTCGGCCAACGCGGACTCCAATGATTTGGGCGCAACATGATCGCCCACGTAATGGAAATCCCAGCGGTTGTCCGAGGTCTGCACCAAGCTGTAATGCCAGCAGGCAAAGTCGGCCGGCAGCGCTGCGTCGATCTCGGATGGCGACACCAGCGAGCCATCCGGGCGGAAATAGAGTCCACCCTCGCGGCCGAGCAGGCGGTAGCCGGTCGGCGTGCGACGCACGATATCGCCTGTGTGGTAACGCAGCAACGGCATCGCCTCGCGGTCGCGCGTGGTCACAAAAATCTGAAACACGTCAGGCAAGTCACGATACGGCGCGAGTTCGACGAAGACGTTGCCGTCGATAACACGCGAGTCGTCCTTGAACGCCTCGCCGATGAAAATGTAGCCGGCCTCGGTCGATCCGTAGAGGTCGACCTGCGCGGCCGGGAACACCTCGGCGATACGCTTCGCGTGCTGGAGGCTGGCCTTGCCGTAGGTGAGGATGACCACCTTCACACTGGGAACCTTGACGCCGCGCTTTTGGACAGCGCGCGCGAGGAGCGACAGATAAACCGGTTCGCCCTCGATCACCTCGGGTTGCACGGCCTGTAATTCGAGCACGATGCGATCCCACTCGCTCTCCGGAAACACGAACGGATCGCTGGTGAGATTCAGATAAACCGTGCCGTCGAAGTAACGGTGCGGAAACGGATGGTCCTCGTAAGGACAGATGTTGCTGGAGCAGCCGACGGGCGCGAGGACGCACTTGCGATAGGGACGGTCGGCGTAGGGCGCGAGCAACGGATGCGCACGGTAGGCACGGGCGGTCTGGGCGTTCCACCAACCGTCTTCCATGATCACGGTCATCGGCGACTGCGTGGTGCCGCCGGTGGACTCGTATTCATAGGCGCTCGTGGCGAGGCCGCGCTCGATCACCGCGTAGTCTTCAAAGAAAGCCTGGTGTCCGCGCTCGACGATTTCTTTTTTGGAGAGCGCGGGGATCTCGCGATAACAGGACCAGTGCAGCGGATCGGCGTGCAATGGAAAACGCTGCGTATAGAGCGGGCTGCGGCCGTAGATCTTGCGGATTTCGGACTCGAGCGGCGCGGGCAGTCGTCCGCCGGAAGAAGGCTCCAGGAGATCGGGATGGTTGGCAAACGTGGGGGCGGACTGCATGTCGGTAAGAACGCAGGCTAAGTCGCTCCCCTCCCCTGTCAAATGCCGCGGACGGATCAGCGGCCGCGTTTGATCTCCGCCCACACCGGCGCGAAGAGCAGCAACCCGTTCAGAACCAGAGAATGCGTGATGCGGCCCGACTGCGCCCAGGCGTAGACCTCGTCCACGGGCACCGTCGTCAGCTCGATTTCCTCATCGTCGTCCCACTCCTGCGCCTCCCGCAGAACCGCATTTTCGACCAGCACGAGATGGCAGCGGTTGTTCATGATCGCGGGATTGGGGTTCACCGAACCGAGCAACCGCGCGGACGTGCCGACATAACCAGTCTCCTCCTGCAACTCACGCACCGCGGCGGCAACCGGATCTTCGCCGGCGTCGATCATGCCGCCCGGAATCTCCCACGAGAACGCGTCGATGCCGTAGCGGAACTGGTTCACCATCACGAGACGGTGATCGGGCGTAAGCGCGAGCACGTTGACCCAGTCGGGCGCGTCGATGACGACGAACTCTCGCTCGGTGCCGCGCACCGGATGACGAAACTGCACGCCGCGCAAATCGAAGATGCGTGTGGCGGCCAGCGAGCGGCTGGCGCCTTTTTCCCAGCGGGACGGAGACGGTTGATCGGAACTCATGGGCAAAAAAAACCTCCCGACCTTGCGGGGCGGGAGGTTGAATTTTTTAGAAGCGGCGAATGCTTACTTCTTGGCGGGCAGCTTGATCTTCTGGCCGACCTTGAGCTTGGAGGAATCCACACCGGAGTTGACCGCCTGGATGTCGGCGATGGTGGTGCCTTGGGCGCGGGCGATCTTGGCGAAGGTGTCGCCGGCTTTGATCACATACTCGTCGGGACCGGCAACAACGGGACCGGCGGCCTTGCCGTCTTTGGGGGCCTTGGGAGCAGTCTTGGCTTCCTGGACCTTGGTGATCTCACCACGGATGTTGCCGAGTTCCTGGGCAACCTGGGTGAAAGCGGCCTGGGTGTCGCTCGCGAGCTTGTTGATGCTACCAGAAGCCTTGTCGGCGGCGGCAGTGGCATTGCGGGCCTGGCCCTCGGCTTCGTCGATACGGGCGACCTGGGCATCAACCTTGGTGTTGAGCTCGGTTTTGGTGGACGAAATTTTGGCCAAAGCCACCACGGAAAGCACGATGGCGATCACGCCGACGAGCACGCCGGCAACCGGCAGGTAGCTGTTATTCTCACGAGAAATGGTATCCATTTAAATATAGTGGTTGGGCTGCGAGGGTTAGGTTGAAAGGAGGGCCTAAGCAAGCAGAGATTGGGCCGAGTTTTTCACAAGCGGTCCAAGTCCGCAGAGTTTACGTTGACAGTTCCTCTTTTGGCGGGCCCTTATCTGCCCCCTCGGGGTGTAGCTTAGCCTGGTAGAGCGCCTGGTTTGGGACCAGGAGGTCGTAGGTTCGAATCCTATCGCCCCGACCATTTTTCCACAAAAAAGCCCGCATTATGCGGGCTTTTTTGTGCAAATAAATTCGGTTTTATTATTTCCCAAAACTCACACTGGGAACGGATTCCGAACTATCAGGAATCACCACGGGAGCGATCGCACCCTTGGGCAGGGTCGCGCGAAGCATCGAAGCGCGGTCAACCCAGGGCCCCTCCGCATCGATGACCGTGACCTGCTCGATCAATCGGATGGCCTCGGCGGCATTGCCGGCGGCGGCGGCCAAGGACGCGAGGTGATAAGTCGCCTCGGCGCGCACGAGTTTGGCCAGCGTGATATCGGCGGAGAGCTGCTTGAGGGCCGCTTCACCTTCGGTGGCGGAACCCGCCAGCACGGCGGAAATCGCCGCGCCGACCCGGGCACGCTCGCCAAACGTATTGGATTTCAGGATACCGGAGGCCTTTTCGTAGGAGGCGCGGGCATCGGCGTATTTGCCGGCGGAGTAGGCTTCGTCGGCGAGGCGGAGCTGGGCAAGACCGCCCAGCACGTGGCCGGAGTTGGCATCAACGAAGGACTTGAGCTGCTCGTCGGTGGTCGCGGCGGCGTAGGCGGCGGCGACGGCCTTTTCCTGCCGGGCGGTGTAGATTTCGTAACCACCCTTGGCGAGAATCACGACCAGCACAAGGCCGCAGGCGGCGAGAACGGCGCTGGAGTTCTTCTCCCAGAAAATGCGGAGGCGATCCTCGAACGAGGGAGCAAGGTAGTTCTCGTCAACGGTGACCAGGTTGCGGTCATCGCCGGAAGAGGTGGTGGGAACGGATTTCGGGGTCGTGGACATGAATGAAAGTGGTGAGGGGCCAACGAAACAGATCGGTCGGAAGGCGTAAAGACGGGATCGCTCAGTCGAAAATGACGGTTTTGTTGCCGTAGACGAGAACCCGGCTCTCCAAATGCCAGCGCACGGCCTGGGCGAGGACGATTTTTTCGAGGTCGCGGCCCTTGCGCACCAGATCGTCGACCCCGTGGCGGTGGGTGACGCGCGTCACATCCTGCTGGATGATGGGACCGTCGTCCAACACCGCAGTCGCATAATGCGCGGTCGCGCCGATCAGCTTCACCCCGCGCTGGGCGGCCTGGTGGTAGGGCTTGCCGCCGGCGAACGCGGGCAGAAACGAGTGATGGATATTGATCACCGGCCGGCGGAAGTTTTTGAGGAAATCGGCGGAGAGCACCTGCATGTAGCGGGCGAGGATGACGAGTTCGACATCAAGCGAGCGCAGCAACTCGAGTTGCGCGGCCTCGGCTTCGGCCTTGGTAGCGGATGTGACGGAGATCACATGATAAGGCAGGCCGTAACCGCGCGCAGTGGCTTCGAGGTCACCATGATTGGAAATCACCGCGACAATATCGCACGCGTAGTCGCCAGACTGACAGCGAAGCGCGAGGTCGTGAAAGCAGTGATCGTATTTGGAAACAAAGATGGCCACTCGCGGACGATGGCTCGCCGCCGTCACCCGTGCCGACATGCCGATCGATTTGGCAAACGCCTCGAATGCCTCCGTGTCGGCGGAGGCATTACCGCTGGCCGGCACCCACTCGATGCGCTGAAAGAACACATTCGACTCCATGTCGCGGTGCTGGTCGGCATGGATGATGTTGCCCCCGCGCTCAAAAATCCAACCCGCCACGCGCGCCACCAGACCCGGTTTATCGGGTCCGTGCAGCAACGCGACGAGCATGGAGGGCGCGAGGGCGGACGACATGGGTGGAACTCAGACCGGAACGACGTTGCCGACGTATTTCTGAATCGGGCGGACGCCGACGCGCTTGTTCTTGAGGGCCTGAATGCCCTGCAGAGCGGCCTGGGCGCCGGTGATCGTCGTCATGATGCACACGCTGTGGGCGTAGGCTGCCTGGCGGATCTTGTTCTCGTCCTTGCGCGGGATCATACCACCGGGCGTGTTGATGATGAGTTTGATCTGGCCGTTCTTGATCATGTCGACGGCGGTCGGACGGCCTTCGTCGATCTTACAGAGGCGGTTCACCTTCACACCATTGGTCGCGAGGTGGTCGGCCGTGCCGCTCGTCGAGTAGATCGAGAAGCCCAGCGATTCGAGCTGGCGGGCGATGTCCACGACGCGGGCCTTGTCCGCATCCTTGACGGAGAGGAACACGTTGCCGGAGGTCGGTAAACCGGGCTTGGCGGCGGCCTGGGCTTTCGCGAAGGCAATGCCGAGGTCATCGTCGAGACCCATGACTTCGCCGGTGGAACGCATCTCAGGCGAGAGCACGATGGCGGCGCCGGGGAAGCGGACGAACGGGAACACGGCTTCCTTCACGCACCAGTGCTTGGGCGTCTGCTCACGGGTGAAACCGAGTTCCTTGAGCTTTTTTCCGGCCATGACCTTGGCGGCGAGTTTGGCGAGAGGAACGCCGATGGCCTTCGCAACGAAGGGCACGGTGCGCGAGGCGCGCGGGTTGACCTCGAGGATGTAGAGCTGGTTGTCCTTGATCGCGAACTGGACGTTCATGAGGCCGATGACCTTGAGCTCCTTGGCGAGCGCGTAGGTGGCCTGACGGACGGTGTTCAGCATGTCTTTCGACAGCGTGTGCGGAGGCATGACCATCGAAGCGTCGCCGGAGTGAACGCCGGCAAACTCGATGTGCTCGAGCATGCCGCCGATAACGGAAGTCTCGCCGTCGCTGATACAGTCCACGTCGAGCTCGATGGCGTCTTCGAGAAACTTGTCGATGAGCACGGGCTTGCCGGGCATGACGTCGAAGGCCTGGCGGACGACGTCGCGGAATTCCTGTTCGCTATAAACGATGAACATGCCGCGACCGCCGAGGACGAAGGACGGACGGAGCAGCACCGGGAAGCCGATCTGGTGGGCGGCGGCGAGGGCGTCCGCCTCGTTGAGCGCAGTGCGGTGCGCGGGAGACTTGAGGTTGGTCTTCTCCAGGATTGCGGAGAACAGCTTGCGGTCCTCGGCGGCCTCGATCGATTCGGGCGAGGTGCCGATGATGTTTACGCCATTGGCCTTGAGCTGGGTAGCGAGGTTGAGCGGGGTCTGTCCGCCGAACTGCACGATCACGCCGTCGCATTGTTCCTGCTGATAAATTTCGAGAACGTCCTCGAGCGTGAGCGGCTCGAAGTAGAGGCGGTCGGACGTGTCGTAGTCGGTCGAAACGGTCTCGGGGTTCGAGTTGACCATGACGGTCTCGTAGCCGATCTCGCGCAGGGCGAAGGAGGCGTGGACGCAGCAGTAGTCGAACTCGATGCCCTGGCCGATGCGGTTGGGACCGCCGCCGAGGATCATGATCTTCTTCTTGCCGGAGGGCGCCATCACCTCGTTCTCATCGCCATAGGACGAGTAGTAGTAAGGCGTGAAGGCCTCGAACTCGGCCGCGCAGGTATCAACGAGGCGGTAGGTGGTGTTGACGCCGCGCTTTTTGCGGTCGTCGCGCACGGTTGCGAGGTCGCTCTTGAAGAAATGGGCGAGCTGCACGTCGGAGAAACCGAATTGTTTCGCGCGGCGGAACGCCTCGACGGAAACGGAGGCGAGCGTCTCTTTTTTGAGCGTCTGCTCCATTTCGAAGATCTCGTGGAGCTGCGTGAGGAACCACGGATCGATCTTGGTGAGATCGAAAATCTGTTCGACGGAATAGCCGGAGAGGAAGGCGTAGCGGATGTAGTAAACACGCTCGGCATTGGGCGTGGCGAGCTTGCTGCGGATGGTCTTGTCGTCGGGAAGCTCGTCGCCGCCCCACTTGCCGCCGCCGCCGCCGAAGCCGCGGGCGCCGGTTTCGAGGGAACGCAGGCACTTCTGGAAAGACTCTTTAAACGTGCGGCCGATGGCCATGGCCTCGCCGACGGATTTCATCGCGGAAGTCAGCGTGGAATCAGCGTCGGGAAATTTCTCGAAGGTGAAGCGCGGCATCTTCGTGACGACGTAGTCGATCGTCGGCTCGAAGCTGGCTGGGGTGAGTCTCGTGATGTCGTTGCGCAGTTCGTCGAGGGTGTAACCGACGGCGAGCTTGGCGGCGATTTTCGCGATAGGGAAACCGGTGGCCTTCGAGGCGAGCGCGGAGGAACGCGACACGCGGGGGTTCATCTCGATGACGACCTGGCGACCGGTCGCAGGATCGAGGGAGAACTGGATGTTGGAACCTCCGGTCTCGACGCCGATCTCGCGGATGACGGCAAAGGAGGCGTCGCGCATGACCTGATATTCCTTGTCGGTCAGGGTCATCGCGGGGGCGACGGTGATGGAGTCGCCGGTGTGCACGCCCATCGGATCGAAATTCTCGATGGAACAGATGACGACGCACTGGTCCTTGTGGTCGCGCATGACCTCCATCTCGTATTCCTTCCAGCCGAGGAGACACTCTTCGACGAGGACTTCGTGAACCGGGGAAAGATCGAGGCCGTTGGCGCAGATGCGCTCGAATTCTTCCTTGTTGTAGGCGATACCGCCGCCCTGGCCGCCGAGGGTAAAGGAGGGACGGATAATGAGAGGGAAATTACCGATGGTTTCGGCGGCGGCTCGCGCCTCGTCCATGGTCTTGACGGTTTTCGAGCGGGCGACGTCGAGGCCGATCTTGAACATGGCCTGCTTGAAGAGTTCGCGGTCCTCGCCCTTGTTGATCGCATCGGGCTTCGCACCGATCATTTCCACGCCGTGCTTCTCCAGGATGCCGGCTTTGAAAAGCTCCATCGAAAGATTGAGCGCGGTCTGACCGCCAAGGGTCGGAAGGAGCGCGGAAGGCTTCTCGGCCTCGATGATTTTCTCAAGGCTGTCGATCGTGAGCGGCTCGATGTAAGTCACGTCGGCGAACTCCGGATCGGTCATGATCGTGGCCGGATTGGAGTTCACCAAGATCACGCGATAACCCTCTTCCTTCAGGGCTTTGCACGCTTGGGTGCCGGAGTAATCGAATTCACAGGCTTGGCCGATAACGATAGGGCCGGCGCCAATGATGAGGATGGACTTAAGATCGGTGCGTTTGGGCATGGACGTGAGTGCTTGCGAGGTTGGGACGCACCTGCGGCGGGGCAAGCGGAAAGGCGGAGACCACCCCCTTGTCACCCAGTTGTAATCCGAGTGCGGCCGCCGAGCCGGCAAAACGCAGCACCGGGTTACTTTATGATGCGCGCCATATCCACCCCAAGAACCTTGGCGGCGGCGATGCGGTCGCCTCTGCAGGCATTTACCACCATCTCGATATATTGCTTCTCCTGGCCGGCGAGGTAATCGGCGAGTTTGGGCCAATCTTTGACCTCTTTCAGCCGCAATGGCAGCTGCTCGGAGGTCACCACCCGCGTGGTGCTGGTCGCGGCGATCTTGGTCACCAGCTGGCCAAGCTCGGAAAGGTTGCCCGGCCAATGGTAAGCCTGAAGGGAGTCGATCGCATCCGGAGTGAACTCGATAAGATTGGCATCGAATGCCGGATTGGAGGATTGGCTCAGAAAATACTTCACCAAAAGCGGAATATCCTCGGCGCGATCACGCAAAGGGGAGAGCACCACCGGCAGGGAAGCAACGCGGTAGAAGAGCTCATCGTTGAAACGGCCTTCGTCCGTCAATTTCTCGAGGTCTTCCGTCGTGGTGCAAATCAACCGGAACCCGTGCGCCGTGTTGCGCAAAACACCCACGAGTTCCTGCTGGGTGCCAAGTTCCAGCTTGTGGAGATTCTGGAGCAAGAGCGTGCCGCCACGGGCTTTCTCCACCCACGCGCCACCAGCACCGTTGCCGCCCAACAGTCCGTCACGAAAATCTCCGGCGGAACTGAGCGCACAATCGATACGCACCAAAGGAGCATCGGGGGAGGCGCTACCGGCATGCAAAATCTCTGCAACCGTAGTATGTCCCGTGCCGCTTTCGCCCTGCAACAGAACCGGGGTGCGCACGGTCGCCAATTTCTTTACCTGCTGCACGAGACGCTTGTTCACCGCGCTTTGGCCGACCAGCCGTCCATCGACGTCGGCAGCCTTCACCGAGTTGCTGCTCGCCGCACTCGCCCGCTCGGCGTTGAACTGCTTGAATTCCAATCCGCGCTTCAACGTGGAGATCAACTCGTCCACGCGGAACGGCTTTTGCATGTAGTCAAAAGCACCGAACTTAAGGGCCTGAATGGCGCTCTCCGTGCTCGCATAGGCCGTCATGATGACGATGACCGCGCTCGGATCGTAGGCCTTGAGCTGCTTGAGCAACGTGATGCCGTCCATCGGCTTCATGTCGATGTCAGCCAGCACCAGGTCGAATTTCTCGACCTTGTAGCGGGCGAGCGCTTTTTCACCATCCGTGGCAAACGCCGTAATAAAGCCGGTGGGCTGAATCACCGCTTCGAGCATTTCATGGATAGAAAGAAGGTCGTCGACGATGAGAACGGAGGGCATGGGTAGGTGCTAAAACAGCCTCAAAAAAACAAAACGCAAGGCTTAGAGATCCCTTAGTTAACACCGCCGGCAACTGCACCCAGTTGGAAGATAGGCAGGAACATAGCCATGACGATGCCGCCGACCACCACACCGAGAAACACGATCAGCAGCGGCTCGATCAACGAGGTAAGCGACGCCACCGTGGCCTCGCTCTCCGTATCGTAGAAATCGGCAATCTTGTTCATCATGCCGTCCACGTTGCCCGTGGACTCACCGGCCTTCACCATGTGCTTCATCATGGGAGGGAAGAACGGATTGACGGCAAGAACGTCCGAAACCTGGCCGCCTTGGCTCACGTGCTTGGCGATTTCGACGCAGGCATCCTCGATCTGCACCTTGTTGCTGGCCGAGGAAACGATTTCCAACGTGCGCAAAATCGGCACGCCCGAACGCATCAGCGTGGCATACGTGCGGCAAAAACGGGACAGCGCGATTTTATGGACAAGCCCGCCAAAAATAGGCGCACGGATGAGCCCCAGATCCTTCATGCGGCGACCGCGGGGGGTGGCGACAAAGCGGCTGAAAACGAAATAAAACGCATACGCGCTCAATCCCACCGCCCACCACCACGCCTTCATGAAATCACTCAGATCGATCAGCATCTGCGTCGGCGCAGGCAGCTTGGCTCCGAAATCGGCGAACATCGCGGCAAACACCGGAATAACGAAAATCAGCAGCACGTTCACCAATGCGATCGCCAGGCCGATGACCGCGATCGGGTAGGTCATCGCGGACTTCACCTTCTTGGTCAGCTTGACCGTAGACTCGAAGTAAGTGGCGACCTTCGATAAAATTTCCGCCAGCGCGCCCGAGGCTTCACCGGCTTCCACCATCGAAATGAACAGAGAGTTAAAAGACTTCGGGAATTTTTTAACCGCCGACGAGAACGAATTACCCGAGGAAATATCGATGCGCACATCGCGAATGATGATGCGGAACACCGGATCCTCGGTCTGATCCTGCAAGGCCTCCAAACACTGCACGAGCGGGAGACCGGCGTTGAGCAGCGACGCGAGCTGCTGCGTAAAAATCGCCAGCTCGCCGAGCGGCAACTTGTATTTCGTGGCCTTCTTCTCGAGTGCCTTTTGTTTTGCGAGAGCCTGTGCAGCCATGAACCCGGAGGGTTTGGCTGCCGAACCGGCCGCCGGACGAGCTGCCGCGCTTTGACTTGCGGGTGCGGAAGTAATGAACGCCATTAAGCAAAGAGTTGAAGCAACCCGCCGTCATGTCGCAATCCCATTCCCATGGGCATTCTGTAAAAATCCCCTGAGAAAACCCACTCATACCGAGTCCTTTGTCCAGCCAAGGCTTGACGCTCGCTTGCGCCTGATGAAGCTCTGCAACGCTTTCGTCGCGGTCGTAGTTTAGAGGTAAAACTCCTTCCTTCCAAGTAGGTGTCCCGAGTTCGATTCTCGGCGACCGCACCAGCCTTCGCCCTGCGGGGCTCCGGCTTGGCAAGCCAGCCGGACTGATTTCGGCTCTCCCGATCCCTTCCCGTTTTCCCATGTATTCCCCCGCCCCTGATCGTTATTCCAAGCCCTCCATTTATCGCCGTTGCGGACGCTCCGGCATCCAGCTGCCGCTCATCTCCCTCGGCCTCTGGCATAATTTCGGCGGCGTGGATGTCTTCGAAAATGGCCGCTCCATCGTTCGCCGTGCCTTCGACCTCGGCATCACCCACTTCGACCTCGCCAACAACTACGGCCCGCCCCCCGGTTCCGCCGAGGAGAACTTTGGTAAAATCTTCGCCGCCGACCTGTCCGCTTACCGCGACGAAATCATCGTCTCCACCAAAGCCGGCTACCACATGTGGAACGGCCCCTACGGCGAATGGGGATCCCGCAAATACCTCCTCTCCTCCCTCGACCAGTCGCTCAAGCGCCTGAACCTCGATTACGTCGATATTTTCTATCACCACCGCCCGGATCCCAACACCCCGCTCGAGGAGTCCATGGGCGCCCTCGCCCATGCCGTGCGTTCCGGCAAAGCCCTCTACGTCGGCCTCTCCAACTACAAGCCCGAGGAAACCGCCCGCGCCGCGAAAATCCTCCGCGATCTCGGCACGCCCGCCCTCATCCACCAGCCGTCCTACAGCATGTTCAACCGCTGGATCGAGCCCGCCCTCCTCGATGTGCTCGCCGCCGAAGGCATGGGGTGCATCCCGTTCTCCCCGCTAGCGCAGGGCCTCCTCACCAACCGCTACCTCAACGGCATCCCCGAGGACGCCCGTGCCTCCAAATCCCACGGTTTCCTCAAGGCAGACCGCATCACGCCCGAGACGCTCGCCAAGGTCCAAAAACTCAACGCCATCGCCCTGTCGCGCGGACAATCCCTCGCCCAGATGGCCCTCGCCTGGACCGTGCGCGATCCGCGCGTGACCACCGCCCTCATCGGAGCCAGCAAGGTCGCCCAGCTCGAAGACAACTTCGCCGCGCTCCAGACGCTCGATTTCACATCGGACGAACTGGCCCAGATCGACGCGATCCTCGCTTGAACCTCGTTCTCTTCGAAGCCGCCGAACTGACCGCGCCCCTCCCGCGCACCGATCCGCGCGCCGCTCACATCCTCAATGTGCTGCGGCGCCGCGAGGGAGACACCTTCGACGCCGGCACGGTCAACGGCCCGCGCGGCAAGGCCACCGTCACCGCGATTACGGCCGACACCCTCGCGCTCACCTTCGTCTGGGACGCCCCGCTGTCTCCCCTGCCCCCGACCACGCTGCTGATCGGTCTGCCGCGACCCCAGACCGCCCGCGACATCCTGCGCGAAGCCACCACGCTCGGTGCGACGTGTATCCATTTTATCGCGACCGAACGCGCCGACCCCAACTACGCCACAAGCACGCTCTGGACCTCCGGCGAATGGCGCCGCCACTGCCTGACCGGCGCCGCCCAGGCCTTCGACACCCGCATTCCGGAGGTCACCTGGACCCACACCCTTGCCTCGGCCCTCGCCTCCCTGCCCGCTTCCGCCGTTCGCATCGCCCTCGACAACTACGAGTCACCCGCCTCCCTGCGGACTTGCCACTTAACAAGTGACAAACCTTCCGATTCAGCGGGCGGGCTGGTCCTTGCCCTCGGACCGGAGCGAGGGTTCGGCCCCGCCGATCGCAACGCATTGCGCACAACGGGATTCACATTGGCCCATCTCGGTTCACGCGTCCTGCGCGTCGAAACCGCGGTCGTCGCCGCCCTCGCCATCACCCGCGCAGGTTAAAAACTCACGTCCGTCTGAAAAAACACGTCGTCGGCTGCCTCGCCCCTTTGCCGAGTCGTTTCACGCAACTCCAGCCCGCCGGCTCCAGCGTGAGTTCGCCGGGCATTTCGAAAACCACCACCGGATCGGCCTCCGCCGGCCACCAGCCGGACATGCGTTCAAACAGCTTCGGCCCGACTTCGGCGATGATTTCGTAGGGCGGATCGATGAACACCAGATCCGGCCCCTCGCCCTCGGCAGGCTCCCAGGTCAGCGCATCCATCGACACCAGCTTCAAGTCGTCCGCCGGACGCGCGGCGCTCTTCACGACCGTCGTAATGTTCTTACGGATACAATCCGCCGCCTTGGGGTTTTTCTCCACAAACACGCCGCCCCCGGCGCCGCGGCTGAACGCCTCCAAGCCGTAGGCGCCGCTCCCCGCAAACAGATCCACAAAGCGCGCCCCGGGCAGACGCGCGGCCAGGCTGGAAAATACCGACTGGCGCATGCCGTCGGTCGCGGGACGCGTTACGTCGCCTTTGGGGACGAGTAACGTGACGCCGCGCGCGGCTCCTCCACTGATACGCATGACGTCGGCGTCCGGAATCCGCGGGCCGCCTACTGCTTCACCGCGGCCTCGCGGTATTGCACGTAAGAGCTGCGCACCGCGATGTAGGGATCGATGGCGTCCTTGCGGAGCGCGTCGTAGGTCTGGAGCGTCTCGGGCAGGCCGCTGACCGCGTTGACCACGGTCACGCCGGTCTGGAGTTCCCAACCATACCAATCGAGGTTCTCGCGCAGGTTCCAGTTGAGCGGATTCAGGAAATAATCACCCACCGCGCCAACCGTATCACGCGCCGTGCCGGGACCGAAAACCGGGAGCACCAGGTAAGGGCCCTTGCCGATGTGCCACACGCCAAACGTCTGGCCGGTGTCCTCGCGCGGAACCGCGGCGAGCGATTGAATCTTGTCGGAGACCCGGAACAGGCCGCCCACGCCGGCGACGGTGTTGACCACGAACTTCTCGGTTTCGAGTCCGGCGCGGCCAAACTTGGCTTGGAGCGCACTGTTCACGAAACGGATCGGAAAGCGCAGGTTCTCGAAAAAATTGCGGAGACCGGTGCGCGCCGGCGAAGGCACGACCTTCACATAGCCCTTGGACACGGGACGGAGCACGTAGTCGTAGAGCCCGTTGTTGAACGAGAACATGGCGCGGTTGAACGGCTCGAGCGGATCGGAGACCGGCACCGGAGCGTAATCATCCACCTCGTCGGCGGGCACTGCGGGTTCCGGATTGGCGGGCGTCGTCTGCGCGACGACGGGAAACGCGCAAGCCATCGAAAGGCCGGCGCCGAGGAGGAGGGAACGAAGAGGTGTCTTCATTGTTTGGCTGGAGTCTGGGAAAGGTTCTTCTCAAGAGCAGCAATGACGCCATCCGCGCCGCTGCGCTGGTAGATCGGGTCGAGCTGCGAACGCCAGTTGGCGATCATGCTCACGCCCTCGATGATCACGTCGTAGATGCGCCAGCTGTCGCCGGCCTGCTCGACGCGGTAGAGAACCGAGTATTTTTTGCCGGCGTAGTCGATCGTGGTGGGCAGCTCGCGCAGCTCGGGACGCTTGGCATCGGGCACAACCGCCTTCGAGTAGGTGATGCCCGGGCGGGTGCCGGCCTCGAACTTGTCGGCATAGCTGCGGATGACCACGTCGGTGAAAAGACTGACGGTGCGGGTCTTTTGTTCGGGGGTGAACTGGCGCCAGCCCGGTCCGATGGCACGGCGCGTGACCGCCTCGAAATTGAAGTTTTTCTCCAGCAGCGGCCTCACGCGCTGCGCGAGCGGCGTGGTGGCATTGGTTTGGTCGTAGGCGATGGCCAGCACCTCATCGACCGAGGCCTTCAGCATCTCGTGCGCCTCGACGGCGCGCAGCGATATGGCGGCGGCAAAGGAAAGGAGGCTCGCGCAGGCGAGATTTTTCAGGAGGCGCAGGTTCATGGCTGGGGAGCGGTGGGGGTCTTGGGTTTGTCGTTTACGTTTCCAAAGGCAAACCGGCTGATAAGCGATTCAAGATCAACGGTGGACTCGGTGTCGGTGATCAGCGCGCCGGCGGGCAGGAACGCGGATTCACCGCCGGGAGCCAGCGCGAGGTATTTGTCGCCGATGAGGCCGGTGGTCTTGATGGAGGCGATGGTGTCGACGGGAAGCTTCACGTCCTGGCGCACGCTGAACGTCACGACGGAACTGTAGTCAGTGGCGTTGAGCGTGACCTTGTCCACCCGGCCGACAGGCACGCCGGAGACGATCACATTGCTCCCGGGGTTGAGTCCGCCGGAGTTGGTGAAACGGGCCTCGAGGAAATAGGTGTCGCCGCCGACCAGCGCGCCCGCGCCGATGCGCAACGCGAGGTAGCCCACGGCGGTGAGACCGGCGAGCACGAACACGCCGACGACCAGTTCCAGTTTGGATTGTTGCTTCATGATTAGTCTTCCTCCGATTTAATGCATTCACCGCGGCGCAGGGCGGCGACGCTGTCGCGCAGCGAACCCGCGCTGTCACGGAAGGCGCACACCATGGGATTAGCCGACTGGTTGAACGCCGCCGGTGTTCCCTGAAATTGCATGCGACCGCCGTCGAGCAGCGCCACCTGGTCGCTGGCAACAAGCGCCTCCGGCAGGTCGTGCGTGACGAGCACGGCGGTGAAGCCGAACTGGCGCTGGTATTTCACGATCATCTCAAACACGCCGTTGCGGCGCAGCGGATCGAGGCCGGCCGTGGGCTCGTCAAAGAGCACCAGTTCGGGACGCGTGACGATGGCACGGGCCAGCGCGAGGCGTTTTTGCATGCCGCCGGAAAGCTGCGAAGGGAAGCGGTCGCGGTGTTTTTCCAGATCGAGCTGGCGCAGGGCTTCCATCGAGCGCTCGCGAATCTCTGCGTTGGGAATCTGCGTGGTGGACTCGAGCGGCAGCGCAACGTTCTCCAGCGCGGTGAGCGAGTCCAGGAGCGCGTTGCTCTGAAAAAGATAACTGCAACGCCGACGGAATTCGGCACGCGCAGCGGCGTTGACGGCGTTGAGCACTTGTCCGTCGAAACGGATCTCGCCTGCCTCCGGACGCACAATGCCGGCGAGGCACTTAAGGAAGACCGATTTGCCGGTGCCGCTCTTGCCCAACACGGTGACGACGCTACCGCGCGGCACGGCGAGATCGACGCCGGAAAGCACAACGTTGTCGCCGAAGCGTTTGGTCACTCCACGGACATCCAGAAACAGATCGGTGGCGGTGGACGCAGGTTGAGCGGCGGCAGAAGACGTGTCGGTAGCGCTCATGTTATTTCACCAATAGGGAGGTGATGACGTAGTCCGTCGCCAGCACGGCGATGCTGGAGAAAACCACCGCCCGCGTGGTCGATGCGCTCACGGCGCGGGCGCCGGTGGAGTTGCGGCGGCGATGGGCGTTAAAGCCGTTGTAGGCGCAGATTGCGATCGTCAGCAGACCGAAAACCGCCGCCTTCGTAAAACACTCGCGCACATCCTCGCCGCCCACGGCGTTGTGCACCGCCGACCAATACACGCCCGGCTGCAAGTTCAAGAGCACCGAGCCCGACAGGTAGCCGCCATACAGGCCGACCAACGTAAAAATCGCCGTGTGAATGGGAAACACGATTAAAGCCGCGATCAGACGCGGGGAAATCAGGTAGGCGTGGACGCTCGCCCCCATCGTTTCCAAGGCGTCGATCTGCTCACTGTTGCGCTGGATGCCGAGTTCGGCCGCGAGCGCCGAGCCCGCCTGCCCCACCAACATCAGCGCCGCCAGCACCGGTGCCAGTTCGCGCACGAGCGTCAGAGAGACCAGCGTGCCAAGCAACCCCTCGGAGCCAAAGCGGTTGAGCACATAATAGCCCTGCAACCCGAGCACCAGACCCGTGAAGATGCCCACAATCACGATAACCGGCAGACACCTCACGCCCTGCTCGTAAATCGCGCGAACCACCCGCCGCCCGAGCTTGCGCGACCCCACCGCCGCCGTGAACGCACGCGATGTGAACAGGGTGAAATCCCCCAGTTCACCGACTATGTTCAACGTGTGTTGGCCCAGAATGCGGAGCATGTAAGGGACGAAACAAAGACTACCCCCGCGCAACACGCAAGGACGCGAATGAAAACGGCTGGCGGCGATTAGACGCGCTTTTAAGGAATGACATTGAACCACCTGCGCACCTCCGCATACCCGTTGCAGATGTCAGGCATATTTCGAAGCCTCGCCTTGGGCGTTATTCTTATCACGGCAACGTCCGCCTTGCTGCTGTTCTCGGATTTGCGCTCCCGCGTGAAGCCGGTCGTCGCCGAGCCGGCCTCCGCCCCGGCGCGTAAGATGCGCGTGGCCATCCTTCAGCACACATCCATCAAAAATCTCGACGACGGCCGCGACGGCGCGCTGGCCGGCATGGCCGAACAGGGATGGAATGAAGGCGAAAACCTCGAAATCCAACGCTACAACGCCGAGGGCGACATGGCCGTGGCCCAGACCATCGCGAAGGCCATGGTCGGCGGTCGCTACGATTTGATGCTCACGATCACCACCACCTCGTTGCAGGCGGTAGCAAACGCCAACCGGGAAACCAAACTCCCTCATGTCTTCGGCGTTGTGACCGATCCCTATGCCGCCGGCGTCGGCATTAATCGCGACAACCACCTCGATCACCCCGCCCATCTCGCCGGCTACGGAACCATGCAGCCCGTCGAGCTCGCCTTCAAAATGGCGCGTCGCATGAACCCGTCTCTCGCTAAAGTGGGCGTGGTCTGGAACGCCGCCGAGACCAACTCCGAGGCGCAGGTCAAACTCGCCCGCAAGGTCTGCGCCGAGCTGAACATCGAGCTGCTCGAATCCACCGTCGAGAACTCCGCCGGCGTGGGCGAAGCCGCCGCCGCGTTGGTTTCCCGCGGAGTGGACGCCATCTGGCAGGGTGGCGACGTCATGGTCATCACCGCCATCGAGACCGTGCTCTCGGCCGCCCGCAAGGGACGGATTCCCGTCTTTTCCGTGGTCCCCACCAACATCAAGCGCGGCATGCTTTTCGACGTCGGCGCGGACTACTTTGAGGTCGGCCGCATCGTCGGCGAACTGGCCGGCGAAGTTCTCAACGGCCGCAGCCTCGCCAGCGTGTCGATCGACAACCGCATGCCGGAAACGCTTTGCATCAACGTTCAGGCCACCCTCGGCCTGAAAGACAAATGGACCGTCCCCGATGATCTGATCCAAAAGGCCATGAGCTACATCGATGCGCAGGGCGTCGAACACACCAAGCGCGCCCCGAAAGCCTCCACCGCTCCCGTCGCTTCGACGTCCCCCGCGAAACCGGCCGCTCCGGCCAACCTGCCCCGCGTTGCCATCGTCCAGCACAACACCCAGCCGATCTTCGACGCCGGCACCCAGGGCATGATCGACGGTCTCGCGGAAGCCGGCTTCCGCGACGGTGAGACGTATGCCCTGCGCCGGTTTAATCCGATGGCCGACGCCAACCTCGCCAACGCCATCGCCGTCGAGGTTTCCCAAGGCGGCTACGACCTCATCCTCACCGCCACCACGCCTTCGCTGCAGACCGTCGCCAACGCCAACCGGGGCCGCCACACGCCCCACCTGTTCGCGCTCGTCGCCGATCCGTCCGCCACCGGAGTCGGCGTCTCCTCCACCGACCCGCTCGGCCATCCGTCACATCTTTCCGGATACGGCACGCGCCTTCCGGTGATCAGCGCCTTCCGCATCGCCCGCGAAATCAACCCCGCCCTCAAAACCGTCGGCGTCCTCTGGAACTCCTCCGAGGTCAACTCCGAGGTCCAGCTGCGCGACGCCCGCAAGGTGTGTGCCGAACTGGGCATCACCCTCGTCGAAATCAACGTGGACTCGACCAACGCCGTGGCCGAGGCCACCGCCGCCCTCCTCTCCCGCGAAGTCGAAGCCGTGTTCATCCCCGGCGACATCACCGTGCTCGGCGCCGTCAACAACGTCCTCGACCGCTCCCGGCGCGCCGGCATTCCCGTTTTCAGCCTGTTCCCCTCCGCCCAACCCAAGGGAGAATTGTTCAACGTCGGCGCCGACTACCACGAGGTCGGCCGCCAGACGGGCCTGCTCGCCGCCGAGGTGCTGCGCGGTCGCACCATCGCCTCCATCCCGGTCAAAAACATCGTCCCCGAGCGTCTCGCGCTGAACGAACAGGCCCGCGCCCAGCTCCGCGACGCCGCCAAGTGGAACTTCCCCTCCGCCCTCAAAGCCCGCGCCGGCCTCTACGTCGATGCCGACGGCAAACTCGACAACCGCCTCGCGCCCGCCACCGCCGCCAAACCCGCGCTCCCTCCGCTGAAACTCGCCTTCGCCTACATCGCCCCGGAACCCGCCATCGACACCTGCATGCGCGGCCTCGTGGACGGCCTTCGCGAGATCGGCTACGAAGAGGGCAAGAACCTCGAAATCCGCCGCGCCCACGCCCACGGCGAGATCAGCAACATCACGTCGATCCTCCATAATTTTGATCACAGCGACGTGGACATCATCGTCGCCCTGACCACGCCCATCCTCCAAGGTGCCTGCCTCCAGGTGAAACAAAAGCCCGTCGTCTTCACCTGCGTCACCGATCCCATCGCCGCCGGAGCCGGAAAGTCCTGGAACGATCATCTGCCGCACCTCACCGGCATCGCTTCGTTCCCTCCCCTCGAAGACACGCTGAGCCTCATCCGCCGCGTCCAGCCCGACCTCAAAACCCTCGGCATTCTCTACAACGGCGGCGAAGCCAACTCCGTGAGCATCGTGGAAAAACTCCGCGTGCTCTGCACCGCCCGCGGCATCAAACTCGAAGAGGTCACCGTCGCCGGCACCGCCGAAGTCCTCCAGGCCATGCAAGCCCTCGTCGCCCGCCATCCCGACGCGATTTATATCCCGAGCGACAACACCGCGCACATGGCCTTCGAGACCATCGCCAATACCGCCACCCGCGCCTCGCTTCCGCTCTACATCGACAACGAAGACATCCTGGATCGCGGCGCCCTCGTCTCCATCGGACCCGGCTATTACCAAAGCGGCAAAGCCACCGCCCCGCTCGTAGCCCGCGTCGCCGCCGGCGAAAGCCCCGCAAAAATCCCGATGGCCAACGTCTCCGTGCAGATCACCAAGTTCAACCGCGCCGTCGCCGCCCGCTTCAACGTCCCCGATGCCCTCATCCGCGAATTGGACACCGCCCCGCCGGCTCCTGCACCCACTACATCCGCCGTCGCCCCCACTCCTACTCTTACTCCTACTCCTACTCCTACTCCTACTCCTACTCCCGTTCCTGCGCCCGCGCCCGTCGCCGTCGCCAAACCTCCGGCCCGCAAATTCCGCCTCGATGTCATCACCTACATCGAAACCCCTCCCATGGAGGAAACCATCGCCGGCCTGAAGGAAGGTCTGGCCAAAGGCCCGCTGCTCCCCGGTCGCGATCTCGATATCCGCTACCGCAGCGCGCAGGGCGACATGTCCACGCTCTCCAGCCTGTTCGATGCCGCGCTCACCGACCGCACCGATTTGCTCGTGCCGCTCTCCACGCCGTCCTTCCAGGTCGCCGTCGGCAAGACCCGCTCCGGCACCCCCAAGGTTGTATTCGGCACCGTCGCCAACCCCATCGCCGCCGGCGGCGGCAAGTCCAACGAGGATCACCTGCCCCACCTCACCGGTGTCACCGTGCAGGGCCCCGCGCCCCAGATGATCAATCTCATCCGCCGCCACTTCCCTCAGTTCAAGCGTCTCGGCACGCTTTACTGCCCCGCCGAGGTCAACTCCGTGGACGCCCGCGATCACCTCGCCAAAAGCGCCGCCGCCTACGGCCTCACCCTCGAGTCCGTCGCCGTGAACTCCCCCACCGAGCTCGTGGACGCCGCCACCAGCCTGGCCAGCCGTGACATCGACGCCATCGTGCAGGTCTCCGACAACCTCTCCAACGCCGGCTTCACCGCCCTCGCCCGCGCCGCCCGCGCCACCCGCAAGCCGCTCATTAGCATGAACAGCACGACCATCCCGCAGGGCGCCGGTCTCGCCATGGGCCACGACTACCACGAGGTCGGCATCGGCGTCGCCAACCGCATCCAGCGCGTCCTCGCCGGCGAAGATCCCGCCAAAATCCCCTTCGCCCAGCCCGATCACATCAGCCTCGTCGTCCATCCCGCCAACGCCGCCGCCACCGGCCTGATCCTGCCTCCCGCCCTCCTTACCGAAGCCAGCAAAGTCATCCGCGACTAATTTTCTCCCCGATGGAAATCACCACCGAAAACCAAGCCGGCCTCCTCATCGTCCGCCTCCGCGGCCGGCTCGACTCCACGCACTGCTCCGCCGTGGAAACGTCCCTCGCCGGCTTCATCAAAGCCGGCGAACACCAGATCCGCCTCGATATGGCCGCCGTGGACTACATCAGCTCCACCGGTCTGCGCGTCCTGCTCGGCGCCTACAAGCAGCTCAAGTCCGTCAAAGGCCGTTTCTCCATCGCTCCCGCCTCGCCCGCCGTCGTCTCCGTGCTCGAACTCGCAGGCCTCGACTTGCTCCTCGCCGTCGCCGACGCGCCCGCTGCTCCTGCGCCGTCATCCACCGCCGCCACTGCGGCTACCGCTGTCGCCCGGCCCGACCTCACCGGCGAACTCTTCGCCCTCACCGCCCACGTCCCGCTCTCCGCCCAACTCGTCACCGATCCGACCCCGCGCCCCTACGCCTCCGACACGTTCGCCCTCGGCATCGGCGCCCTCGGACCCTCGCTCGCCGACGGCACCGGACGCCACGGTGAGTTTCTCGCCGCCGCCGGCTGCGCCGTCTATCAACCCACCGACGGAGCCTCCCGCCCCGACTGGGTCGTGACCCAGGGCGCGCTCATCCCGCAAGCCGGTCTGCTCGACGGACTCTCCGCCCGCGGTCATTTTGCGCACCTGCTCCGCTTCGCGCCCGCCGCCGGCTCTCGCTCCGTATCGCTCACCGCGCTCGCCTCCGCCGCACTCGACCTCGCCGCCGCGCCCGTCGTCGGTTTCGTCGCCGTCGTCGAAACCACCGGACTCGTCGGCGCCACGCTCCGCCGCGATGCCGAGGCCGCACCCGCCGACCGCTTCGGCTTCCCTCAGATCCGCGACTGGCTCTCCTTTACCGGCGACCGCGCCTTCCGCGACAGCACCGCCCTTCTCGTCGGCTTCGCCGCCCGCCCCGGCGCGGCCGGCCCGCTCGCAGGCCAGCTCCGCCCGCTCTCGGGCGAACCCAACGCCCCGCTCGGTCACGTCCACGCCACCGTGGTCGCCTACCGCCCGCTCACCAAGGGCCGCATCGACGTCGCGCCCACGGTCGCCGCTCTCTTCGAGCCGCCCGGCCCGCAGGCCGTCCTTCACCTTCTCGGCGACCCGCGCGGACACCACGGCGCCGGCGAAAGCACCTTCGAAAGCGGCGCCTTCTGGTTCGCCCCCGTAAAACTCTGATCACCGCCCTCCGTCCATGACACTCCTTCTCGGCGCCCTCACCATCGGCCTCATCCTCGCCCTGCTCGCGCTCGGCGTGCTCGTGTCGTTCCGCATCTTCGGCATGCCCGACATCACGGCCGACGGTTCCATCACCCTCGGCGCGGCCGTCACCGCCATCCTCTGCGCAAAGGGCACCAATCCGCTCCTCGCCACCGCCGTCGGCACCGCGTCCGGCGCGCTCGCCGGCGCCCTCACCGGCATTCTCCACACCAAGTTCAAGATCAACGCCCTCCTCGCCGGCATCCTCGTGATGACCGCGCTCTACTCGGTGAACCTCCGCGTGATGGGCCGCAGCAACGTCCCGCTCATGCAACACACCACGCTCGGCACGTGGGGCGAAGACTTCGGAAAACGCATCTTCGGCGACCAAGGCACGATGATCTTCGGCTGGCGCGTCGGCTCCAGCGAACTCGCCCTCGTGATCGGCGCTTTCTTCATCTCCTCGCTCATCGCCTTCGCGCTCTTCCTGTTTTTCCGCACCCACCTCGGCACCGCCATGCGCGCCACCGGTGACAACCCGCAGATGATCCGCGCCCTCGGCGCCAACGTCGAAACCCACATCATCCTCGGCCTCGCGCTCTCCAACGGCCTCATCGCCCTCGGCGGTTCCCTCCTCGCCCAATACCAGGGCTTCGCCGACGCCCAGATGGGCATCGGCATGATCGTGTGGGGCCTCGCCAGCGTCATCATCGGCGAAGCCCTCACCGGCAGCCGCAGCCTCGGCCTCACCCTCGTCGGCGCGATCATGGGCTCCGTCCTCTTCCGCCTGCTCGTCGCCATCGCCCTCCGCTGGGGCCTCAATCCCAACGACCTCAAGCTCATCACCGCGCTCTTCGTGTTCGCCGCGCTCGTCCTCCCGGGCTTCCTCAAAAAACTCCGCCGCCGCCAACCCCTGGCCACCGGCGCGTAACTCCGCATCGGCCTTCTAGCTCCTCGCTCCTACCGTCTTCCGTCCACGTCCCTCGACACTCGTCTCCTCGCCCTTCGACGCCCTCCGCTCATGCTCTCCATCACCGGCATCCGCAAAACCTTCAATCCCGATACCGTCAACGAGGTCCGCGCCCTCCAGGGCGTCGACCTCGTCATCGAAGACGGCTCCTTCGTGATCGTCCTCGGCATGAACGGCTCGGGCAAATCCACCCTGCTCAACGCCGTCGCCGGCACCTTCATCGTGGACCACGGCCGCATCGAACTCGCCGGCCGCGACGTCACCCGCTGGGCCGAACACCGCCGCGCCTCCCTCATCGGCCGCGTCTTCCAAAACCCCTTCAGCGGCACCGCGCCGACCATGTCGATCGCCGAAAACTTCGCGCTCGCCTCCCATCGCGGACGCCCCCGCGGACTCACCCCCGCCCTCGACAAATCCCTCATGTCCCCGCTGCGCGACCGCATCGCCAGCCTCAAGATGGGACTCGAGAACCGCCTCGACAACGCCATCGGCTCGCTCTCCGGCGGACAACGCCAGGCCCTCACGCTCCTCATGGCCACGTGGCTCAAGCCCGAGCTCCTCCTCCTCGACGAACACACCGCCGCCCTCGACCCCAAGAGCGCCGACCAGGTCATCGCCCTGAGCGAAGAGGTCATTGAGCGCGACCACCTCACCACCTTGATGGTCACGCACTCGATGCAGCAGGCAGTCACCCTCGGCGACCGCCTCATCATGATGCACCGCGGCCGCGTCCTCCACGATTTCCGCGGAGCCGAGAAAAAACGCCTCCGCGCCGAGGACCTCATCAATCTTTTCGACGAAGTTCGACGCCGCGAGTTGCTAGACGAGTCCGCCGCCTCCATGCTCCAATCACTTTACGTCTGAGTCATGTCTTCCTCCACGTTGCTCACCCTCGCCAACGACCTCGCCGAGATTCCCCGTCTCGCCGAGGCGGTCGAGGCGTTCTGCGAACCGCATGAGCCGACCATGAAGGATCTCATGGCCATCCAGCTCGCCCTGGAGGAACTCATCACCAACGTCATCAACTACGGCTACCCCGACGGCCTTCCCCACACCTTTACCGTCGACCTCTCCTCCCCCGCCCCCGGCTGCATCCGCGCCGTCATCACCGATGACGCCATCGCCTACGACCCGCTCGCCCGCCCCGAGGTGGATACCACCCTCCCTCTCGAAGAACGCAAAATCGGCGGCCTCGGCGTGCACCTCGTGAAAAAGCTCATGGATGTCTCGCACTACGAGCGCCGCGACGGCAAAAACATCCTCACCATCGAACGCCGCCTCAACCGCGCCGACTGAACCTTTTCTCTACAATCAACATCATGGACATCACCGAATCCCAGCTCAACTCCGCCACCGTTCTCGCTCTCTCCGGCCGCCTCGACGGTCTCGCCGCCCCCGCCCTCGAACAAAAGGTCGACGCGCTCCTCGCGACCGGCGTCAAGAACGTCGTCCTCGACTGCTCCGGTCTCGCCTACGTGAGCAGCGCCGGTCTCCGCGCCTTCCTCACCTCCGCCAAGAAGCTCAAGGCCGCCGGTGGCAAAGCCTCCTTCGCCGCCCTCACGCCCGCCGTCCACGAGGTCTTCGAACTCTCCGGCTTCCTCACCGTGCTGACCGTCCATCCCACGACCGCCGCCGCCGCTCAATAAGCGCCCGGCGCCCTCGACACTCGCCCCCTCGTCTCTCGACTCCTCATTCCATGAGTTCCCACCAACTCTCTTTCGTCGAAGAGCTCGTGCTCCTCGGCCTCGATGACCGCACCGGCGCGCTCCTCCCGACACCCGTCATGGGCTTCAACTACGGCCTCGCCGGCGCCCTGATCGCCGACCTCGCCCTCGCCGGCCGCGTCGACACCGACCTCCAGCAGCTCACCGTCATCCGCAAGGAACTCACCGGCGACCCGCTCCTCGACAACGCCCTCGCGACCATCGTCGCCTCGCCCAAGCCCCAGACCGTTTCCCACTGGCTCGGCGTGTTCTCCGGACAACGCGCCGAACTCGAAGACGCCGCCCTCGCCCGCCTCGTCTCCAAAGGCATTCTCCGCCGCGAAGATAAAAAAATCCTCTGGGTCTTCGGCGTCCGCCGCTACCCCACCGCCGACAA
>DATHXF010000108.1:0-8348 GCA_035459785.1 Rariglobus sp. | reverse complement strand
ACCGGTAAGCTTATCCGCCGCACGCCCGGTTTCCGTCACTTGCTTGCCGCGAAGAGCACGAAGCAGAAGCGTCGTGCCTCCAAAGACAAGCTCGTGGCTCCCGGCCACGCCAAGCCGCTCAAGCGCTGCTTGCCGTTCGGCCTCTAAGAACCAAGGGCAACAACCACAACCGCCAGTCAGGTGAATCCTAACGAGACGACCTGACGGCCCAAAACACACATAAAATAACATGCCTCGTGCAACAAACTCACCCGCTTCCCGCAAGCGGCACAAGAAAACGCTGAAATACGCCCGTGGCTATTTCGGCTCGAAGTCCAAGCTGTTCCGCTACGCCAAAGACGCTGTCCAGCACGCCTGGCAGTATGCTTACGCCGCCCGCAAGAAGAAGAAGGGCGACCGTCGCAGCCTCTGGATCATTCGTCTGAACGCCGCCGTGCGTCTTCATGACCTGAGCTACAGCCGCTTCATCGAAGGCCTCCACGCCGCCAATATCAGCCTCGACCGCAAGGTCCTGTCCGATCTCGCGATCCGTGACGAAGTCGCCTTCACCGCCGTCGTTAACCAAGTTAAGGACGCGTTGAAGACCAAGGCCGCCGCTGCCGCGAAAGCCTAACTCTTAAAAACGCGAGCCCGCCCGGCTCGCTCCCAAGGCACGGTCCGCCGCAAGGCGGGCCGCCCTCCCGAAGGACGGGCCTCATTTTTTGAGGCGCCGTCCTTTTTGTTTTTCCACACCGGACCGTTTGCTTCCGACTCTTACTCTTCCATGCAAGACCAGCTCTCCGCCCTTCTCGCCAAAGCCGCCGCCGAATTTCCTGCCGTCGCCACGCGCCCCGACTTTGAGGCCGCCAAGGCCCGCTTCGTCGGCCCCAACGGCGAACTCACCGCGCTCATGAAGCAGATGGGCTCCGTGCCCAAGGAGCAGAAGCCCGTCGTCGGTAAACTCGTCAACGAGGCCAAGACCGCGCTCCAAGCCCACCTCGACGCCGCGCTCGCCCGCATCGAGGCCGCCGCGCTCGCCTCCCAACTCGGACCGTCCGTCGATCCGACTCTCCCGTCGCCTGACCGCGCCCTCGGCACGCATCACCCGCTCACCCTCGTCCGCGAGGAG
The DNA here is from genome assembly GCA_035459785.1 of Rariglobus sp. Taxonomy (GTDB): domain Bacteria; phylum Verrucomicrobiota; class Verrucomicrobiia; order Opitutales; family Opitutaceae; genus Rariglobus. The sequence continues at coordinate 7,240 of DATHXF010000108.1, read as the reverse complement.
ATGACCCGCATTCTCCGCAAAGTCGGCTTCACCGTCGTCGAAGGCCCCGAGGTCGAGACCGAGTATTACTGCTTCGACGCGCTCAACACGCCCGCCGACCACCCGGCCCGCGATGCGCAGGACACGTTCTATCTCCCCGAATCCGCCCGCTTCGGCAACGTCTCCAAAAAGAACCCGAACGAGAAATACCTTCTCCGCACGCACACGTCGTCCGTGCAGATCCGCACGATGCTCAAGGGCGAGCCGCCCATCCGCATCGTTTCTCCCGGCCGCGTCTATCGCCGCGACACGACCGACGCCACGCACTCCGCCAACTTCCACCAGCTCGAGTGTCTCTACGTGGACAAAAACGTCACCGTCCGCGACCTGAAGGCGCTCCTCGATTACATCTTCGCCTCTCTCCTCGGCAAAGACACCAAGACCCGTTTCCGCCCGCACTACTTCGGCTACACCGAACCCAGTTTCGAAGTGGATCTCTCCGCCACGCATCTTCCCAAGGTCAACAAACCGTGGATCGAAATCGGCGGCTGCGGCATGGTCGATCCCATCGTGTTCAAAGACGTCGGCTACGACCCCGAGGTCTGGAGTGGCTACGCTTTCGGCATGGGCCTCGAGCGCCTCGCGATGCTCCTCTACGGCATCGATGACATCCGCTATTTTTACCAGAACGACGCCCGCTTCCTCCGCCAATTCGCCTAAGCCCCGGCCTTCCTGATTCCCGATGAAAGTTTCCCTCTCCTGGCTCCAGTCCTACGTCGATCTCACCGGCATCACCGCCGATGAGATTTCGCGCGCGATCACCTTCCTCGGCTTCGAGGTCGAGCAGGTCATCCGCACCGGTGCACCGCAGCTTGATCATGTCGTCGTCGGCGAGATCCTCACGCGTGACAAGATCCCGAATCTCAAAAAAGAGATATCGCTTTGCACCGTCGATGTCGGCCCCGCCGGCGGCGTGAAGTCCATCGTTTGTGGCGCGCACAATTGTGACCCCGGTCGTCGCGTAGCCGTTGCCTTACCTGGAGCTGTTTTGCCCGGTGATTTCCGCATCACGCAGTCCAAAAAATACGGCAACGAGTCGCAGGGTATGATGTGCGCCCCGAGCGAGATCGGTCTCAGCTCCGATCAGGCCGGTTTGCTCATCCTGTCTAGCGATCTGGCCCTCGGCACACCGATCAACGCCGTGCTGCCCGCCGGCGACACGGTGTTCGACATCGAGATCACGCCCAACCGCCCCGATGCCCTCTCGCACCTCGGCGTGGCCCGTGAACTCGCTGCTTGGTTCAAAAAAGACCTCACGTATCCGACCGTCAGCTTCACGCCCGCCGCCATCACCGCCAACCCGCGCGCTGACTTGCTCAAGTCCGTTCGCGTCGATGCGTCCACCGACTGCCCGCTCTACACCGCGACCGTCGTCACCGGCGTCAAAGTTGGCCCGTCGCCCGATTGGATTCAGGCGCGCCTCACCGCCGTCGGCCTGCGCCCGATCAACAACATCGTCGATATCGGCAACTACGTGATGCTTGAATACGGCCAGCCCGTGCACGCCTTCGACGCCAAGAAACTCGCCGGTGCCGAGATCGTCGTCCGCCACGCCGCCGAGGGCGAAAAGATCACCACGCTCGACAACAAAGAGCGCGTGCTCTCCGCCAGCGCGCTCGTGATCGCCGACGCCCAAAAGCCCGTCGTGATCGCCGGTATCATGGGCTCCGCCGATTCCGGTGTCTCGTCCGACACCACCGACCTCGTCCTCGAAGTCGCCTACTTCAAACGCCAGTCCGTCCGCGCCACCGTCAAGCGCCTCGGCCTAGCCTCCGATTCGTCCTACCGCTATGAGCGCGGCGTCGATGTCCACTCGCTCGACGAAGCCGCCCACCGCTTCATCGATCTCATCCTCGCCCACGCCGGCGGCACCGTCGCCGGTCCGATCCACCGTGTCGGCGCTGACATCCCGTGGGAACGCGAGATCACCGTCACGCCCGGCTACATCAACGAAAAGCTCGGCTTTGAAATCCCCGCCGCCGACCAACGTGCCGCACTCGAATCGCTCGAACTCGCCGTCGTCCGCGAAGAGGCGACCGAAAACCGCGGCCCGGCCTGGACGTTCTCCGTGCCCAGCTGGCGCGACGATCTCGACCGCCCCATCGACCTCGTCGAGGAAGTCGTGCGCCTCTACGGTGCCGAGAAGATTCCATCGTCGGTCGTCAGCGCGCCCGGTCTCGTCGGCAACGACGACCCCATCGTGCTCTTCAACCGCGCCGTGAATGCCGCGCTCGTCGGCCAGGGTTTTAATGAGTGCGTCAACTACACGCTGCGTCCCGCCAAGGAACTTGCCGCGTGGGCCACGCCCGCCGCCATCGCCGATCTTGCGCTGTCGAATCCCTTCGTCGAAGACCAGTCGCACCTGCGCAACAACCTCGTTTCGGGTCTGCTCGAATCGCTGAAGCTCAACCAATCCCGCGGAGTCGCCGCTTCCCACTTCTTCGAAACCGGCCGCGTCTTCATCGAGCGCAACGGATCGCTCTCCGAATGCGTTGCCGCCGCCTTCATCATCGCCGAGGAAACCGGCGAACGCAGCTGGCGCACACGCGAAGCCGCCGATTTCTACACCGCGAAACGCCACACCGCGACCATCGCGTCCTTCGCCGGCATTGAGCTTGAGCGCCAGCCCACGTCGCTCGTCGCCGCGCCTGCGCTTGGCTGGCAGGAAGGCCATGCTGCCACCGCCGGCAACATCCAACACGGCTGGACCTCGACCTTCGGCCTCGTGAGCCTCGCTCACCTGAAGGCGCTCGGCATCACCGGCAAAGTTTACGCCGGCTTCTTCGCCATCGTGTCGGAGAAAGTCACCGCCGACGCCGACCGCCGCAGCTACAAGCCCTTTGGCCTGCAGCCCGCCGCGCTCCGCGACCTCGCGCTGATCGTGCCCGAGGCAACATCGTCCTCCGAAGTCCAGAAGGCGCTCGCCAAAGTCGCCCGCGCTGCCGTGGGTAACGCCTTCGCACTCGAAGCCGTGAACGTGTTCGACGTTTACCAAGGCAAAGGCCTGCCCGAAGGCACCAAGAGCCTGGCCTACAGCCTGGTCTTCCGCGCCGCCGACCGGACGCTGACCGACGACGAAGTCAACGTGGTCTTCACCAAGATCCAGGACGACCTCGTGAAGACGACCGGCTACCAGATCCGGAAATAACGCAAAAAAGGGCGCTCACCAAAATGAGCGCCCTTTTTTGTGCCTGCAGGTTTATCGAAAGCTCAGAACGGCACGTCTTCGTCCACCGGAGCGCCGGGCTCTTCGGGCAGGGGAGCGCCGTCTTCATCGGCGGGCGCATCAGGCGTGCCGCCGAGGGATTCGATTTTCCAGCAGTTGAGGTTCACGAAATAGCTCTCTTTCCATTCGCGACCGCGGAGGTCGAAGAAGACCTTGGCTTTGGCGCCCGGTTTGAGGGCGGCGACGAGGGCGACCTTGTCTTTTACGCACTCGAATTTGATGTCCTGGGGGAATTTGCCCGCTTCGGTGGTGAGCACGAATTCGCGCTTGTTGAAGCCGCTGCCGAACGTTTGCTCTTCGAAGACTTTTTTGACCGTGCCGGTGATTTCAAACATGCGGCCACGATGAACGGGTAGGGCGGACGGGCGCCAGCCACTTTTCCTTCATTTTTGTAGATAGGCATGGCTTGCACTGGGGGCGCCTTGGCTTGCACCCTGAGGGCTCCTTTTATCTCCATGTCCCTCTCCGACTCGCTTCTTCGCAAGCTCGCCGACCAGGTCGGCACTCCTTTCTGGGTTTATGACGGCGCCCTGATCCGCCAGCGCATCGCCGACATCAAGGCCATGACCGCTGCGCCCGGACTCCAGGCCCGCTTTGCGATGAAGGCCTGCCCGGCCACCAAGATCCTCGCCGAGATGAACGCCGCCGGTATCTGGATCGACGCCGTCTCCGGCAACGAGGCCTTGCGCGCCCTGCATGCCGGTCATCCCGCCGGCAATACGCCGCCGGTCATCTGTTTCACCGCCGACGTCTTCCGCGACAACGCCCTCGAAGTCGTCCTCAAGCACGGTCTCCTGCCGAACATCGGTTCGCCCGCGATGATCGATCAGATTGCCGCCGCCGGTTACAAGGGGCCGATCTCCATCCGCATCAACCCCGGCTTCGGCCACGGCCACGTCAACACCTGCGACACCGGCGGTCCGTCCTCCAAGCACGGCATCTGGCACGAGGATCTGAAGGCCACCGCGGCCGCTGCCGAGAAGGCCGGCCTTGATGTCGTCATGCTGCACTCCCACATCGGCAGCGGTCCGAAGATCCAGGAATTGCACGACAACCTTACCCGTCTCGCCGGCGAGTTCGCCGCGCTCATCCCGCTGTTCCCGAAGCTCACCGCCGTCAGTCTCGGCGGCGGCATTCCGCATAACTACCGCGAGCGCGACAAGCAGACCACCGTCGCCCCGCTGGCCGAATTGTTTGCCCGTTGCCGCGAGATCATCGTCAAAGCCGCCGGTCGCGAAATCCGCGTCGAGATCGAGCCGGGCCGCTACTACGTCGCTCCGTCTTGCACGCTGGTCACCCGCGTCCACGACGTGAAGCGCACGCAGTCCAACGCCAAGGGCAGCGGCGCCACGTTCGCGATGGTGGACGCCGGTTTTGTCGATCTGGTGCGCCCTGCGATGTATGGCAGCTACCACCACATCGAGATCCTCGGCAAAGATCCGGTGCAAGGCACCGAGCCCATCGTCGTTGCCGGTCCGCTCTGCGAAAGTGGTGACGTCTTCACCCGCGGTGGCGCCGACGAAGAACTCAACCCGCGCCAATTGCCCCGCCCCGAGATCGGCGATCTCCTGGTGTTGCGCGATGCCGGCGCCTACGGCTATGCCATGAGCAGCAATTACAACTCCATCGGTCGCGCCCCGCAGGTCTGGGTCAACGCCGACGGTTCGGCCGAGCTCATCAGCCGCCGCGAGACCATCGAAGACATCCTCAAACCCGAAACCTCCGCGCCCATCGCGCTCTAACCCACATGTCCGCCTCCGAAGACCTCAATATCGACCGCATCGCGAACCTCGCGCGGCTCGCGCTCACTCCCGAGGAAAAGGTCAAATTCTCCGCCCAACTCGCCGATGTGCTGACCAACATCGAGAAGCTCAAGCAGGTGAACGTCGATGGCGTCGAACCCACCGCGCACGCCTTCCCGATCTACAACGTCTGGGCCGACGACGTCGCGAAACCCGGTCTTTCCGTCGAAGACGCCCTGCGCAACGCCCCCGCCCAGCGCGACAACATGATCGTCGTCCCCAAGGTCGTGGAGTAAGCGGCGGCGGGTTCTCCCGGCCCGGAGCGATCACGGTGCGGCGTGCCGGGCACCGACTCTTCGGTGGAGAATTTAACTCGCGCCAGGAAAACCAAAGGAGGATGACATGGGGTCGAGTATGGGGGAACCGCATCCGAGTCTTGGGCTCATCGCACGTCGACTGGACGTATCGCTGATGACCGTGTCGCGGGCCTTGCGCGGTAAAAAGGGCGTGGGGGCCAAGCTTCGTCAGCGGATCATCGCACTTGCCGAGGAAGTCGGCTACCGCTGCGACCCGAATGTGAGCCATGTGATGGCCTCGTTTCGCCGGTCGGCCAGTCCGACTTATCGTGAGACGATCGCTTTCGTGAGAACGCACGCCTTGAGCGTGGTGGACGAGATGATCGAGGGGGCGCGCGAGCAGGCCACGAAGTTGGGTTACAAGCTCGAGTTGTTCCAACCTTGGGAGCAAGGACTCACCGGCAAGGGTATGAGCCGCGTGCTGCATGCGCGCGGCATCCGCGGCGTGTTGCTGGGGCCGAATTCCAGTGCGGCGCATCCGCGATACTGGCTGGAATGGAAGAAATTCGCCGTGGTGTTGCTGGGCAGTTCCCTGGTCAATTCCGGGCTGCATCGCGTGCAGTTCGACCACTACGGGTCCACGCTGCTTGCCCTGCGAAAGATCCAGCATGCGGGTTACAAACGCATCGGGTTGGTGATCGACCGGAGCTTTCACGAACGCGCGTGGCACCGGCAAATGGCGGCTTATCAGGCGTATGTCGGACTGCCGGGAGCGGAACGTGACCGGCTGATGTTTTTCTTCGACTCCGACGTGGATCTGCCGCGATTTTTGAACTGGTTCAAAAGCGAGCGTCCGGATGCTTTGTTATGCGACCATGAGGACTGCCATGACTGGCTTCGGCATATCCAGCATACGGATCCCGCTGAAATCGGGCTGGCGGCATTGAATGTGTTTCGCGCCAACAGCGCCGTTGCCGGTGTGCGGCAGCACGAGGCGGCGATCGGTCGCGAGGCCGTGAACGTGCTCGTGACGCAGTTAAGTGCCGGTCAGCTGGGCCTGCAGCCCCTGCCGCACACGCTCTTTGTTCCCGGGACGTGGCATAACGGTTCGTCGCTCAAGCGCACCGGTCGGCCCGGTGCCGGTGGAATCAAAATTCGGTAAGTCCGGATTGCAGCGGTAGCGTCTCACCCGAGCGCACCAAGGTTCCCGTCACCCCTGCGGGCAGTGTGATGCGGCCGTGCACCGTGCCTGCATGCGTTTCAATCTCGGCGATGATTGCGCCGCACGGATGACCCATCGTGCCGCGCGCCCAGGCGAGGCCGCCCAGTTGCGGCTCGATGCGCACGGTGCGAAAGCCGGGCGAGGCGGGCCGGATGCCGAGGATCGTGGCGAAGAAATGATAAATCGGATGCGCTCCCCAGGCGTGGCAGTCGGAACGCGTGGGCTCCGGTCCTTCCGGCGTGGTATAGAGCCCCAGTGCGGGTAAACCGCGCCACAGATCCAGCCGTTGCAGGAGGACATCGGTCCGCCCCAGCTTGCGACAGGCATCAAATAAATAATGCGAGTAGGAGATCGTGGTGCGCGCGAGGCCGGTGTCGGTGAACAGCGTCCGTCGCAATGTCTCCAGTTTGTCCGGTGAAATGAAGCCGCAGAGAATGGCCTCGGCCTGCGCGTGCTCGGAGAAATTCGTTTTCTCCAGGTCGTCGGCAAAGAGTCCGCGTTGATCGTCCCACAGGCGGGTTTCAATCGCGCGCGTGAGGTCGGCCGCTTTGCGGCGGACGCGTTGCGCGAGTTCGGGTTCACCGGCGGCGTCTTCCAATTCGGCGACGTAACCGAGCGTGCGGACCAGTTGCAGGTTGATGATACCGGACACCGATTTGTCGGCACCCGGAGCCATGCCGTCGGGCCAGCCGTGCACCCAGTCGATAAAGTTCCA
>DATHXF010000107.1:0-3360 GCA_035459785.1 Rariglobus sp. | reverse complement strand
GGTGTTCCAGGGGTTTTGGCCGAGTTCCTGGGCGCGGGCGTTGGGGCGGTTTTCGACCCGGAGGTTGGCAACGACGGCGTGGAGGCCGGGGTTGTGGGCGGTGAGTTCGATGCCGGCGAAGGCGGAGAGATCGAGGCCGTCTTTCGGAGTGACGACGTAAAGATTGGGGTAGCTGCTGGTGGTCGCGAAGGAGACGGTGAGTTTGCCGTCGGCGATCCTACCGGTGGAGTTATTAAATTTTAATTTCGCGAGGGCATCGGGGGAGCGGAGATTGACGAGTTCGCCGGAGATGGGTGGAGAAGACTCGCTGTTGCCCTCTGGCAGCGGAGGAGTGGATGGACGGGGTGTGGATGGAGTCGCGGCGGCGACGGGAGGAGGAACAGCCGGCGGGGTGGTGACGGCGGCGAGGCGCTTGATGAGAATGGTGGCGTTGGTCTGCTTGGGGGCGTCGGCGAAGAGTTTGACGGCGCTGATGAGCTTGGGATCGAGCTTGTAGGCGGGCTGGCCTTGGCTGAGACCGAAGAAGAGGCGGAGGGTTTTGGTTTCACCGGGGGCGAGCATGGCGCGCTCGGTGTTCCAGGGAGAATTTTTCCAGTCGCCGGGATTGTCCACGCGGAGGTGGAGGCGCACGCGGGTCTGGCTGATGTTGCTCACTTCAAGCTCAATGCCGGTGAATGCGGAAAGATCGAGTGTGGTGCCACCGAATGGGAAGTTGATACCGGGGTAGCCGGAATCGGCGGGGAGTTCGACGCGGACGGCGGGTTGCCCGGTGGAGGTGTCGAGGGTGGCGACGGCGTTTTTCTCGGGACGGATCGCGGCGACGGCCTCGGCGGTGACGGGCAGCGTGAGCTGGGCGTGCGAGGCGGATGGAAGCGCGAATGCGGTGAACGCGAGGAGGAACGAGAGGAAGCGGGGGGGGCGTGAAAGCATGGGGCGCGGGGCGTGACTGGCGGTTAAAGGGAGGCGGCGTGTGATGGGGCGTTTTCGTGTTCCAGCGTCGGGAGGTAGGCACCGTGTTCGCGCAAGCGCTCGCGGAGAAAGGCGGTGTCGATGGCATGGACATCGTGGCCGGGCGTGCGGGCGGCGATCGCGGCGGCTAGGCCGGCGGCTTCGCCCATGGCGAGGCACACGGGCATCACGCGGACGCTGCCCTGGACGATGCGTTCGCAGGAAATGGAGCGACCGGCGACGAGGACGTTGCGCAGGCCGAGCGGAGTGAGGCAGCGGTAGGGGATGCCGTGGGACTCGCCCTTCGTGTAGTGTTTGAAGCGGGTGGCGGCCTGCACCTCGTCGATTTTGTTTTTGTGCTCCTCCTTGGTCTGGTGGAGGTCGATGAAGTAGCTGTTGCGGCAGATCTCGTCCGGGAAACTACGGCGGTCGAGGTAGTCGTCGAGCGTGAGCATGTAGTCGCCGGTGATGCGTCGGGTCTCGCGGACGCCGAGCACGGCTCCGGTGGAGGCGACAAAGGCGTTGGCAAAGGCGGGTGCGTGGGCGGCGAGGGCGCGGCAGTAGGTCTCGGCGAGGCGGCGGCCTTGGGCGAGTGCGCGGGATACGGAGGCGGGATCGGTGTTGTCCACGCCCCAGATGTGGCCGGCGTTGAAGCCGACCACACCGGGCCCGACGAGGTTGCAGCACAGGTGTTTGTCGGGAATTTCCGGATACAGGCCGGAATCGACGATGGCGTGGATGGGGCTGCGGGGATTCCACCAGCCGAGGTCGCCGGCGTGCTGGTAGGCGTAGGAGTCGACGTTGGCCAGGGTGAAGCAGAGCGTGGTGGCCTGAGTCTCGCCGGCGTCGTCGCCCTGCTGGAACGGTGCGCCGGCCCAGGCGGCGAGATCGGCGTCGCCGGTGCAGTCGATGTAAACCTTGGCGCGGAGGGCGGTGAGGCCGGCTTTGTTGGCGATGAGCAGCGTGGACACGCTTCCGTCGGAATCGGTCTCGACGCCGGCGAGCTGGGTCTGAAAAAGCACGGACGCGCCGGAGTCGGCGACGAGGGAGTCATAGACGCGCTTGAGACGTTCGGCGTTGATGGGCACCCAGTCGAGGGCCTCGGGTTTGACGTGGGCAAGGCCTTCTTTGGCGGCGGTGAAGACCTTCTCGGCGAGACCGCGATAGATGATTTTTTCCTTGTCGGAGAATGGACACCAAGCGGGCACGAGAGCGCTGGTGCCGGAGCCGCCGAGGGAGCCAGTGGCTTCGATGAGCAGGGTGCGCGCGCCTTCGCGGGCGGCGGCGATGGCGGCGGTGCAGCCGGAGGGCCCGCCGCCGGCCACGATCACGTCCCACGAGTCGTCGATCGGGAGTTGGCGGGTGTTGAGGGCGTAGGTATTCATGCGTGATTATCCGGTGCGCGCAGGAGGCGTGCGGCTTAATGAAGTCCGGCGTGGAGCGCGGCCGGAAGAGTTGGATACCGTCGAGTTGACGGAGGGATCAGCCGCGGCGGCGACGGAGGGTGGCGAGACCGAGTGCGGCGAGACCGCCGATCGCGGCGTAGGTGGAGGGCTCGGGGATGGCGTAAACGTCGAGCACGTCGGCCTGCGTGGTGCCGACGAGGAGGTTGTCCCAAAGGACCGTGGCACCGGTTCCGCTAGCGGTGAGTGCGCTAAGAGCGAAGGTGCTGATAGCGGTGGCACCCGAAGCGTCTGTTGTGTTTATGGCGGTAAACCCGACGCCCAATGTGGTGGAATCAGGGTTCACCCACATCTCCATTTTGTCGTAATCGCCGACCGTGGCGGTGCCGCCGACGGCCGATTGAGAATAATGCCCCACAATAAAGAGAGTGGTTTGACCCGGTAATGTGGTGCTGGCGCCTGTCGGACCAGTCTGATTGCTGCCTATGCGTGCGCCGGTGCCCAACGCACCGCTGCCTGAAAAGATCTGACCGACGACGCCCGAGTCATTGAGGTCGGCGTCGTTGCTGACATAAAACCAAAAGCGGCTGTTGGTCGTGGTCGCAGTAACATTGATGGTGAGGCTGAACCAGACATCGCCTGTTTGGCTTACAAAGTTCTTGGAACCGAGGGGCGCGATATTGGCATTGGTCCACGTGGAGTGTTGGGTGCCGCCCAAGACTTTGATCGTGCCACTAGTAGATGTGTAACTGAGACCGCCGGCGGCGACCTGAAGTGCTGCATTGGCCGTCCAGTTGTTTTGGCCGCCGAGGTTGCCGGTGTTCAGTCCGTTGAAGTTTTCGCTCAAGAGCACCGCGGCGTGCGAGAAGGTGGCGCAGGCGAAAAGCGGGGCGAGGACTGAGAGCGTTTTCCGGAGGACGCCTCGGTTAAGACCAAGACGGAGATCAAGCGGGGAGGGGGAGGGGGTTTTCATGGGTAGCTTGTCACAGGCTGCCCAACGAAGCCGGCC
>DATHXF010000106.1:0-21565 GCA_035459785.1 Rariglobus sp. | reverse complement strand
GAAGCGGCGGGGCGGGCGGATTTTTCGCGGATTCGGTATGCGCAGGTGTGGGAGGATGCGGATATTTTGGTGGAGGCACTGGACGTGCGGCCGACCGACACGGTGGTTTCGATTTCGTCGGCGGGGGACAATGCGCTGGCGTTGCTCGGGGCGGGGGCGGAGCGGGTGGTGGCGCTGGATTTGAATCCGTCGCAGCTGGCGTGTCTGGAGCTGCGGGTGGCGGCCTATCGCGAGTTGTCGCACGCGGAGTTGCTGGTGCTGATGGGCTCGCGTCCGGGCTCGGCGGAGACGCGGGCGGCCCTGTATGCGCGGTGTCGGGCGCGGCTGTCGCCGGCGGTGCGGGCGTTTTGGGACGGGCAGCCGGAATCGGTGACGGGCGGGATCGGCGCGCCGGGGAAGTTTGAGAATTACTTCCGGTTGTTTCGCACGCGCGTGCTGCCGCTGGTGCACGGGAGGAAGACGGTCGAGGCGTTGTTGCGCGGCGGAACGCCGGCGGAGCGCGAGCGGTTCTACGAAGGCCGTTGGAACACGTGGCGGTGGCGGCTACTCTTCAAGGTGTTTTTCTCGCGGTTTATGATGGGGCGGCTGGGGCGCGATCCGGCGTTTTTCAAATACGTGGAAGGCTCGGTGGCGGACCGGATTTTGGGGCGGACGCGGCATGCGTTGGTGGCTCTGAATCCGGCGGAGAATCCATATCTGCATTGGATTTTGACGGGCACGCACGGCGAGGCGCTGCCGTGGGCGTTGCGGGCGGAAAACTTTGAAAAAATCCGGTCACGGCTGGACCGGCTGGAGTGGCACGAGTTGACGCTGGAGGCGTTTCTGGAACGCGAGCGGGCGGCGGGCGCAGCGAAGCGGGTGCTTAAGTTTAATCTGTCGGATATTTTCGAATACATGTCGGAGGAGAACACGACGGCGATTTTGGCTTCGCTGGCGGAGGCGAGTGCGCCGGGCGGGCGGCTGGCGTATTGGAATATGCTGGCACCGCGGAGGCGGCCGGAGTCGCTGGCGGCGCGGCTGATGTCGAGGGAGGACGTGGCGGGTCCGTTGTTCGCGCAGGACAAGGCGTTTTTCTACAGCGCGTTCGTCGTGGAGGAAGTGCGGTGAGTCCGCTGGTGGGAATCGCCATTGTGCTCGGTGCGCTGGGAGGGCTGCTGGTGGGCGTGAAGGTCGCGCAGGCGCGCGGCGTGTTCGGGGCCGAGGCGGCGCGCAAGGCGGTGCATGTCGGTATGGGTGTGATTTGTCTGACGTTTCCTCTGTTGTTCAAAGACGTGTGGCCGGTGTGGGTTTTGGCGGGGCTGGCGGTGGTGGCGCTCGGAGCGTTGCGGGTGGTGCCGGTGTTGATGCGGGAAATCGGCGGGGTTTTGCATGACGTGAAACGCACGTCGCTGGGTGAGATGTATTTTCCGGTGGGCGTGGCGGCGGTGTTTACGCTGGCGCGCGGCGATGCGCTGGCGTTTGGCGTGCCGGTGGCGTTGCTGACGTTTGCGGATGCGGCGGGTGCGTTGGTGGGGAAGCGTCACGGGCGGCATAAGTATGAGACGCTTGAAGGATGGAAGAGCCTCGAAGGTTCACTGGCGGTGGGCGCGACGGCGTGGGTGTGCGTGACGGTGCCTCTGCTGCTGACGGGGCATGGTTGGCACGCGAGTGCGGTGATCGGGGCGATCATCGGTGTCTTCGGGATGATGGTGGAGGCGATTTCGTGGCGCGGGCTGGACAACGTGTTTCTGCCACTGGCGGCGTTTGCGCAGCTGGTGATTTATCTCGGGTTGCCGTTGGAGTCGTTGGTGACGCGACTGGTTGTCCTGGTCGTGATCACGGCGGCGGCGTGGGTGTGGCGGCGAGGACGGGTGGTGGATGACAGCGCGCGGTTGGGCGGAGCGCTGGCGCTGTATTTTTTCTGGGCGGTGGGCGGTTGGCCGTGGTTGATCGCGCCGGTGGTGTTGCTGGCGAGTTATGTGCGGCTGATGCCGGCGGGGGCGGGCGGGATGCCGCGGCATAATCTGGTGGCGGTGATTTGCGTGGGATCGGCGGGGCTGGTGTGGGCGGTTGCGCAGGCGTTTGCGCCGGGGGCGCAGCCGTGGCAGTGGTGGTTCACGCTGGGCGTGGCGGCGCATCAGGCGGTGATTGCGACGGTGCGGTTTTCGCAGGGGAGGCCCGGGTGGTCGCGGACGGCGTGGTGGGAGGCGGGCACGGCGCAGGCGGTGGTGTTGCAGGGCGCGGCGTTCGCGTTGCTGGATCGCGGGCGCACGGTGTCGGCGGTGGAACTGGCGGCGGGACTGGCGTGCGTCGCGGTGGCGACGGCGGGCTTTGTGGTGTGCGAGCCGAAGCTGCAGATGCCAGATGATCTTTCGGCGCGGTGGTGGAAACAGGGGGTGACGGCGGTCGTTGCGTCGGCGGTGGGCGGCGCGTTTTTATTATTTTTATGAGCAACACGACCACGATGGATATGGGTGAAGATATGCGGCTGCGGGAAGGCGGGGCGGAGGTGTCGTTGTGGTGGACGCAGGTGCCGCCGATGGACGGCGAGCGTCCGGGCGTGATTGGGCGGTTTTCGGCGGGGACGGAAGCGGACGCGGCGGCGGTGCTGGCGCGGGCGTGCGAGGAGTTGAAGGCGCGCGGTTGCACGCTGGCGGTGGGGCCGATGAACGGGAACACGTGGCGGAGTTACCGGCTGGTGACGGAGGCGGGCGACGAGCCGCCGTTTTTGTTGGAGCCGGTGAATCCGTCGGAGTGGCCGGTGTGGTGGCGGGCGGCGGGGTTTGGTCCGCTGGCGGAATATTATTCGTCGGCGACGGAGGATCTGGTGACGCGGGATGAGCGCGTGGACGGTGTGGCGGCGCGGATGAAGGCGGCGGGGGTGTCGGTGCGGGCGTTTCGGCTGGAGGAATTCGAGGCGGAGCTGGAGCGGATTTATGAGGTGTCGGTGGTGTCGTTTCAGTCGAACTACCTTTATACGCCGCTGCCGAAGGAGGCGTTTCTGGCGCAGTATCGGGCGATACGGGAGCGGGTGAGGCCGGAGTTGGTGTTGCTGGCGGAGCATGCCGGGCAGCCGGTCGGGTATGTGTTTACGGTGCCGGATTACGCGCAGGCGGCGCGGGGAGAAAAGGTGACGACGGTGATCGTGAAGACGCTGGCGGTGCTGCCGGGGCGGCAACATGCGGGGCTGGGAGCGTGGCTGCTGGCGGAAGTGCACGGGGCGGCACGGGCGCTGGGGTTTACGCGGGCGATCCATGCGTTGATGCATGAGACGAACAAGTCGCGGAACCTGAGCGCGCATTATGCGAAGACGATCCGGCGGTATACGTTGTTTTCGAAGCGGCTGAGTTAACCACTAATGAAGACTCATGGGCACTAATTCAGAAGTATGACGATCGGGGATAAACTTTCGGAGCAGGCGCGGGTGCGGCCGGAGACGGTGGCGTTGATCGACGACGCGGCGGGGCGGACGCTGACGTTTGCGCAGCTGGATGACGAAGTCGCGAAGGCGGCGGCTTGGTGGCGGGCGCACGGGTTAAAACGCGGGGAAGCGGTGCTGGTGTTTGTGCCGATGTCTGCGGACTTGTATGTGGCGTTGCTGGCGATTTTGAGGATCGGGGCGGTGGCGTTGTTTTTGGATCCGTCGGCGGGGAAGGAGCATTTGGAGCGGTGTTGTGCGCGATGGGCACCGGCTGCGCTGCTGGCGATTCCGAAGGCGCATTTGTTGCGGCTGCGGTCGCGGGCGTTGCGGGCGATTCCGTTGAAGGTCACGACGGGTGGTTGGCTGCCGGGGACGACGCGTTGGCTGGCGGGGGCGACGACGGAGCGTGTGACGACAAATGATGCGCAGCCGGAGGACGCGGCGCTGGTGACGTTTACGAGTGGCAGCACGGGCGTGCCGAAGGGGGCGGTGCGGACGCAGGGATTTTTGCTGGCGCAGTATCGGGCGCTGGCACCGAGCATCGCGTTGGAGCCGGGCGATGTGGATCTGGCGACGCTGCCGGTGTTCACGCTGGCGAATCTCGCGGCAGGCGTGACCACGGTGATTCCTGATGTGGATCTACGGAAACCGGGCGCGGTGGACGCGGCGCGGGTGTGGGCGCAGATCGAGCGTAGGGGCGTGACGAGGATCACGGCGTCACCGGCGTTTTTTGAGCGGTTGATTGCGTATGCGAACGGACGCGATGGCGACGAGAGCAAGGGGGGACGGGCAGGGAGTTTAATTGGGAAATCAGGAAATCAGGAAACGGACAGGGGATGGACTTTGCCGGGGTTGACCAAACTCTACACGGGCGGGGCGCCGGTGTTTCCGCGGTTGCTGGAGGCGCTGCGGGTGCTGGCGCCGAATGCGGAGGTCGTGGCGGTGTATGGATCGACGGAGGCGGAACCGATTGCGCATGTGGGTGCGCATGAAATCGGGGAGGACGATTTGACGGCGATGCGCGGCGGACGCGGATTGTTGGCGGGTGTGCCGGTGGACGAGGTTAAGTTGCGCGTGGTGCGGGACCGGTGGGGTGTGACGCGAGGGGCGTTGAGCGGGGAGGAATTTGCGGCGGAGTGTCTGCCGGCGGGAGAGACGGGAGAGATCGTGGTCGCGGGCGATCACGTGTTGTCGGGATATCTCGGTGGTATCGGTGACGAGGAGACGAAGTTTCGCGTGGAAGGCGAAGTGTGGCACCGCACGGGCGACGCTGGGTTGCTGGACGAACGCGGACGGTTGTGGCTGGCGGGGCGTTGCGCGGCACGGATCGAGGATGGGCGGGGGGCGATTTATCCGTTTGGCGTGGAGTGCGTGGCGATGACGTTTCCGGCGGTGCGGCGTGCGGCGATGGTGGCGCTGGATGGCCGGCGGGTGTTGATCGTGGAGGCGGAACGCGACGAACAGCTGGCGACGGAGTTGGTTGGGGTGGTGGCGTGGGCGCAAGTCGATGAGGTGCGCTTTATGGCGATGCTGCCGGTGGACAAACGGCACAACGCCAAGGTTGATTATCCGGAATTGAAAAAACTCTTGGCTCGGCGCTGACGATTATCGGCGTTCAAGGCGGATGGGGACGGTGGATTGGGGGCGGAGGGTGATGCCGGCCCAGGCGGGTGGGAGTTTTTGGTCGGTGAGGTGGACGTGGAAGCGGCTGAGCAAGGTGGCAAGGGCGATCTTGGCTTCCATCATCGCGAAGTGCTGGCCGATGCATTGGTGGGGGCCGGCGCCGAAGGAGAAGTAGCCGTCTTTGGCGAGGGTGCGGGTGGCGTGGTCTCCGAGGAAACGGTCGGGGCGGAAGGCGTCGGGGTCGGGCCAGTGGGAGGCGAGGCGTTGGGTCACGTAGGGCGAGACGACGACGGTCGAACCGGCGGGGATGTCGAAGCTGCCGAGCGTGTCGTCGCGGGTGACGCGGCGTTCGGCGATCCAGATCGTGGGGTAGAGGCGGAGGCTTTCGCGGAGGACGGCGTCGAGGTGGGTGAGCTTGGGCAACGCGTCGAGGGTGAGGGGTTGTCCGTGGAGCGTGGCGTCGAGTTCGGCTTCGACGGCGCGGAGTGTGTCGGCGTGCGTGGCGAGCAGGCAGAGTGTCCACGTGAGCGCGCTGGCGGTGGTTTCGTGTCCGGCGAGGAGGAAGGTGACGATGTGGTCGCGCACTTCCTGTTCGGAGAGGCGGGAGCCGTCTTCGTCGCGGGCTTCGAGGAGGAGGCTGAGCAAGTCGGGGCGGTCGGCGGTGGCGCCGCGGCGTTCGTCGAGCACGGTGCGGACCACGTCGTCCACGGTGGCGATGGCGCGTTGGAAACGGCGGTGCGCGGGCGTGGGCAGCCAGATGGGGAGCGAGACGGCGCTTTGGGCGCGGTTGAAGAGTTCTTCGAGGAGGACGGGGAAGGCTTGTTCGACGTCGGTGGCGCGCGGGCCGAGTTCGGAGCCGAAGAGGCAGCGGCCGACGATGGTGAACGTGAGGCGGCTCATCTCGGAGGCGAGGTCGAGCGGCTGCGACGCGCGGGCGGCGGTGTCCCAAGCGGCGACGGATTCCTCGCAGGTGCGCGCCATGATTTCGGCCAGCGCGAGGATGCGGCGGTGGTGGAAAATCGGCTGGGCGAGCCGGCGGTGGCGGCGCCAGGTGTCGCCTTCGGTGGAGAGCAGGCTTTCGCCGGTGACGAGGCGGATGTTGCGAGAGCTGCGGGTGTCGCGGACGTAGTTGTCGGCGCGTTCCTGGAGGACGGTGGCGATGAGCGCGGGGTCGCTGACGAGGTGGTAAAGAAGAGGGCCGAGGCGGAGGCGGGCGACGGGGCCTTGGTCGCGGGCGGTTTTTTGCAAGAAGCCGAGCGGGTCGCGCTTGAAGGCGAGGGCGTGTCCGAGGACGGGCAGGGCGGCGGGCGAAGGGGCGCGGAGGTTGCTCATGGCGTGTAGCCGTAGCGGGCGAGGACGGGTGCGGCGGCGGAGTTGACGCGGGCGCAGGTGGCGTCGTCGAGGGGAGCGAAGGTGTTTTTCTCGTAGCCGCGGAGGGTGGCGACGTAGGCGGACAACGGGGTGCGCACGGAGGCAAAGTCGGCGAGGCCGAGGGCGGCGTAGGTTTTTTCAACTTCGCCGACGGGGTCGCGTTCGAGGTCGGTGAAGGAGAGTTCGTGGAAGCGGCCGGCGGGGATTTGCGGGATGTCGCGGAAGAGCGCGTCGAAGACGGTGCGGTAGCGTTTCAGGACGATGTCGGGGAGCGTGGAGTGGTCGGGCTTTTGCAGGTAGGTGTGCCAGAGGACGGTTTCGTAGAAGTGAAGCTGGCTGCGGTAAACCTCATGCGGGTGGCGGTGGATGTGGACGAAGCGGGCGTCGGGAAACAGTTCGAGGATGAGGCGGACGCGCGCGGTGTTGGGCGGGGATTTGAGAAGGAGCGGACGGTGTTCGCCGTGGAGGTAGGTGAGCTTGCGGCAGAAATCGAGCAGGCCGGATTTCCAGGCTTCGCGGTCGGCGGGGACGGCGTCGTCGAAGGTGAGGAATTTCTCGTAATATGGCATGCGATCGGGGAACGACATGCCGAGATACATGGAGCGCAGGGAGAGCAGGGCGGGGGCGAATTCTTCTTCCTGCGGGGAGCTGAAGCTGAGAGCCATGTTGTCCATGAGACGCTTGGGCGGGACCATCCAGGCGAAGCGGCGGGCGCGGACTTCCTCGGTGGTGAGGAACGTGGCGGGGTTGACGACTTGGTAGGTGTTGGCGAAGGCGAAGCGCGGGTCGGTCGCGAGGAGGTTGTGCAGGTGGGTGGTGCCGCTGCGCCAGTGTCCGAGAATGAAGACGGGTGGTTGCGTGATGCGCGTGGCGGCGATGCCGGAGGCGTGGAGGCGGTGCTCGCGGCGGGCGTGCCAGGAGTTCAGCAGGCTCGAGGCGGTGATGAACGCGGCGCGGTGGGCGTAGGCGGGGGAGACGGCGAAGCGGTTTTCGCGGAGGAGCCGCCACCAGGCTCCGGCGGTGATGCCGGCGAGGTAGTTGTGACCAAGGCTCCAGCGGTGCGGCAACGCGGACATCCGGAGGTTGGGACGGAGATCAGGCGCCGCCGAAGAACTTCAGGATGCGGCGCATCGATTTCACGAGGATCTCGATCTCTTCCTCGGTGTTGTAGACGTAGAAGCTAGCTCGAGTTGTGGAGGCGAGGCCGAGTTTGCGCATCAAGGGCTGGTTGCAGTGGTGGCCGCCGCGCAACGCGATGCCGTCCTGGTCGGCGAAGGTGACGACGTCGTGGGCGTGGGCTTCGGCGAAGGCGAAACTCACGAGGCCGCCGCGCGGCTGGCCGGGCTTGGGGCCGAGGATGCGGATGCCGGGGAGTTCGGAGAGGGCGGTGGCGGCGAGCTGGCCGAGGCGGTGGTCGTGGGCGCTGATGGCGGGGCGTCCGAGAGCGTCCAGGTAATCAAACGCGGCGTGGAGGCCGATGGCGTCGGCGACGTTGGGCGTGCCGGCCTCGTGGCGTTCGGGGGACGGTTTCCAGGTGGCGCCTTCGTAGGTGACGTTGACGACGATGCCGCCGCCGGTCTGGTAGGGAGGCATCGTATCCAAGAGTTGGCGACGGCCGTAGAGGACGCCGATGCCGGTGGGGCCGGCCATCTTGTGTCCGCTGAAAGCCATGAAATCGCAGCCGATGGCTTGGACGTCGATGGGCTCGTGTCCGATGGATTGCGCGGCGTCGATGAGCGTGAGGGCACCGACGGCGCGGGCCTTGGCGCAGAGCGCGGCGGCGTCGTTGAGCACGCCGAGCGTGTTGGAGAGATGGGTGAAGGCGAAAAGCTTCACCTGCGGGGTGAGGAGCTTGTCGAGGGCGTCGAGATCGAGGCCGTGCTCGGCGTCGGTGCCGAGGACGGGGACGTATTTGAGGGTGGCACCGGTGCGGAGGGCGAGTTGCTGCCACGGGACGAGGTTGGAGTGGTGCTCCATCTCGGTGGTGAGGATGACGTCGCCGGGCTTGAGGTTGGCGTTGCCCCAGGAGGCGGCGACGAGGTTGACGGACTCGGTGGTGCCGCGGGTGAAGATGATCTCGGCGGAGTGGGCGGCGTTGATGAAGGTGGCGGCGCGGGCGCGGGCGGCCTCGTAACCGTCGGTGGCGCGCATGGAGAGCGCGTGAAGGCCGCGGTGGACGTTGGAGTTGTCGCGTTCGTAGAAGCGGGCGAGGGCGTCGATCACCGAGCGCGGTTTCTGCGTGGTGGCTCCGTTGTCGAGGTAGACGAGGGGCTTGCCGCCGACGTGCTGGTCGAGGGCGGGGAAATCGATGCGGAGATTCGGGGACAATGACATGGAAGAAGCTGTGAGCTGATAGCTATGAGCTGTGAGCTGTGAGCTCGGAATTAGGCGGAGGGGGGCTGTTTGAATGCTTCGAGGGCGGCGTGCCAGCCGAGGGTGGCGCACTTGATGCGGGCGGGGAAGGCGTGGACGCCGGCGAAGGCGGCGAGGTCGCTGATCTCCTCGGGGGCCTGCCCGCTGGTGACGATCTGCTTGAATTCGTTGAAGAGAGCCTCGGCCTCGGCGGCGGTCTTGCCTTTGACCTGGGTGGTCATGAGGGAGGTGCTGGCCTGCGAGATGGCGCAGCCGGAGCCCTCGAAGCCGATGGCATCGACGCGGCCGGCGTCGGTCAGATGCAGGTAGACGGTGCAGTTGTCACCGCAGCTCGGGTTGTCACCAGTGGCGACGCGGTTGGCGGTCGGCGGCTTGCCGCGGTTGCGGGGGCGTTTGTTGTGGTCGAGGATGACCGACTGGTAGAGATCGGTGAGATCGGACATGGCGGATTGCTAGCAATGACCAATGTCCAATGACCAATGAAGCACAAACTGGGAGGACGGTTTTACGCGAGGAGCCCCGGGAGTTTGTCACTTATTAAGTGACAAATGAGGTTTGGGGCGGGGACGTAGTGAGCCGGCGGCGACGCGGGGGTCAGACGTCGGCGGATTTGATGGGGCCGAAGTGGCGTCGGATGACGTCGGTCATTTCGCCGAGCTTGAGGGGCTTGGTGATGAAATCGTTCATGCCGGCGGAAACGCAGTGGTCGCGGTCGCTTTGAAGGGCGTTGGCGGTGAGGGCGATGATGCAGGGCTGGCGGTGGGCGGGGAGATTTTTGCGGATCTGGCGCGTGGCTTCGAAGCCGTCCATCTCGGGCATCTGCAGATCCATGAACACGAGTTGATAGTGGTGCGCGCCGATGGCGTTGATGGCTTCGATGCCGTTGGCGACGGCGTCGGCGCGGTAGCCGAGGCGTTCGAGAAAGCGGAGCGCGACCTTCTGGTTGACGGGGTTGTCCTCGACGATGAGCACGTTGAGCGGGATGCGTGTGGCGAGGTCGAAGGGTTCGCGCGTGATGGTGTTTGAGGGCTCCGGAGAACTGGAGGGGAAGAGCGTGTGCAGGGCGCGTATGAGGGTGACGGTGCGCAGGGGGCGGGGCACGGCGACAAAATGGGCGCGTTCGGTCCAGGCGGGTGCGGCGGCGGCGCCGGTGACGAGTTGTCCGATGATGGGGATGTCGGCGGCGATGAGGATTTCGTGCAGGGGTTCGGAGCCGGGCAGGTCGGGGAGGTCGAGGTCGAGCACGACGGCGACGGGGCGTGATTGGGAGATGAAGCCGGAAGCGGCTTCGGCGCTGGAGGCGGGCAGGACGCGCACACCGGCGGATTGGAAGAAGGTGGCGAGACGCCGGAGGCTGACGGGGTTGTCGTCGATGCAGAGCACGTGTCCGTCGGCCAGCGGGGTGGGCAGGTGGAGGGCGGGCAGTTCGGCGATGGAGGGTTCGATCTGGACGGTGAAGGTGAACGTGGATCCCTGGCCGGACTCGCTGTCCACCCGGATGTCGCCGCCCATAAGCACGCAGAGGCGCTGGCAGATGACGAGGCCGAGGCCGGTGCCGCCGTATTTGCGGGTGGTGGAGGAGTCCACCTGGGAGAACGGTTTGAAGAGACGGTCGAGGCGGTCGGAGGGAATGCCGATGCCGCTGTCACGGACGGCGATGGCGAGAAGCGTGTGGTTGGGCCGGAGGGGCGCGGGGTGGGTTTCGTCGCGGGCGAGGGAGACGGTGAGGGTGACGCTGCCTTTGGGGGTGAACTTGATGGCGTTGTTGATGAGGTTGGAGAGAACCTGGCGGAGGCGGTTGACGTCGCCGAGGACGACGGCAGGCACGTCGGTGTCGATGTGGTGGGCGACCTCGATGTGGCGGGCGGCGGCCTGGCCGGCAAAGAGGTCAAGGGTTTCCTCGACGCAACTGGCGAGTTCGAAGGGCTGGTGTTCGAGCTCGAGCTTGCCGGACTCGATCTTGGAGAAATCGAGGAGGTCGTTGATGATCGTGAGGAGTGCCTCGCCGCTGGTGCGGATCGTGTTCACCGAATCGCGCTGCTCGTGGTTGAGCGGGCTTTCGAGGAGGAGGCTGGTCATGCCGATGACACCGTTCATGGGCGTGCGGATCTCGTGCGACATGGAGGCGAGGAACTCGCTCTTGGCCCGGGAGGCGGTGTCGGCCTCGCTCTTGGCGCGGCGGAGGGCGTTCTCGGTTTCGACGCGGGCGGTGATATCGGCCTCGACGGCGATGAAGTTCTCGAGGACGCCGCGGTCGTTGCGCACGGGCTGGATTTCGAGGTGGAGGTGGTATTTCCGGCCGGACTTGGAGTAGTTGACGATGTCGGTCGAGATGCCTTCGCCCTGGGCGATGGCGGCCTTGATGCGGCGGACGGTGCGGGGGTTGGTCTCGGGTCCGATCATGAACGAGGCGGGGTTGCGGCCCACGACCTCGCGTATCGAGTATTCCATGACACGCTCAAAGGATTCGTTTACCCACTCGATGGCGCCATCGGGAGTGATGATGAGCACGAGGTTGTCCGTGCGCGAGGCGACGAGGGAGAGTTTGCGCGCGGTGGCCTGGCTGGAGAGAAGGGCCTGTTCGGCCTCGCGGCGGGCGGTGACGTCCTGAAGGGTGCCGACGATGCGGACGGGCGAGCCGGAGTCGGAGTAACCGACCGTCTTGGAACGCATGTAGAGCCAGCGCCATTCGCCGGTGACGGTGCGCACGCGGTATTCGGGATCGATGAAGGCCTGTTTGCCGTTGAGCTGGGTCTGCATCGCGGCGCGGTAGCCGGGCAGGTCGGCGGGGTGAATGAGGGCCTGCCACGCTTCGGGGGTGGAGGCCTCGTCGCCGGGGGGGAGACCGAGCATGGCCCAGAGACCGGTGCTGTAGTGGAGGGTGTTGGCCGCGCAGTCCCACTCGAAGATGCCGATGACGGTGGCGTCGAGGGCGAGGCGGAGTCGCTCGTCGGAGACCTTGAGCATCTCTTCGACGCGGCGGCGCTCCTCGTTTTCCTCGCGGAGGAGAAGGTTCGTGCTCTCGACGGCGCCGAGACTGGCGATGGCCGCGCGGGCGAGGTGGATGGAGAGGCCGAGGAGGAGGGTGATGCCGATGCCGGCGGCGAGGGAAATTTCAGGGAGGTAGCGGCGGTTGCTGCGGAGGTATTCCTCGGTGGGCTCCATGACGATGCGAAGGCGGCGGTTCTGGAGCGTGAAGACGGACTCAAGGGCGCGGGGATTGTCGTGCGAAGGCGGGCCCGGGTTGACCGAGGCGTAGATGCGGTCGGGGCCGAGAAAGACGGCGCAGCGGTGGTTGGGGCTGAGATTGATCCGCCCATCGAGGGTTTCGAGGAATTGCTGGTAGGTGAACTCGGCGCCGATGTAGCCCACCAAGATGCTGGCGCGATAAATGGGGGCGTAGATGACGAACCCGGGACCGCGGCCGGCAATCTCCAGCGTGCCGGTCGCGAGGGGCGAGCCGTTTTGGGCAACGGTATCGAGGGTGACGCGGCGCTCGCGTTCGCTGAATTGGTTGAAGGAGATGAGGCTCTCGTTGCCGGCGAGCGGGTAATACCAGACCGTGGCGCCGGAGGTGGAAACGCGGGACAGCGCATGAGCGCCGGGGGCGTCGAGAAGCCAGGTGACCGCATCGGATTCCCAGACGGCCGGAGAGCTGTCGGCAGTCCAGCGGCGGGCCATGCGCTCGAGGGTTGCGGCCTGACGTTCGAACTCGAGGTTGATGTTGCCGGCGAAGGTGTTGATGGCGATCTGGGCGTTCGCACCGAGGTAGGCGCCTTCGCGTTCGCGCAGGCCGGCGAAAAAGATGATGGTGAAGGTGCCGAAGGCGACGATGACCGGCATGGGGAGCCAGGCGGGCGTGGTGGTGTTGTGCAGGCCGTGTTCGACCCAGGCATAGGCGAGGAGCGCTCCGCCGATGAGCAGCATCGCGATGGCGACGGCGGGAGGAAGGTTGGCGGTCGAACCCCAGCTGTAGGCCATCGGCATGTTGACCGCATAGCCGGCGAGCGTGGTGAGGCCCACCGCGCCGAGGAACGAGCCACTCATGGCGAAGCCGAGCAGGCGCCGGCTTTCCCCGACACGCGTTCCGATCCACAGGAGCAATCCGCCGACCAGCAGCAAGGCGGAGGCGGCGATCGTCGGCATCGGGCTCGGAATCAAAACCACTTCGCCGGAGAGCAGCGTGGTCAGCCACGGGGCGAACGACGGATTGAGTGCCGCGATGTTTTCAATGAGCGCAAACAGTCCGATCCCCGCCGGCACGCACGCCAGCCAGAGCACACGCCGCAGGCGCAGCTCCACTCCGATCAGCGTAAGTCCGATCAAGCCGAATCCGAACAGGGCGGGGACCGTTTCCACGGCATGCGCCTGTCCCAGATCGGGAAATGAAATCCCCAGCAGAACAATGCCGACGGCCAGCAAAACCGTGAGCATGGACAAGCCGATGACAACCCGACGCATCCAAGATCTGCGTGGACTATGCTGCGAGGGACTCATCTGGGTGTTTCACCCTATGAGCCTACGGGGGGTCAGTGCAATCGCATTTCCGTAGGAAGACCGGCCCCGGAATTGTTTTACAGGCGTTTAAAGAGGTGGCCCTTGAGGGTTTCAGGGCGTCTTCTTTTCCGAGGGAGACGTGGTTTCTTTGGGTGCTCCGTCGTTGCCCGTCAATGTGTTGAGGAGTCGGCTCGGCCCGTAGGCAAAGATCCATGAAGGCTTGGAGAGCGTGCCTTGCAATTTGACTTCGAAGACCTTCGAGAACGGGGTGAACACGAAGCTGGCGGCGCTGCCGAACAGGGACGTGCTTTCGTCAAACGGATGAATCTTGGTAGTGAAATCTAGGTCTCCGCCGCGCAACTGGTAGGTGCCTTTGGCCAGCAGCAGCGCGCTCGGGCCGCTCACGCGCAGATCGCGGAAGCGCACTTGGTCGCCGTTGAGTTTGAACGGGGCGTCCACGGTGGTGAGAGAGAAACTGCTGAAGTTTAAAAATGTGCCGCGAAGCATTTCGGAGACGGGGCCGAAGAGGTTCAACTGGCCGAGTTCGGCGTTGGTGATGGTGCCGATGCCGTCGCCCTTGAAGCTGTAGAAGTCAGTGAATACGCCCTCGGCCTTGAGCTTGAAGTCGAGCCGGCCGCCTTCGAGGCGTTGCTGGCGCAGGCGGGCGGCCTCGGCTTCTTTTTCGGAGACCGGCGCGGGCGACGGCTGCAATGTCGACACGGTCTGCACGACGGTGCCGAGGTTGGCGCCGGTGAGCGTGATGTTAAAGGCCAGCCGTCGTGCGTCGGGTGGTCCCCAGAGATTGGCGTCACCGGTGGCCTGGCCGCCCGCGAAGGTCACGGATAGCGAAGGCAGGTCGATGAGATTGTCGTGCACGCGCGCCTGCACGACGAGGTCGGACAGGGGAAAATCGTGGTAGGTCATCGCCCCCGACGAGGTCAGGGCGACGTCGATGACCTCGTGTTTGCCCTCTGATGAAGCCGCGCTGGTCACATGTCCGTGCAGATGCAGCGAGGGTGGCGTGGTGAAATCATACGGCGCCAGCAACTCGGCGGATTCGTCGGGGAAGAGTTGCGAGATCGTGGTGAGCGGCAGCGTGGACTCGACGGTGAAGTCCATGCGCGTCCATGTGTTTTGATCGAGATCCATCGAGCGGGCGAGGTGGCCTTCGGCTCCCCGGGCTTCACGGGCGACCTCGAAGTGGAGGATGTCGAACCAGTGCGGGCGCAGGAAGAGGCGCGTCCGCACGCGGTCGAATTCCACGCCTTTCAGTGCGGTGCGGGCGCCCGCGGCCTGGACGAAGACGTTGGTCGCGGTGAGGTCGCCCCAGCGGCCCTGAACATCCACGTCGGCATCGGGGAGAGAGTGGCTGAAGTCGAAGGTTGCCCAGAAGTTGGTCCACCATTCGTGAAACCAGCTGGAGATGCCCATCGGGCGGAGGCCGCCGGTGAGCAGGAATCGAAAGTCCATGGTGCGCGTATCCATTTCGTAGCTACCGTGGGCGAGGCTGGCGCCCTGGCGGAGCACGAGATTGTCGCAGAGCACGCGCGTGCCGTCGTAGGTGAACTCGGTGCCGGTCTCGTCGAGTTGCGCGCCGCCCACGCGCACGGAGCCGCTATGGAGGCGGCCGGAGGCTTCGACCAGTTTCCAGCCGGGGGCGAACGAGGCGCGGGCGTGGAGCGGGGCGGCCCGGGCGGGATCAAGCAGGGAGGAAAGGTCGCGGTCGATGAGGCTTCCGGCGAAGGCGAGGGTCGAGCTGTCGACAAAGCCGTCGAGACTGACACCGGCGGTTCCGTCGTCGAGGCCGGCTTGGATGCTCCAGACGCCGCCGGCGAGGGCGAGGGCGATGTTGGCGGCGGCGTTTTCCGCCGTGGGACGGCTGATGGCGGCGATCAGCGGACCGGTCTCGATCTTGCGCCAGCGCACGGAGCCGAGCTGGAGATCGGCGGAGGGCGAGGCGAGCGCGCCGTTGGTGCGCAGTTGAAACACGAGGCCGCGCGCCTCGCCGTCGAGGGAGGGAAGTTCAAGCCGGTCCAGTGTGCCGAATACGGTGACCGGCGTCCTGGAAGAGACGGACAACGGGACGGTGGTGCGCAGGCGAACATCGGTGAGCCGGCCTTTGGGTGCCGAGGGGAGCGCGCCCAGGTCGATCGAGCGGGCTTCGACGGAGACCTCGACCCGGCCGGGCTCGAGACGCAGGTGCAGGAGCGGTCCGTCGGCGGCGGCGAGCAACGAACGGGCGGTGCGCAGGTGGCGGGCGAGATCGTTCCAGCCGGAGGAGAGAACGCCGCCGGCGGATTTGCCGCCGCCAACGGCGTGAAGCCCGGGCAGGTGGAAACGTCCGTGGGCTTCGACGGGGAGGTTGCCGATGTATCCGGTCAGGTAGGACAACTCGATTTCGTTGCCTACGGGAGTGATCGAAAGATCGACGCGGTCGGCCAGCACCTCCTCCGAGCCGATCAGCGCCGGGCCTGAGGGGGCCTGCAACGCGAGGCCGCCGATCCGGGCTTCGCGCAAGTCGAGGCTGCCGGCGAGCAGGTCCCACGGATCGACGTAGAGGTAGAGGTAGTCCGCAGTGGCGAGGGGAGAGGCGGAGGAGTTGGGGCCGAAGCGCACCTTTTCAAGAATCAGGTGGCCGGATAAATCCATCAGGCCGCGCTGGTAGTCGAGGCGGAGGCCGTGTTCGGCGAGGCGCTCCGCGACGATGCGCCGCACGGGTTCGGGCAGGACGATGCGGCGCGAAGACAGAAGATAAATCTGTCCGGCCAGCAGGAGCAGCAGCACCAGCCAGATGCTCCAGAGTAAAAGGCGGCTGCCGTGGCCCATGAGCCACCAGCAAATCCGCCATGCCCTTCTAAAACTCATACGGCTGCTGCGTGGATTTTACGGGGCTGCCTCGGGTTTGGCGGGAGAGGCGGGCGGACCGGGGTCGCGCGCGGCGTAGGTGAGCGTCCAGAGCGCGTCGAGCAGCGGCTGGTCGAGGGCGAAGACGAGACCGAATTCCTTCGAGCCGGCGAGTTGGGTGCCGCCGCCGGAGCGTTCGGCGATCTGGAGGGAGGTGACGGCGTTGGAACCGCCGGCCAGGGCGAGCGTGGCGTCGAGCGTGTATTTCCACGGAGCCGGCTTGCCGTCCACCAAAGTGGTCTCGGTGTAGGTGTCGTTCACGAATTGTTTGGCGCGGAGTGTGGCGAGGCCGGCGAGCACGGTTTTCAACGCGTTGCGGCGCGCCTCGGGTTCGTCGGCGAGGGTGTCGTCCCAGGACTTGCCTTCGGGAAGGGAGAGGGAGACAAGCGCGGGTTGGTCGGCGGGCGCGTCGTTGGCCTTCAGGGACAGGCCGGTGATGCGGGTGCCTTCGAGGAGGGTGCGCAGGACGCGTTCGCGGTAGTAGGAAGGCGCGACGGGGAAGTCGTTGAGCGTGTCGCCGTCGACGGCGTAGATGAAGGACTGGCCGACCACGCGGGCCTGGACGTTGGCACTGCTCACGCCGAGTTGGAGGACGATGCGGGAGGGCGAGGGGGGAACGGGGCCGTTGGCGGGAGATGAGACGGTGAGGGTGATTTCGCGCTGGGGCAGGTTGAAGCCGTAGTTCTCAACCTCGGCGTCGGACGGGGCGTCGCGGAGGAACGGGGACGTGTCTTTGACATGCGGCACGGCGGTGAGGAGGGCGAGACGCTGGAGGAGGGTGTTGACGAGTTTGGCGTCGGCCGGGAGAGCGGTGGTGCCGCCGGTGCGGACGATACTCCAGACGGAGGATTCGTCGCGGCGAAGCAACAGCGGTTCGGGCTGGCCGGGCGCGGCGAGCGAGATGCTGGTGACGGCGGCCGGATCGAACTCGAGGATGCGTTTGTCGCGCAGGAATTCCTGGGGGCTGCGCAACGTGTCGAGGAGACCGTCCTTGGAAGTTGGTATCGAAGTCACGAATACCTGGGAGCGGCCTTCCATGCTGGCGTAGAAGAGGGCGGCCGGGTTGGCGGGGTCGGTCTTGAAGGCGGGATCGACGGGATAGGGTTTGCCGAGGAGGAGGGTTTCGCGGCGGTTGTTGCCTTCGAGGGTCACGCGGAGGGAAGGCTTGTCCACGCCGGCGTCGGCGGGGGTGACCTCGTTGAGGAACGCCAGGGCGCGCAGGCGGTTGAGGCCGCTGACGACGACCTCGGCGTCGGCCTTGGAGGCGCGGGTGACGATGGGGGCCTCGAAGGACCAGCGGTCGCCGTCGCGGCGAAGGCGCACACGGGGGGCGGGGGCGGTGTTTTGCAGGCCGAGAGAGCGGACCTCGAACACGGGAATGGTGAAGAGTGCGTCGGTGCGGAGTTCCTCCATGCCGACGACGAGGCTGTTGGCGAGACCGCGGGCGACCACATGGATGGTTTTGCCGTCGGGCGAGAGAATGTAGAGGCGGTTGCCGGCTTTGGTGGTGTCGCCGATCTGAAGACGGGTGGCGATGTCGGGCGCGCCGGGCGTGGTGGACGGACGGGTGAAGTCGAGGATGAGGCGCGGAGGGTTGAGACCGTAGTCGGCGAGCGTCTGGCCGTTTTGGAGGCTGGCGACGGGGAATCGGGTCTGGGTCTCAAGGAACTCGAGTTCCTGGACGATGCGGCGGACGGCGTGTTCGTTGGCGGGCCAGTGGATGGGGGCTTTGATTTCCCAAGGGGCGGTGGGCGAGGCGCGTTCGAGACGGATGCGGCCGGTGTTGACGGCGGAGGTGATCTCCAGCGAGTTCATCCCGATGGCCTCGTTGCCGAGCACGCGTTTACCGAGGCGGGCAAGGTCTTGCTCCGCCTGCATTTCGTGCCGGGCGTAGAAGATGACGGCCAGCAGCACGACGTTCAGGAGAATCAGGATGAGCGTGACTTTGGTGCGCATGTGATGGGACGAGAGTCTGGAGCTATTGAGTCGGAACTTAGTTGCGGCGGGTCCAGTAGACCACGGTGCCGAGGAGGGCGGCGACGCCCGGGAGGACGAAAAGGAGACTGAAGCGCAGGCGTTGGATTTGTTGCGCGGTGAGGGAAAGTTGGAACTTGGAGATGGGACGGGACGGGACGTTGAGTTCGATATCGCGACCGGTCGTCCAATTGACGGCGGACATGAAGAACGAGAGGTTGCCGATGACGCCGAGGCGGCCGTTGGCGATCCAGTCGGCGCTGCCGTAGGCGACGAGGCGACCGCTGGGGATGCTGAAGATGTCCTTGTCGGCGTCGGTTACTTTGATCTTGCGGGCGGAGCGGCGCTCGGAGGCGGTCACGACGATGAGGCGGGGGGAACCGGCGAGGTCGATGCCGGTGTCGAAGACCGGGACAGCGCGCTGGCGGTAGTTGACCTCGCCCCAGGCCTGCTCGGACGTGGCGACCAACTGGGTGACCAGCAGATTGTTGTCTAGCGTGCGGCCCGGATCGGGGCGCACGGAACGCGACGGACCGAAGCGCAGGGGAATCTTGTAGGCGAGGAGCGACTTGGTGAGGTCGTGTTTGTCGTTGAGCGCGGGCAGGATGAGGTCGCCGGTTTCGCTCTGGCCGGCGGTGCTGCGGTCGTAGATGAGCACGTCGTCCACCAGAATGCCCCAGTCGAAGAACAAGTCATCGAGACCGGTGGGATAGCCGGGGGCGATGAGCGCGAGCACGCGGCCGGCGCGGTTGGAGAGGTATTGGCGAAGGAGTTCCTGTTCGGCTCGATCAAAGCGGCCTTGCGGGCCGGCGATGACGATGACGGCGGCGTCTTCGGGGATCTTGCCCAACTGGGCGAGGTCCACGGGTTCGACGGCGAAGTTGCGGGACTTGAGTTCGGTCCGGAGGGCGGAGAGGCCGCGTTCGGCACTGGTGTCGTCGAGATCCATCTCGCCGTGACCGGTGAGGAAATAGATTTTTTTCTTGGTCGGGCTGGAGACATCCAGAATGGCGGCGGTGAGCGCCTGTTCGCCGCGGAAGCCCTGTTTTTGTTCGTTTTTGACGTCGTAGAGTTGATCGAGGGGGATTTTACGCGGGCGGCCTTCGCAGATGACGAGGATACTGTTGGGATCGGTGATGCCGAGAGCCTCGGCGTCGCGGCGCCGCTGGAAGATATCGATGAATTCCACGCTGATGCGGCCGCGCTCGTTGCCGGCGGTGGCGAAGGTGTATTCGCGCAGGAGTCCGCTCACATCGCGGTAGGCCTGGACGACGTCGTCGTTGTCGCTGTTTTCGTTAAGCGTGACCACGATGCGGACGGGCTTGTCGAGGTTCCCGAGGTAGGCGAGGGTTTCCGCCGAGAGGGAGCGGCTGCGGTTCTGCGTGAGGTCGAAGCGCCAGGCGTAGTGGACCGCAAGGTAGTTGAGTCCGGCGAACAGCGTGAGAAAGAGAACCGACTGCGCGAGGAGGTTGAGGGTGCGGACCCAGCGGACCGTGCGGAATGAAGGGGGCTTGGCCATGATCAGCTATGGATGAGTTTGGCCTCGACGCCGAGGATGCTGAAGATGAGGGCGAGCACGGTGCCGCTCACATAGAAGAGGAGCTGGCGGGTATCGACGATGCCGCGGGTGAAATCCTCAAGGTGGCGGAAAACCATGGTGTAATCGACGGCGGCTTTGACGGACGCCATCGATTCGAGGTTGAGCACCTCGAGCGTGCTCACGAAGCGCAGGCCGATGATCACGGCGAAGAGCAGGGAGAACGAAAGGATGCCGGCGACGGCCTGGTTGCGGGAGAGCGAACTGGCGAAGACGCCGAGCGCGACGTAGAGCAGGCCGGAGACGGCGACGAACAGGTAGCCGCCGACCAAGGGCCCGAAATCGATGAAACGCGCGTCGCCGGCGAACTTGTGGAGGATGTAGAAGAAACCGCCGGTCGAAGCCCACAGAAGGATGTAGAGGAAATAGGCGGCGAAGTATTTGCCGAGGACCACCTCGGTGGTGGAGACGGGGGCGGTGAGGAGGGTTTCGAGGGTGCCGAGACGGCGTTCCTCGGCGAGGCACTTCATGGTGAGCAGCGGAACCATGAAGAAGACGGGCAGCCAGAAGAGTTGGAAAAACACGGCGGCGGGCGAGGTCTCCTGGGCGGTGGCGCTGTAGTTCTCCAGCACGCCGGAGAAAATAAAGCCCATGAC
Organism: Rariglobus sp.; assembly: GCA_035459785.1. GTDB lineage: Bacteria > Verrucomicrobiota > Verrucomicrobiia > Opitutales > Opitutaceae > Rariglobus. The sequence goes on along the minus strand of DATHXF010000106.1, from coordinate 1,230 downwards.
GGCGAGGAAGAGCACGGCCGCGATGTAGGTGCTGGCGCTGACCAGCAGCATGCGGATCTCGTGGTTGAGGATGGTCGTGAAGTGTTTCATGGACGGGCGGTCATTTCTTCGCGGCGGAGGCGGGCTCGGGCGCGTCGACGGTTTCCCAGCCGCGCTTGGTGGCGGTGAGGAAGACGTCTTCGAGCGACGCCTGGGTGCGGCCGAGCGAACGGATGCGGAAGCGCGGGTCGGCGGAGAGCGCGCGAAGGAGTGGTTCGCCGAGATCGTCTTCGCGGGCGCTGGTGAGCGTGAGTTTGCGGAAACCGGCGGCGTCGGGTTCGCCGGACTCGGCGATGTGGAGCGTGGGTTCGACGGCGGTGAGCGCGGCGGGAAGCGCGGCGGCGGTGTCGCCGGCGATTTCGAGGGAGTAACGGGTCTGGCCGAGGATTTCGCGGCGGAGGTTGGCGGGCGTGCCGGCGGCGACGACGCGGCCCTGGTTGATGATGAGCACGCGGTCGCAGGTCATCTCGATCTCGGGCAGGATGTGCGAGGAGATGATGACCGTCATGCGTCCGCGCAGGCTGGCGATCAAATCGCGGACGATGAGGATCTGGTGCGGATCGAGGCCGATGGTCGGCTCGTCCATGATGATGACGGGCGGTTCGGCGAGGATGGCCTCGGCGATGCCGACGCGCTGGCGGAAGCCCTTGGAGAGTTTGCCGATGATGCGGTGGCGGACACGGGTGAGGTCGCAAAGCTCAAGCACCTCGTCGAGGCGCGGGGCGAGTTTACGGCGGGGGATCTCTTTGAGGCGTCCGCGGTAGTGAAGGTATTCGGAGACGCGCATGTCCTCGGGGAGCGGATTGTTCTCGGGCATGTAACCGATGAGTTTTTTGATCTCGTCGGAGCGCGAGGCGACGGGGACGCCGCACACGTTGACCTCGCCGGCGGTGGCGGGGAGGTAGCCGGTGAGGATGCGCATCGTGGTGGACTTGCCGGCGCCGTTGGGTCCGAGGAAGCCGAGGATCTCGCCGCGGGCCACGGTGAAGCTGATCTTACTGACGGCGGTGTGGCCGGAGTAGATCTTCACAAGGTCGCGGACTTCGATGGCGGGAGATTCGTCGGACATGGATGACAAAGGAAGGGGCAACATGCACAGTTGCCGCACATAATGAAAGCCTGCGGTGGATTGTGTTCCGCTTGGTCGGAGGAGGTTTAGCCGAGCTCGAAACTGGTGATGCCGTAGATGTG
>DATHXF010000105.1:0-19229 GCA_035459785.1 Rariglobus sp. | reverse complement strand
AGTGTCGCCGGGGCGGACTTCACCAACGCCATCGGCATCACGGTCGGCTCAAACCAGATCGCGTTCTACGGAGACGCCGGCGTGAGCGCCTACGGTGGCAACCGTGTCTTCAACTTTGGCGGCGCGAGCGCCCTGCTTACCTGGGGCAGCAGCGGGTTTCTGGTGGACAGCGCCACGGGCGTGGTTGACGGCAGCAACACCTTGAAGCTCTCCTCGGCCTACTCCGATTCCACGGTTGAGATCACGAACGCGATTTCATTCGGCACCGCTGCCGTCCTTGACCGCAAGGTCGATGTTGCCAACGGCAGCGCCGCGGTGGATGCCGTGCTCAGCGGTGTATTGAGCGACGGCGGCAATGGCCTCGGTCTCGTCAAGACCGGTGCCGGCACGCTCGCGCTGACGGCGACCAACACCTACAGCGGAAAAACGATCATCGGCGCCGGCACGCTCACCCTGACCGGCACGGGTGCGATCAACAGCAGCACCGGCATCACGGTGGCGACGGGCGCGACCTTCAACAACAGCAGCAGCGTCGCGGTGACGTCTGCGCTCACGCTTGCCGAAGGCTCGGCCCTCGCGGGCGCGGGCTCCTTCACCCCCGGTTCGGTCAACGTGACGGCCAACCTCGTGGACGGTTTTGCCTCGATCGCGGCGGTTTCCGGTCTCATCAAATCCGGCACGCTGACGTTCAATCTGACGAACATCGCCGCCGGCGACTACTCGATCTTCTCGGGCGGCACGCCGACCGGACTCTTCACCGGTGTTTCCGTGGCGGGCACCGCGTTGGGCACGGCCGACAGCAGCGCGACTTTTACCGGAAGCGACGGCACGTGGAATTATGTGTTCACGAATTCGACCAACCTGCTCTCGATCACGGCCTCGGCCGTCCCCGAGCCTTCGACCTATGCGGTCATCTTCGGAAGTTTCGTCCTGGGTGCCGCCGTCATCCGCCGTCGCAAGGCGTCGCGCAGCTGACGGACACCGGGATCTTGGGCGGACAAAGGCCCGGCGATCACCCGCCGGGCCTTTTTTGTTTTTATTCATGCGGTCCCACTGTCCCCGAGCCTGCCGCCGATCAATGTAGTTACCCATGAGCGGCGGCGTTTCTTTGAGTCAGTTTTCCCTCCGACGACACCCCTCGTTTTTCATTTTATGCCCCCTTTGAGAATCGCTTCTTCCGTTCGCGGGCCACGGTCCGGTTTTGCGCTGCTGATCACGATCACGCTGCTGGCGTTTCTGGTGCTGTTGCTGGTGTCGCTGGCCTCGCTGACGCGTGTGGAGACGCAGGTGGCGGGAAACAACCAGCGGGTGTCCCAGGCGCGGGCGAATGCGATTGCGGCGCTCAACATCGCGCTGGGTCAGTTGCAGCGTTACGCCGGGCCCGACCAGCGCGTGACGGCGCGTGCGGATCTGGGCACGACGGCGACGGTGGGCGCGGGGATGTGGACCGGCGTGTGGGGCAATGGGAATCCCTCGACGAGTCCGTCTTCCTCCCCGCAACTGCTCACCTGGCTCGTGAGTGGCAACGAGCAGGCGACTTTCACGGCGGACACGACCGACACCACGGGCAACACGTTTGGAAAGGTCACCGCAGGAACGAATGTCACCTATGCGCCAGCCAGCGTCATCGATGCGCTCGCGGTCTCTTCGTCGGCGACTTCAACGGATATCAAGGTCAAGAATCTGCCGGCGGTGCTGCTGGTGGGACCGCGCACGGTCGGCACCACCGGAACGGTTTTGCCCAACTTCGTGGTCGTGCCCAAGGTGGATATCCAGGTGCCGGCCAGCACCATTCCGGGATTGAGCGGTTCTACGAGCACCACGATCGGACACTACGCCTATTGGGTGGGCGACGAAGGCGTGAAGGCCCGGATGAATCTGGTGGACTCCTATGCACCGCACGCGGCCACCGCCGATGCGAGTTCGCCGCAGTGGACGTCGTATGCGCCCACGGTCGAGGAGCAGCGCAACCGTCACCTCGTGGCGCAACGTTCCGGCATCGAGCGCGTGTCGAAGGCCGCGCCCGGATCGGCCGCCTCAGCCGTGGGCACCGGTGCGTATGATGTGACCAACGGATCGTCGGCGTCCTCCGCCCAGTTTCGTCGCGACCTGTCGAAAATCGCCGATGGGAACGCGTTCAGCCTGATGCCGAATTACAGCGCGCAATTCGGTGCGGATTTTACGCGTTACCGTTACCATGATCTGACGCCGGTTTCACGCGGTGTGTTGGCCGATACCTTGCGCGGCGGTCTGAAAAAAGACCTCACCACCTATTTCAATTCGGGCGATGCGGCCGTGCCCGCCGGCTACAAGGGAAGCGATTTGATCGTGCCGACATCGTTCATCACGCCCGTGGCTCCGACCGGCACGTCGGGACATCCGACTTTTGGGTTGTTGAAATCGTTTTATGACCTGCGAGCCACGGCGACTGGTGTGGCGGCGAGCGTGAACGTCAGGCCGCACGTGGCAGGGGCGGTGCAGGGCGTTTATCCGGTCATCACGCAGGCGAGTGTGCTGTTGTCGGCCTCGTTTTTTCTGAACTCCGCCGACGGGCGGTGGTATCCGCGCATCCACATCTGGCCGCTGGCGGGTTTGTGGAATCCGTATAACGCCAAGCTGAATTCCACGGATTACACCGTTGAATTTTATTTCGACGCCCAGGCCCTCGTCTGGAGAAACGGCACGCAGGTCGGCAGTTTGAATCTCAACTCGCTGGCCGCCTCCGGCAGTCCGCAGCTGAAGTTCAGGATCAACGCCCGCAGCTTTGAATCCGGCGAGGCGATCATGTGTTCGGCGGATACTTACGGTCCTTACAGCACCAACGCGGCGAGTCCTTCGTTGCTGGCACCGCGCTATAACCGGCTGAACAGCTACTATGTTGATCTGCCGACACCGCTGGCGACCGCGCCCGTGACGACCGACGACATCCGTGTCAGCGCGGGCGGAACCACCGCGCCCGCCACGGGGACGATCAAGCTCGGCGTCACGCTTCGTCTGGCTGCTTCGAACGACAAGTTGAACGCGGTTCCACAGGGCAGTTTTCTATGTCAGGCGGGAACGGGGACGCCCGATACCTATCCGATGCAGGACACGACGTCCGCGCCGCCGGCAGTGCTCAACGGCGTGCATGTGACGGGTAAAATTTTACCGGCAATCGCCCAGGGTATCATGGCGGTGCGCGGATTTTTCGATCTGGATTCGCCTCACGGATTCGTAGCCAACCACAATCATCGCGCGGTGGATCGTGCGCCCTCTCCGGTCGATGGAGGCTCCGGCAGTTTTTCGAAACGGTCGGCGATCTGGATCTCGCACGAGACCGCGGTGGGCTGGCCTTACATTTCCACGAGCCCGTTTCCGGCGGGTGATCCGTTCTTTGTCAGCCGCGTCGCCGGCGGATGGATTTACCTCGTCGAGAGTTGGAATCCCTACAACGCGGCTCCGCTCGCGCCGATGTTCGATGTGCCGCGCAGCGATTTCCCGTTCGCATCGCTCGGGCTGTTTCAGCACGTCATGTTCAGCGATCACTACTGGCACCCGAGTTATGTGTTTGGAAATTCACGGGTGGACCCGCGCATGAAGTCCGCGGACACCGGCGGGGCCTACATCGACGGAAACAACACCGACGGTAATTTCACCGATTGGTCCTATGTTTTGAACCGTGCGATGTGGGACCGGTTTTTTCTATCGGCTGCGCCGACGGGCCTGACGGCCGCGAATCTGGCGGATCCGACGTTTCATCTACCCAACGCGCGGCTTTCTTTTTTTCCGAACCGGGACGCGGTGGTGAAGGCTGATCTGGTTTACAGCGCGGGCGACGCGCCCGGGTCTTTTCGAAAAGCCGCCGCCGTGCTGATGGAGGAGGGCGCGTTCAACATCAACTCGACGTCGGTCGATGCGTGGAAGGCAGTGCTGGCTTCCTTCAACGGCGTGGTTCCGGAAAACGCGGATGCCACCACGCTGAGCGGCGGCTACACGCATCCTTACGGGCGTTTCACGAAGTTTCCCGATCGTGCGCCGCTGCCGGGTGGGACGCCGGCGGATTTTGCCATGCCGAATAATGCGGCACCCAACGAGCAAAGCGGCTGGGCCGGCAATCGGTTTTTGAACGACACGGAAATCGACAGCCTCGCCCAGGCCATTGTGAACGAGATTCGCACGCGGACCAACGGCGCGCCGTTATTGTCGCTGGCGGATTTTATCAACCGTCAGTTGCTGGCCGGTTCGGTGACGACATCGCTCAAGGGCACGCTGCAGGCAGCGATCGACGCCACGACGATCAACCAAGCCTATGCCTCGCCGGTCGCGAGCAATGCGGACAGCAGCATCACGGGAGTGGTGTCCACCCGGCAGGCGAACATGCCGATCGCGACGGGCATCCCGGGATTTTTGACGCAGGCGGATCTGTTGCAGTCCCTCGGGCCGGTGCTATCCGCGCGTTCGGACACTTTTGTGATCCGCACTTACGGCGATGCGGTGAATCCGGTGACCACCGAGCTCGAGGGCCGTGCCTGGTGCGAGGCCGTGGTGCAGCGCGTGCCGGATTACGTCAACGCCTCCGTGGACGCCGCCTACATCGAACCCTCGGCGCTGACCGATTCCATCAATCGGACCATGGGACGACGCTTCCGCGTCGTTTCCTTCCGCTGGCTCTCTCCTGAAGACATATGAAAACCCGTTTAATGCCCGGCCGTATCACAATCGTTTTTGCGCTGGCACTGGCTGTTGGCGGAGCGTCGCTGCGGGCGCAGCCCGCGCCGGTCGATGTGAAGAAAGACGTGCGGTTTCGCATCCTGACTCTCGAAGAACTGCCTGAAGGCCGGGTGTTCTACGACATTGGCAAAAAAGCGATTCCGGTTTCGGCACCCATGGGGCGAAAATCTTTCGAGTATGTGCTGCCGTCCGGACAGGAACTGAGTTTCTACACACCGGTGCAGACGGGCGAAACGGTGACGAAACGGCTCATTGCCAAGACTCAGTTTCCACCGGGCACGCGCAAGGCATTGCTGGTCTTGGCGCGGGCACCGGCGGGAGCCGAACTGCCCTACACGATCCGAACTTTGGCGGATCTTGCGCGGACACAACCGGCGGGTTCGGCGTTGGTATTTAATTTCTCAACCGAGACCGTGGCGGTGAAACTCTACAAGGAAGGACTGATGTTGCAACCGGGGGAAGACAAGGGAGCGCAACTCGTGGCGGATCTACCCTATCTGCCGTTGCAGGTGTATGCGCGCACGGGAGACGACCAATGGAATCTGGTCGCCTCGGCGACGGAGCAGTTGTTCCCCAAGGCACGCATCATCGTGCTGCTGTGCCCGCGGGATCAGGCGAAGTCGGGTCCGATGCGCGCCGTCATCGAAATGGAGCTGCCCGAGCCGGTGGTCGCGGGCGCGAATTGAGACGAACGGCCCGTTTATCATCTCCCTTTCATGCCCACTCTGACCAAATTCCACGATGTGGTGATTTGCGGCGGCGGTCTCGCCGGATTTTGCGCCGCGCTCTCCGCCGCCCGCCAAGGTCTGCGCTCCTGCCTCGTGCAGGACCGGCCCGTGCTCGGCGGCAACGCCTCCTCCGAAATCCGCGTCACGGTGCAAGGTGCCGCCGGGTTTCACGCCTATGCCCGAGAGTCCGGCATCATCGGTGAAATCCTGGCCGAAGAACGCGCCCGCAATCACGAGGAGATCAACGACAACGGATGGACGAATTCCGTCTTCGACCAAGTCCTCTACGACCTCGCGCTCCGGGAGCCCAACCTGACGCTTTATCTCAACACCAGCGTGTTTGATTTGCTGCTGGGTGACGACGACCTGAGCGCCGTGGCCGACCAGGCGCGACGCCCCGAACCCGATTCCAACCAAGGGTGGTTTTACCGCCCTGCCTGCGCGCCGAGGCCTCGCATCGCCGCCGTCGTGGCCCGCGTGGGCGGCGCGGAGACGACCCTAATTCTTCGCGGTCGCACCTTCATTGACTGCACCGGCGACGGACTGCTCGCCGATCTCGCCGGCTGCGGCTGGCGCATCGGCACGGAAAGCCGGGCGCAGACCGGTGAGCTCCACGCCGCCGAACAAGCCTCCGCCACCACGCTCGGCAGCTCCCTTCATATCCGCGCGCGTGACACCGGACGCCCCGCTCCGTTTCACGCGCCGCCCTGGGTCAAGCCGCCGCCGGGAGCGGAGTTTTTCCGCAAAGGGCGCGATATTTCCGATCTAAGCGGCGGCTACTGGTGGCTCGAGCTGGGCATGCCCTGGCATACGATCCATGACAACGAGACCCTCCGCCACGAACTCACCGCGTGGGCGCTCTCGGTTTGGGACTGGATAAAGAATCACGACGAAAACACCCGCGAGCGCGCCGCCAATTATGCGCTCGAGTGGATCGGTCAGGTGCCCGGCAAACGCGAAAGCCGGCGCATCGACGGTCTCGTTCGTCTCCACGAGCAGGACCTCGACGTGGATAAAATTCATCCCGATGAGATCGCCTTTGGCGGCTGGTATGTGGACCTCCACGCGCCTGGCGGCCTGCTCGCCCCGCATAGCAAGGCCGAGGGCGCCTTTCTTCATCGGGGCTATGTCGGCCCTTACGGCATCCCCCTGCGCTCACTCATCGCCCGCGATGTGGAGAATCTGCTGTTTGCCGGCCGCTGCGTCTCGGCGACGCATGCCGCCTTGGGGTCGCTGCGCGTCATGGGGACCACGGCCTTGCTGGGCCAGGCAGCGGGAACCGCCGCCGCGCATGCGCTGGTGCACGGACTTCCTCTGGCTCGTTTGGGCGAAAAGGAACACGTTGGAGCGCTCCAGCAAACGCTGCTGCGCGACGGCTGTTTTTTGCCGCATGTTGCGCGCGCCGATCCGCTCGACTACGCGCCGGCCGCAAGCGCCTCGGCCAGTTCGGCCTCGCTGAATCATGGCATCGCTCCGGATGAAGCAGATACCTCCGGCGGTCTGTTGCGCCACCCCGCGCGCATCTCGTGGCCGTTGAATCAGCCCGCTTCGCAATGGATCGCTGTGGCCGGAGGCCGCATCGCCACGGTGGGCGTGTGTCTCGACAATGCGGCGGACGGCGCGCGCACGGTCCGCGCCTGTCTCGTGCGTCCGGATCATGTCTGGGATTACCGGCGTGATCTGCCCGCGCTCGCCGAGACCGAGCTGACCGTTCCCCCGGGCACCGGTCGCTGGGTAGAATGGGTGCTTGAGCTGGAAGGTGTGCCGGATGGTTTCGTGCGTCTCGATCTTGAGTCGACAGACGCCGCCCCGGCGTGGCGCATCGCCCGCGACGTTCTCTACGGGCAGGTGGCCGCCCGCGCCTACGATGCCACCCGGCTGCGCCGCCTGGAAAGCGGCGCGACGCTCGCCTTCCGCATTACCCCGGGACAGCCGGTTCATGCTCCGGCCAACGTTCTCACGGGAGCGGCCCGACCCCACCACGGTCTTCATGTCTGGCGTTCCGACGCGGCACAGCCCTTCTCTCAATGGCTTCAACTCGACTGGTCCGCCCTGCGGTCCGTTGCGCGCGTCGAGCTGGTGTTTCCGGGACATCTGTTGCGCGAGATTTACGCCTGTCCTCCCTTTTATCGCGATCCCTTGGTTGCCCGCGATTACGCCGTGGAGGCGTGGATCGACGGTGTCTGGACTGAAGTTCTGCGGGAATCGGACAACCATCAACCCCGGCGCGTCCATGCCTTACCTGCGCCGGTGATCACGGAGCGGATACGCATCGTGATCCATGCGACCAACGGGGCTGCCGTCGCGGCCCTGCACGAAGTGCGGGTCTACGAATGAGAGCCGCGACATCTCGGCTTAGGCCGAGATGTCGGTCCAGGCTGCACGGACTGCGGCGACGCAGCGGCCGGTCGCTTCCACCGCGTCGGCGCCTTCGTATTCCACCACTGCGGAGCCGTCGAAGGAGAGAGAGCGGAATTTCTCCAGAAATGCCGGAAGCTTCAATGCCCCTTCGCCGATGATGGTGTCGTGAAAGCGGCCCGACGGATCAAAACGAAAATCCTTCAGGTGAAGCGCATGGAGTCGTGGACCGAATTTTTCCAACCACTGGAGCGGGTCGCCGCCGGCCTGGATGCACCACGCGGTATCGAGGCAGAGGCCGATGGCGGGGCTGGTGCGTCCGAAGACATGGTCGAGTGCATGGGTGTTGCCGAGCCAGTCGGTGCCACCGTGGTTGTGGATCGCGACGCGCATGCCGAAGCGTGCGCAGAGCGCTTCAAGATCGCGCAAGATCGCTTCATGGTCGGCGAGCGGGAAGGTGCAACTCACCACTGTGCAACCGGCGCGGCGGGCGAACTCGAAGAAGCGGAGGTTGTGCGCGGAATCATTTCGCATGTGAACCACGCCGATGCCGGAGATGCGCACGCCCGCCTCGCGATAGGTGGCGACGACGCGTTCCTGTTGCGGGGGATCGTCGTAATTGACGTGACAGGCCGAGAGATCGACGGCGATGGAGCCGCAGCGGGAAATCGCCGCGGCCACGTCGGCGTTGTCGGTGATATGGCGGAAGGAAAAACTCTTCACACCGAGGTTTCGGGCGAGATCGTAACGGGTGGGCATAAGCGGATTTTCGAGCGAGCTTCAGGAGGCGAGAACGCCGGCGGGAAAGGCCACGCCGCGTTGGCGATAACAGGTTTCGAGGATAGCCACCCTGCGACGCACGATCTCCGGCGTGATTCGCTGCGGAGCATTTTCACGGATGGTTTTCCAGAGTTCCGTGTAGAGATCCAGGATGGGTTGCTCGGCCGGGGCGGCGCCTGCACCGGCGTCGGCACCGCTCGCGGGCGTCCAGTTGTCCTCGTGCCAGGTCAGTTTCTCCGAGTTGTAGCTGCGATTCTCGGTGGGTTGGGAATCGGCCGTGCGCTCGGGGAGCTGAGACCAGTCCACCCACTTCCAGTGGAGCCCGTTGGCGCCGCCGCGCAGGCCGCCGGCGGTGCCGCAGATGAACCAGCGGTCGTCGCCAAAGGCCGCGGTGGAGCGCAACTCCAGCTGCACGGTCGGCGCGTTTTCGCCGCGCAGGATCACTTGGAACTCGTCCTCGGCGTCACCGCTGCAGAGAGAGCGGCGGAGATCGCACCACACCTCCGGTTCGGAGGTGCCGAAGAACTCGAGCGCGTGATCGATGAGGTGGGGGCCGTTGTTGTAGAGCTGGCCGCCGCCGAAGGAGCGCAGGGTTTGCCAGTCCCAGCGCCGGCCGAAGCCGTGCCAGGCGATGCGCACATAGGTGATGCGACCGAGGCGGCCGCTGGCGCAGACTTCCATCGCCTTGCGGAAGTCGGGCTCGTAGCGGCGTTGTTGAAACGGCTGCAGGATTTTACCGCTCCGCTTCGCGGCTACGATCATCGCATCCACGTCGGCGGTGGTGAAGCCGAACGGTTTTTCGCACACCACGTGTTTGCCGGCCTCAAGGGCCGACTTGGCTTGCGCGGCGTGGAAGCGGTTGGGCGGAGCCACGACGATCAGGTCGAGATCGGGATCGGCGATCAGGGATTCAAACGAAGTCGCCGCCGTCGCACCTGCCGGGATGTCCGCGCGTCGCGATTCAAGCGGGTCATAAACGGATTTAACCGTGAAGAGATTCGGCAGCAGGCCGAAGGCGTGGGCGTGGATGCCGAAACCGCTGCGGCCGAAGCCGGAAATGCCTACACGAAGAGGGGATTGGGTGCTCATGGCAGGACGAGTCTGCCCGAAACGCGCGTTGGCGGCGTCCGAATTTCACCCGGCCCGATGTGCGAAAAATACCCGCTATTTACCGACAGTGGTGGTCGTGAAGCTAGAGGGCGTCCGTCCGAAGCGGCGCCGAAACGCTCCGGCGAAGTGCTGCGAGGAGGCGAAGCCCGTCTCCATCGCCACCTGCGTGACCGAGCGCCCGCCCGTAGCGAGCAGCTCCTTGGCCCTCTCCAGACGGATTTCGCGAAAGCGCGCGCAAGGAGCGCATCCGCGGCATGCCAGAAACAAGCGCGCGAGGGCGGAGCGCGACATGCCGGCGAGACCGGCGATCTCTTCCAGGCTTAGCGGATGTGCGGTGTTTTCCGTCATCATCCGTTCGATGCGTTCCACGCGCGCGGTGAGGGTTTGATCGCGGTTCGACGTCGCGCGGTCGTTTCCGGCGGGACGGGGGCTTGCGAGCAATGCCTCGGGTAGCGCGAGCAGACACAGGTGGTGGAACAAGACCGCCGCGCGATGATCGTCGTCCGAAACGGTGCCAAGGTCCGCGAGTGCGCGGGCGTCACGGGCGGCGGTGCCGCGGAGTGTGCATTTTTTTCCCGGTCCGGTGTCTTGGGGGAGGAAAGAATCCGGGGCGGTGAACTCGACGACCAGATACGTTCCCGGGGCGCCTAGGGCGCGAGGTTCGCGTTCGAGGCCGGGGGCGATCCACACGCCTTCGTTTGCGCGCAGGCGGTGGGTGTGGTTCTCGACGCGTTGGGAAACCTCGCCCGCCAGCACGTAGTAGAATTGATGCAGCGGCAGGCGGTGAGGCGGGAAGGAGTAGTCCGCGGAGAAACCGCGTGCGTGCAGGCGGACCGATTGAAGCGGGTAGGTGAGCGGCGCGGTCATGGCGGGGGGCTCTTCATGACCGCAGGTTGTGACGCGCGGGAGAAGTCAGATTTTTCCGCGTCGGGCTTCGAGCAGCGTGCGGATTTCCGCCATGCGTCCGCGGGAGAGCGGGTAGCGGTAGACGAAGAAGAGCGCGATGATCCAGATGGCCGTCGGGACGAAGAGGTAGAACATCATCATACGGTGCAGGACCTCGGGCGTTTGGTGCGCGACCTTGGAGGTGAAGCCGGATATTTCCAGCATGATGCCGCTCAGGCCGATGGAGCAGGTGAAGGAGGCTTTGATGAACCAGGAGAAAAAGGCGTTGAGCGCGCCTTCACGGCGGTGGTGGGTGTCCACCTCGTCGTAGTCGGCGATGTCGGCCTTCATCGAGGGAATGAACATCCAGACGGCGCCGAGGGCGCAGGACTCGAACACGCCCGGGATGAGTTGCAGGTAAGGCATGTCCGGTCGCATGCAGAAATAGTTCATCAGATGTCCGAGCATCGTGAGCGTGAGCATCGCGAAAACGATGGCGCGTTTGTCGTAGCGTTCGCTCAGCCAGGTCCACAGTGGGATGGAGGCGATTCCGAACACCACGGTCGCGGTGCCTTTCCAGCCGGAGACGATCGCCGCCGCGCCGATGTCGCCGTCGAAGACATAATAGAAGTTCAGATATTGGCCGAGGCTGCCGAGAGCGCTCGTGCCGACAACGGCGAAGAAGGAAATACCGATCAGGTTCCAGAGGGGCTTGCACTTGGCGGACTCGCGCAGGCTGCGTAGCAACGGTTCGCGCGTCCGTTGCTTGGCCTCCACCTTGTAATAGCGCTCCTTGACGAAAATCGCCGGAAGCAGACCGAAGATCAGGATCAGCACGGCGATGCCCCAGCTGCAGGTTTTCAATCCGATCACGAGGTCGGGTTTTCCGGTGAGCGGACTCAGGAACCAGCCACAGGTGAGCAATGCGAGGATCCAACTGCTGCCCAGCGAGGAGATTTTTCCGAAGAACGTGATCCACGCGGAGAGCCGCGTGCGTTCGTCGTAGTTGGGGGTGAGTTCGATCTGAAGCGCGTAGTAGGGCATGGCCCACACCGAAAAGCTGGTGTAGAACAGCAGGCCGATGCCGATGAGATAAAACACAGCGCCCGTTTCGCCCCATGCGAATGGGGCGCGCCAGATGAACGGATAAATACAGGCGATGAGGACGGCGCCGACCACCATGTACGGACGGCGGCGTCCCCAGCGCGTGCGGGCGTTGTCCGAGATGTTGCCCATGATCGGATCCATGAAGGCATTCCAGATCTGAAAAATGACCAGGATCATGCTCAGAATCGCCGGACTCATTCCCATCCCGATGTTGAAGAAAGGCATCCAGAGGACGTTCTTCATGAGACTGGTCGCGAAGGAGTCGGTGTTCACGCCGGCGCCGACCATGATTTTTTGCAGGAGGGGAATGCGGTCGGCGGCGGGCGTGGGGGCGGACATAGAGGGGTAGATTGGCGGACGGGTGTTGGCTTGTGATGAGGACTCAGGGTGCGAGGGCCGGCCAGCAATACGTGGTGATGGAGCGGGGCGGACAGTGGCCGAGGGCGGAGCGACCGGCGTGGCGGAGAGTCAACGGCAGGGAGAGTTCGGTGCGGTTGAGCACGATAACGGCGAGCGAGCCGTCGGGGTTTTGAAACGCGGTGGTTTCCACTTCGTCACGGGTGGAGGCGCAGATGACGCGCTTGGCGCCGCGCCGGATGAAACGCGCGAAGTGGCCGATGTAGTAATACGACGTCTGATACAAAACCTCGCCGGTCGCGGGTGTTATCAGAACGGGTGCGCTGCACAGGTTGCCGACATGGTTGGGGCCGCCGGTGTCGTCGAGCAGAAGATTCCAGTCGATCCAGCCGACGGTCCAGCGGTTGAGGTCGGCGATAATCGAGCGTGCGTAGCGTTCGCCGAGGCCCCAGACGCCGGGATGCGGACCGCCTTCCTGGCAACCCTCGGTGAAGAGCACGGCTTTTTCAGGCCAGCGATCGTGGACGGCCTGGACGTTGTCGAAGTTGTCACCCGAATACCAATGGATGCCCGCGCCCCAGACGTAGCGGCTGGCGGCGGGGTCGTCGTAGATGGGCTGCACGCGTTCGTAGAGCAGGTTCCGGTTGTGGTCCCAGACGATTACCTTCACCTCGGCGAGGCCGGCGGCGTGCAACGCGGGGCCGAGGTGGTCACGGACGAAGTCGCGTTCTTCCTCGGCAGTGTATTCGCAGGAATCCCATCGCTGGGCGGAGGCGGGCTCGTTTTGAATCGTGAGGCCCCATACGGGAAAGCCGGCCTTGGCCATCTCGGCGATGTAGCGGCAGTAGTGGCGCGCCCAGGAGTCGCGGCATTCGGGACGGAGCTTGCCGCCCTCGTTCATGCGGCCGGTGGTTTTCATCCATGCGGGCGGACTCCACGGCGAGGCAATCAGCTTGAGGGCGGGGCCGGCGAGCGACTGCGCCGCGCGGATCATCGGGAGAAGGTGCCGGTGGTCGCGGCCGAGGTTGAAGTGTTTCAGTTCAAAGTCGTCCGGCCGGTCGGCGGAGGCGTAGTTGCCGAGCGCGAAGTCGCAGCTGTTGATGTGGGTGCGACAGAGATTGTAGCCATGCCCGGCAACGGGATCGAAATAAGCGCGGAGAATTTCGGCCTGTTTCGCGGGCGGGTGTTTTTCAAGCGTGACGGCGGCGGCTTCGGTGAACGCGCCGCCGAAGCCCTCGATGGTTTGGAACGTGCGGCCGGTGTCGATCGAGAGTGAGAGCGCGGGCTCGCGCGTGGGCGAGGCGGGGCCCGGGCTCCACGCGAGCGGCGGCAGCGAGGCGAGGCGTTCTCCGGAATCGCGCGCGGTGCGCGTGACGGTGATGGAATCAGGGTTGGACAAGGGAGGAAGCGGGAGGGTGGGTGCGCAGGGACTCGAGCAGCAGGACCATGCTGGAGATTTCCCAGTCAGCGGTGCCGGCGCCCATCGTCTTGGCGCTGGCCTGGGGATCGGCGAGGGTGCGGCGAAGCTCGGCGACGGTGCCGGCGTGGTCGCCGGTGATGAAATCGGTCGCGGCGAGACGCGTGTAGTAGATGGGAAGCTTCTTGGCGCGGCAGGCTTGGCGGAAAGCGGCCTCGTAAGCGCTCAACACCGGTTGCAGCGCGGGCGCGCGGTAGGCGGAGAACAACTCGGGGCAGACGCCCTTGGAGTGGTTGTAGATGTCGAGTCCGATGAGGTTGGCGTTGAGGTAGGACGGGGAGAGGTCGTTGGGCCAGAGGCTGGGCCAGCCCTCGCCGTAGCCGTTGGTCAGGCCGAAGGGCAGGAACTTGCTGGAGGCGCGGGCCTGCTGCTCCATCGCGGCCATCTCGTGAGTGGGGGCCTTGAGCGCGACCCAGTCGGGGAAGTGAAGACCGTTGTAGTAAGCGCCGAAGAAGAAGCGGGCGGTGGCGGAAATCGAGGCGCGCGCGGCCATGTAGGCGGCGAAGTCGGCGCGCTCTTGATGGCCGAGACGGGCGTGGATGCGGTGCATGGCGACCCACGTGGAGAGCTCGCCGTTGAGCATGTCGATGTTGTTGCCCATGCCCCAGTCGCAGGCCATCGACGACATCCATGCCCAGTCGTTCATGCCGGTGACGTAGGAGGCGGTCGCCTCGATGTAGGGAAGGTTGTCGGCGAGGAATGCGGGGTCGCCGCCGGTCTGCGCATACGCATCGAAACTGTAGAGCACGATGGAGGCGGTCTCGTTCATGTCATGGAAGAAGCGATATCCGTCGGCGAAGCGAACGGGGCCGAGGAACGTCATCGGGTAGCGCACGCCGCCGTTGGGCTCGGTGTTGTAGCGCAGGAAAGTTTTGTATTGGAAAAACCCGACATCGCGCAGGAGGTTGCGCTCGATTTTTTCGTTCAGCAGGCGGCGCGACTCGTCGTAGCCGGGGACGCCGTCGAGGTAGGGCTTGAACATGTTCTGGCCGTAGGTGCCGCCGAGATTGCGGTGAAGGTCGATGAAGAGCTTGTCGCGGATTTCGTGCGTGGACTTGGAGTAGGACGCGGCGCGCAAATCGCGCTCGGGATGGATGGCGCCCTTGGCTTTCTCAATCGGCATGAAGTAGACGGGCAGGTAGAGATTGCGGGGCAGGGCGGCGTGTTCGCAGATGCGCTCGAATAACTGGCGCACGAGCGGATCGCCGAGGCCCGGATCGACGGGCTTGGTCGCGAGCGGATAGGTCATATCCGGCACGGGGAGCGTGTAGGTGACCGTGTCGGTGCCGGCGGCGGCGTGAAACGGGCCGCAGAATGTATCCACGCCGGTGGCGGTGACGGAGGTGGGCAGCGTGGCGAGATTTTGCGCGGCGGTGATCGGCAGAAGCGGTGGGACCGGGGCGATGTGGATGCCGGTCACGCCGAAATCGTTTTCGAGGTGCAGGTAGTCGAAGCGGTCGCGCACCTCGACCGTATTGGCCTCGCGGTTGAGGCGGTAGCGTTCTTCGCAGGCGATGGGGCGGGCCTGGTGCACACGGTTCCACCAGTCGGCGCGGGAGACGATGGCGGCTGGCAAAGGATTCCATGCGGCGACTTCCTCATGGGTGAAGTGGCGCACACCGCCGAAGGCCATGACGGTGAGGTCGACACCGGGTTTGGCGAAGGTGAACTCGAGGGTGTCGGCGTCGATGCGGCGGATGGATGTGATGTGGCGGCTGGTGTTGATCAGCAGCGGCCATTCGTGGCGACGCACGGCCTCACCGTTCCAGAGGAGGAGCCAGGGGCGGTTCATGCCTTCGGGAGTGAAAGCGGTCTCGCCGATTTTGACGACGCGGCTGCCGGTGGCGGTGGGCCACGCGAGCATGGAGGCGCTAGGCACGCGAAGACGGATTTGGGTGGCTTCGGTGTTGCGGTAAAGAACGCCGGGGGCGCCGAGGCCAAAGTAGAGTTCGGTGCGTGAGCCGAAGACTCCGCCGGTGCCGACGAGGTGTTTGCCGACCCAGTTGGCATCGGCGCAGGAAATCTGTCCGGTGCCTTCGTCGGTGAAAGGCGGGAACGCGACGCGGAACGTGTCCTGGGTGACGTCCCACATGCGGAACGAACGGTCGGGCTGGATGCCCAGGTCGTGGACGCGGTCGTTGTTGAGCCAGCCGAAGCGACCGATGTTGTCGTGCGATGCGCCGAGGGTGAAGCCGTCGGCATCGGGTTGCGCGGGAGACGTCGCGGGCTTGGCGGGAAGCTTCAGGAGCGCGTGAAGCAGTCCGTCATAAACGGCGCCGGGCTTGAGCGGAGCGGCGACGCTGTAAACGAGACCGGAGCCGATTTTTTTGACGGCGAGAAAGGGTTGTCCGTCGTCGGTCGAGGCGAGGGCTTCGGCACCGGCGGCTAGTTTGGTGTTGAGTCGTATGACCGGGTGACCGGCCCAAGACTTCAGAGAATCAAGGCCGAGGTTTTTACCGATCGCGACGGGGGCGTAATGGTAGGGATTGGCACGGTCGGTCTGCAGCGGAGCGAGCGAATCGATCTCGGCGGTCGTGTCGCCGAAGATCACGAGACGTCCGCCGGTGGACACATAGGATTGCAGGCGCGCGGCCAGGCCGGGGGCCAGCGAAGCCCAGTGGCTCACGATGACCAAGTCGGGCTGTCCGCCGGCGGGGAAGGACTTGAGCGGTTCGACAGCCGGGGTGAATCCGGTGTTCAACCATTCGGCGTAACCCTCGGGAGTCGGACCATCCAGGAGATAGACCACGCGGGCGGCGTTGGGGCGGGAGAGATAGCGGAACTTGAAGTTGAACGGCTTGGCGTCGGGCTCGGCGACAGGAGAGGTGCGCAGGTTATACCAACCCTCTTTCCACGTGGAGGTATGGCCGGGAGCCAGCAGGGTGCAGACGGCCAGACCGTTCTCCGCTTTTACATCGGTGGCGGTGCCTTGGGCGATGGTTGTGCCGGTGAGATCGGTAACGGTGAACCGGATGCCCTGCCGAAGCTTGGAGAGGTCGTCGGCGCCGGTTTTATAGGTGAATTGGAGGGGTTCGCTGGCGCTTTGGAGGTGGTCGTTGGCCTCGAAATACAGACCGTCGGGGATCAACGCACTAACTGACTCGATTGGAACTGCATAAGCCTGACCTCCAAGGGTTAGACTGCCAATGGCACAGGCCAAAACGGAGGTGATGGGAATGAAGAGACGACGCAAGACATGCAGGCGGGTAAATGTCATAAAATGATTTAATCATTTTATTAATTAACACAGTCAAGGTTGGAGTCGATTCAGCTCATGGATGGTGAGCGGTGCGGGCACGATAGCTATGCCCGAAAAACGTGATCCCGATTAAGCGGAGCGCTGTGGAGTTTGAGAATTTGCTCCAAAGCGAAGGTTTGTTCTGCGGGAGACATTAGCGTTGCAGCTCGCGTGGGGTTTCTCGCAGTAAACACGACGTTCCCCTTACGCGCCTGTCTTACCCCACTCATCGAATGGCAACCGCCCAGCTGGCTACCGAAGCGACGAAACGCCTGACCGCCTGGTTCGTGTCAGCCCGCGTCAAGGCGGGTGACCGGCTGCCGTCCGAACGCAGCCTGGCGCGCACTTTGGATGTCAGCCTTTATGCGCTCAACCGCGCGATGACGCTCTGCATTGCGGAGGGTCGGGTGGAACGGCAGGGCTACAAAAATTTTATGGCCGGAGCCGTGCGGACACCGGCACGGCCGGCCTGTCATCTGGTGGTGTCGCGCCGGTCGGAATATTTGTCCGCGTATCGACGCATTGCGCGCGAACGTCAGATCGATCTTACGGTTCACACGTGGGAATCCACCGAAGAGGCGGCGGCGCTGCTCTATCAGCTCGACCGGGCCGGAGTGGGAGGCGTGATTTGCGATCCGCCTTCCGTGCCCGATCAGGAGTCGTGGGTGCCGGCGGTGCGGCAGTTGACGAAGCATGGAATTCCGGTCGTGAGCAATTCGCTGGTGGGCGACGACCTTTCTTCCATCACCGGCAGCGTGGAGCACGGGATTGAGTTGGGCGTGAAGCATCTGGTCGGTTTGGGGCATCGCGAGCTGGCGCTGGTTTCGTTGGAGGACAGTGCGGTGGATGCCTGCTGGCGCCGGTGCTGCGCCGACAACGCACTCGCCGGTTCGGCGGACCGCATCCGCCGTGATTTTTCCTGGCTGATCAACAAGTCGGAGGCCGATGCGTTGGCGGATGTGCTCGCGGGCGAGTGGCGGGCGGTGACCGGACTCGTGGTGCGCATCTGCCATTGGAGCGCATTGCAAAGGTTGTTGAGCGAACTGGCGCGCAAGGGGCGCCGCGTGCCGGCGGGACTTTCGATTTTTGCGGTGGGCAATGCTGCCTGTCTGCAAACCGTGCAGCCACGGGTGACCTCGGCCAGCATCGACATGCCGCTCTGGATAGAGATGACCTTCGATTTGCTGCAGCGCGAAATGCGCGTGCGCGAACGTATCGGCGTGCTGCCGCCGCCTGCAGTGATGCAGGTGATGCCTCGACTTCATTTACGGGAATCCACGGTTGCGCAGGCCGGCGGTTCCGCGTCGATTGCGAAGGCGGCGCGGCGGGAACCGATTGCGCCGGAAGGCCGGCGTGAATCGTCCGAGGAGTTGGATCAAATGATCCGCCGGCCCTATTCACTCGCCGCCAAGGCGTCGCTGGCAGAGCGTCCGCGTTTTGCTCCGGTGGATTTGCGACCGTTCGCAAATCGTCCGCTGCGTTTTCGGCGCGGTTGGCTCGGCGATCTGCCTTTGCTGAGCCTGCCTCCCGGCAAGCGTGAGATTCACGGCGTGCCGTTTGAGATTCTCGGCGGCTCCAAGCGCACCGACATGGGGGCGGTGGTGTTTCGTTCGGCCGTCAACCAGACGGGCAATGCGCGCACGTTGCCCGGCACGTTGTGCATTCCTATCGGGGCGCGCGCGGAGGCCGTTTATATTCTGCATGGCTGCGGTTACGCCAAGCCGTTGGAGGCGTTTGCCCGCTACACGTTTCACGGTGCCAAGGGACCGTTGGGCACGGTGCGGCTGGTCAGTCTCGGGCGGCAAAAAAGTGACGGACAGCTGGCTGAAACGGCTGCGGCGGCGAAAGCGAACATTCAGGACTGGTGGTCGGATTTCCCTCATGTGGATTTCCCGCACTCGCGCATGGTTCCCTTGATCGATGACGAGGACAGTCCGATCAAGCGGCACGTGTTTCTCTACACGTTGGAGTGGATCAATCCGTTTCCGGGGCGCGTCGTCACGCACCTGGAGATCACCGCCGATCCCTCGGTGCCGACCACGCTGGGCATGCTGGCGATTACGGTCGTCAAGTCGCGCAACTGCTAGCTGGTTGCGCGGGTTGGTCTGGAATTTTGACCGGTCAATTTTATTAGAAACGCGGCGGGGTGTTGCTTCACCGTGGTGCTTTCGGATGGGGCGGGCTGGGTTGGCGCACAAGAGCTCCCGAGCTCGTTACCCGCCCCACCTCAACGTCGTATCATCATGAAAGCACTTGATCAGAAGTTCGTCACTACCCTGGCCCTTGCGGCCTTCCTGGCTGGTTTGCCCGTCTACGCGCAGACCTGGGTCCCCACCGCTGCCGGCACCTACGATTGGAATACGAATGGCAGCTGGAGCGCGGCCTTTCCGAATGCGACGGATGCCGCGGCGAACATCAACATCGACATCGCCGGTGACCAGACGATCAACCTGAACCAGTCGGTGACCGTCGGTGCTTT